>JAJUII010000089.1 GCA_029265505.1 Aeromicrobium choanae
GGGCGCACCACCAGCGGGTAGCCGATCTCGGCGGCGAGGCGGATCGCATCCGCCTCGGTGCGCGCGGTGCGGTTGGGGGGCTGCTTGAGATTCAGGTCGTGCAGCAGCTGCTGGAAGCGCTCGCGGTCTTCGGCGGCATCGATCATGTCCGGGCTGGTGCCGATGATCGGCACACCGTTCTTCTCGAGGTCGCGCGCGCGCTTCAAGGGCGTCTGGCCGCCGTACTGCACGATCACGCCGGCCGGCTTCTCCTTGTCGACGATCTCCAGCACGTCCTCGAGCGTCAACGGCTCGAAGTAGAGCCGGTCGCTGGTGTCGTAGTCGGTCGACACGGTCTCGGGGTTGCAGTTGACCATGACCGTCTCGTAGCCGGCCTCGGAGAGGGCCATCGAGGCGTGCACGCACGAGTAGTCGAACTCGATGCCCTGGCCGATGCGGTTCGGCCCCGACCCGAGGATGATGACGGCCTCGCGCTCACGCGCCTCGACCTCGGTCTCCTCGTCGTAGGACGAGTAGTGGTAGGGGGTCTTGGCCGCGAACTCGGCCGCGCAGGTGTCGACCGTCTTGTAGACGGGCCGCACTCCCAGGGCGTGCCGCACGCCGCGCACGACCTCCTCGGACAGACCACGGATGCGGCCGATCTGCGCGTCGGAGAACCCGTGACGCTTGGCGTGGCGCAGCAGCTCGGGGGTGAGGCGCTCGGCCTCGGCGAGCTCGGCCGCGACCTCGTTCAGCAGGGCCAGCTGGTCGACGAACCACGGGTCGATCTTGGTGGCGTCGAACACTTCCTGGGCGGTGGCACCGGCGCGCAGGGCGTCCATGACGATCTTGAGGCGGCCGTCGTGCGGCACGGAGGCGCGCTGCAGCAGCTCGTCCTTGTCGAGGTCGATCCACTCCTGCGTCCAGGAGAACACCGCATCCGGACGCTCGAGCGAGCGCAGCGCCTTCTGCAGCGCCTCGGTGAAGTTGCGCCCGATCGCCATCGCCTCGCCGACCGACTTCATGTGGGTGGTCAGCGTCGGGTCGGCGGCGGGGAACTTCTCGAACGCGAACCGCGGGACCTTCACCACGACGTAGTCGAGGGTGGGCTCGAAACTCGCGGGGGTCTCGCGGGTGATGTCGTTGGCGATCTCGTCGAGCGTGTAGCCGATGGCGACCTTGGCGGCGATCTTGGCGATCGGGAAGCCGGTCGCCTTCGAGGCCAGGGCCGAGGAGCGCGACACCCGCGGGTTCATCTCGATGACGACGATGCGACCGTTCTCGGGGTTGACCGCGAACTGGATGTTGCAACCGCCGGTGTCGACACCGACCTCCCGGATGACGCCGATCGCGATGTCGCGCAGGCGCTGGTACTCCACGTCGGTCAGCGTCATGGCCGGCGCGACGGTGATCGAGTCGCCGGTGTGGACGCCCATCGGGTCGAGGTTCTCGATCGAGCACACGATCACGACGTTGTCGTTCGTGTCGCGCATGACCTCGAGCTCGTACTCCTTCCAGCCGAGGATCGACTCCTCCAGGAGCACCTCGGTGGTCGGGCTGAGTGCCAGACCGCTGCCGGCGATGCGGACCAGGTCGTCGTGGTCGTAGGCCAGACCCGAGCCCGAGCCGCCCATGGTGAACGAGGGGCGGACGACGACCGGGTACCCGCCGAGCGCCTCGACGCCGGCCTCGCACTCCTCCATCGTGTGGCAGATGACCGAGCGGGCGACCTCGGCGCCCCACTCCTTCGGCAGTCCCTCGACGATCGCCTTGAACGACTCGCGGTTCTCGCCCTTCTCGATCGCCTCGATGGAGGCGCCGATCAACTCGACGCCGTACTCGTCCAGGACGCCGTTCTCGGCCAGCGCGATCGCGGTGTTGAGCGCGGTCTGGCCGCCGAGGGTGGCGAGCAGCGCGTCGGGGCGCTCGGCGGCGATGACCTTCTCGACGAACTCGGGGGTGATCGGCTCGACGTAGGTGGCGTCGGCGAACTCCGGGTCGGTCATGATCGTGGCCGGGTTGGAGTTCACCAGGATGACGCGGATGCCCTCCTCGCGGAGCACGCGGCAGGCCTGCGTGCCGGAGTAGTCGAACTCGCACGCCTGACCGATGACGATCGGGCCGGACCCGATGACGAGGACGGATTCGATGTCAGTGCGCTTCGGCACGGGCTGCCTCCATGAGTTCAAGGAACCGGTCGAAGAGGTAGCCGGCGTCGTGCGGACCCGCGGCGGCCTCGGGGTGGTACTGGACGCTGAAGCCGGGGGCTTCGAGCAGGGCGATGCCTTCGACGACGTCGTCGTTGAGGCAGACGTGGGTGACGCGCGCCGGACCGAACGGCGTGTCGAAGTCGGTGTCGATCGGCGCGTCGACGGCGAAGCCGTGGTTGTGCGCGGTGATCTCGACCTTGCCGGTCGTGCGGTCCTGCACCGGCTGGTTCACGCCGCGGTGGCCGTACTTGAGCTTGTACGTGCCCCGCCCCAGGGCGCGGCCGAAGATCTGGTTGCCCAGGCAGATGCCGAAGTACGGGATGCCGCGCTCGAGCACGCCGCGCACCAGCTCGACCTGGTGGTCGGCCGTGGCCGGGTCGCCGGGGCCGTTCGACATGAACACGCCGTCCGGCTCGACCGCGAGAACGTCCTCGAGCGAGGCGGTGGCCGGCAGGACGTGCACCTCGATGCCGCGCTGGGCCATCAGGCGTGGCGTCATCCCCTTGATGCCCAGGTCGAGGGCGGCGACGGTGAAGCGCTTCTCGCCGACGGCGGGCACCATGTAGGGATCGTCGACGGTGACGTCGGCGAGGAAGTTCGCACCGGTCATCTCCGGGGCCACCCGGACCTGCTCGAGCAGCTCCTCGGGGTCGAGGATCTCGGTGCTGATGCCGGCGCGCATGGCGCCGCGCTCGCGCAGGTGACGGGTCAGCGCGCGGGTGTCGATCCCGCTGATGCCGACGGTCCCGCTCTCAACCAGCAGGTCGTCCAAGCTGCGGTCGGCACGCCAGTTGGAGGCGCGGCGGGCGGGATCGCGCACGACGTAGCCCTCCACCCACACCCGGCGGGACTCGAAGTCCTCGGCGTTGGCGCCGGTGTTGCCGATGTGCGGTGCGGTCATCACGACGATCTGGCCGCGGTACGACGGGTCGGTGAGCGTCTCCTGGTATCCGGTCATGCCGGTGTTGAAGACGATCTCGGCGATGGTCGTGCCGGTGGCGCCGTAGGAACGGCCGCGGAAGGTCCGCCCGTCCTCCAGGACGAGGATGGCTTCGGTCACTGCGTCGGTCCTTCCACGAGTCTTCCTTCCAGGACGGTGGGCCGGCCGGCCAGGAACGTGGCGACCACGCGACCCGGCAGCTCCATTCCGGCGTAGGGGGTGTTCCGCGACAGGCTCGCGGTGTCGCTCGGCTCGACCACGCGCGTGGCGGTCGGGTCGTAGAGCACGATGTGCGCCGGCTCACCGACCGCGAGCGGCCGCCCGTGGTGGGCGACGCGGCCGATGCGAGCGGGGGTGGCGCTCATGACCTCGGCCACGCGGGCCCAGGTGAGGGCTCCGGTGTCGACCATGGTCTTCTGCACGATCGACAGCGCGGTCTCCAGGCCGAGCATGCCGAACGCGGCGGCCTGCCACTCGCACTCCTTGTCCTCCATGGGGTGGGGTGCGTGATCGGTGGCCACGATGTCGATCGTGCCGTCGGCCAGCCCCTCACGCACGGCGAGCACGTCGTCCTTGCTGCGCAGCGGCGGGTTGACCTTGTAGATCGGGTCGTAGCTGCGGACGAGCTCGTCGTCGAGCAGCAGGTGGTGGGGCGTGACCTCGGCCGTGACGTCGATGCCGCGACTCTTGGCCCAGCGGACGATCTCGACCGAACCGCGGGTGGACAGGTGGCACACGTGCAGGCGACTGCCGACGTGCTCGGCCAGGAGGACGTCGCGGGCGATGATCGCCTCCTCGGCGACCGCGGGCCAGCCGGTGAGACCGAGCTCGCCGGAGAGGGGGCCCTCGTTCATCTGGGCGCCCTCGGTCAGTCGAGGCTCCTGCGCGTGCTGGGCGATGACGCCGTCGAAGGCCTTGACGTACTCCAGAGCACGGCGCATGAGGACGGCGTCGCTGACGCACTTGCCGTCGTCGCTGAACACGCGGACGCGCGCGGCGGAGTCGGCCATCGCACCGAGCTCGGACAGACGCTCGCCGGCGAGACCGACGGTGACGGCGCCGATCGGCTGGACGTCGGCGTAGCCGTGCTCGCGCCCCAGGCGCCAGACCTGCTCGACGACGCCGGCGGTGTCGGCGACCGGCTCGGTGTTGGCCATCGCGAAGACGCAGGTGAATCCGCCGCGGGCGGCCGCACGGGTGCCGGTCAGGACGGTCTCGGCGTCCTCGCGTCCGGGCTCGCGCAGGTGGGTGTGCAGGTCGACGAGTCCGGGCAGCGCGATCAGGTCCGTGGCGTCGATCGACTCGTCGCCGGCCAGTCCGCTGCCGATCTGCGTGATGACGCCGTCCTCGATCAGCAGGTCGGCGACCTGCTCGCCCAGGATGCGGGCGCCCTTGATCACGGTGCTCATGCGGTCTCCTCCTCGGTGGCCCCGCCCAGCAGCAGGTACAGCACGGCCATCCGGACGGCGACGCCGTTGGTGACCTGTTCGACGATGACAGAGCGGTCGCTGTCGGCGACGTCGGCGTTGATCTCCATGCCGCGGTTCATCGGCCCGGGGTGCATCACGATCGCGTGGTCCGGCAGCCGGTTCATCCGGGCGAGGTCGAGCCCGTAGCGGCGACTGTACTCGCGCGCGCTGGGGAAGAACGAGGCGTTCATCCGCTCGCGCTGCACCCGCAGCATCATCACGGCGTCGGACTTCTCGACCTCCGCGTCCAGGTCGTAGGACGTCCGGACCGGCCAGCTCTCGACGCCGACCGGCAGCAGCGTGGGTGGGGCGACCAGAGTCACCTCGGCACCGAGCGTGTCGAGCAGCAGCGCGTTCGAGCGGGCGACGCGACTGTGCAGCACGTCGCCGACGATGGTGACGTTCTTGCCCGCCAGGTCGCCGAGCCTCGACCGCATGGTGAAGGCGTCGAGCAGGGCCTGCGTGGGGTGCTCGTGGGTGCCGTCGCCGGCGTTGACCACCGCACCGCGCGTCCAGCGCGAGTGCGCGAGCCGGTGCGGAGCGCCCGAGGCGTGGTGGCGGATGACCACCGCGTCGGCGCCCATCGCCTGCAGAGTCAGCGCGGTGTCCTTGAGGCTCTCGCCCTTGCTGACGCTGGAGCCCTTGGCGCTGAAGTTGATGACGTCGGCCGACAGACGCTTGGCGGCGGCCTCGAAGCTGATCCTGGTCCGGGTGGAGTCCTCGAAGAACAGATTGACGATCGTGCGACCACGCAACGTCGGCAGCTTCTTGATCGGCCGCTTGGCGACGCCGAGCAGCTCCTCGGCGGTGTCGAGGATCGTGATCGCGTCCTCGCGAGTCAGGTCAGCGGCGCTCAGCAGATGCTTCATGCGGCGCCCTCCTCGATCGACACCTGATCCTCGGTGTCGTCGGTCTCCCGGAGCCGGACGCGGACGCGCTCGGACTTCGACGTGGGCAGGTTCTTGCCGACGAAGTCGGCGCGGATCGGCAGCTCTCGGTGACCGCGGTCGACCAGCACGGCCAGCTGAACCGCACGCGGACGGCCGAGCTCGCTGAGAGCGTCCAGGGCGGCCCGGATCGTGCGGCCGCTCATGAGGACGTCGTCGACGAGGACGACGACGCGATCGTCGATGTCCTCCGGGACGTCGGTCTTGAGCAGGGCGCGCGGCGCCTTGAGGCGCAAGTCGTCGCGGTACAACGTGACGTCGAGCGAGCCGGCGCGGATCTCGGTGCCCTCGACCTCGGTGATCTTGGCGGCGATGCGCTGGGCGAGCTCGTCGCCGCGGGTGGGGATCCCGAGGATCACCACGCCCTCGGCGTCACGGTTCCGCTCGAGGATCTCGTGGGTGATGCGTGTCAGCGCACGCGAGATGTCGGTGGCATCCATGACGATGCTCACGTCGACCTCCTTCCCCGCCTCACAGGACGGTGGTTAAAGGATGGTTCCCGCGTGACTCTATCAGCGGCGGACGGACGTCGGCCGACCGGCTCGGGACTGCGACGTCAGGCGTCGCAGGCGTGGGGCCCGGCGTCGCCTGAGTCACGACGACGTCAGGTGAGAGGGAGCTTTCGCGCACTGAGGAATCGGCGAGACCTGCCGTCGACGGGATCGGGGAACCGCAGCTCCGCGGCCAGGAGCTGGAGCGGCGCGGAGAAGTCGTCGATCGACACGTCGCGGATCGTCGGATAGAGCGGGTCGTCGACGATCGGGGCACCGAGTCCGGCCAGGTGGAGGCGGAGCTGGTGGGTGCGGCCCGTCCTCGGGGTGAGCCGGTAGACGGCGAGGTCGTCGCGGCGCTCCTCCATCTCGATCAGGGTCTCGGCGTTGACCGGTGCGCCGGGCACGATCTCGGCGCGGGGTGCGCCGCGGTCCTTGCGGATGTGGTCGCGGACGACGGTCGGGGTCTCGAGCTCCGGTCGGTACGGCGCCAGGGCACGGTAGACCTTCTCGACCTTCCGCTGCTCGAACAGCCTCTGGTACGGGCCGCGCCACCGTCGCCAGGTCGCCAGTACGAGCACGCCCGAGGTCACCCGGTCGAGCCGATGGACCGGGGTCAGCTCAGGCAGCTCGAGCTCGGCCCGCATCCTGACGACGACGCTCTGCACGACATGGCGACCGCGCGGGATCGTCGAGAGGAACGGCGGCTTGTCGACGACGACGAGCCGCTCGTCGCGGTACAGGACCGTCAGTGCCCCCGGGACCTCGGGCTCGTCGCGCAGCTCGCGGTGGAACCAGACGAAGGTGTGCGGCGCGTACGGGTCCTCCGCCCGGACCGGCGTCAGGTCGTCGTAGACGAATCGGCCGTCCGTCAGCCAGGAGCGGACGTCGATCCGGTCGGCGAGGCGGTGCTCCAACCACGCGAGCATCGTGGGCCAGGACGAGCCGGCCGCGTCGCGATCCGGGGTCCGCACCCACGCCGCGGACAGTCCGTGGCGGGGCGGCAGCGGCGAGCGCGGAGGCACGCGGCGAGTCTAGGTCGACCCGGCTCCGCGGGGAGAGCGCACTGGCCGGCGCTCGTGAAATGCATCACAAGCGCCGGCGACGGGTAACCTGCCGTTCCGCCTGAAACTCCGGGCGTCCGGGCCGATCGGCCTCCACGGAGGTCGTCCACGTCGGATTCGTGATCGGTGCGCGATCGTGCCTACGCTCCACAAGGCCCCACCGGGCCAGGCCGCGAACGCGCTGAACTCGCCGACGTCCGCGGGACACGACCGAGCACGATCAATCGGCGAGCCGGGGACGCCAGCTGGGTGTCGCGCGAAGCGACTTGGGGCTCACCACGATGTGGGGCACACCTTCAGTGCCAGTCCGACAGGTCACTCCCCGTAGGCGTCGAAGGAGTTCCTCCATGCGCAACGTCGCACGATTCCTCGCTGCCTGCGTGGCGGCATCCGTCCTGGCGCTCGGCGCTCCGGCCCAGGCCACCCCCGCCCAGACCGCCTCCGTCGGCGCCACGGTCCAGACCGCTCAGGTCACCACGGCCAAGCTGACGAAGGCCCAGAAGCGGAAGATCAAGGCCGCCAAGAAGAAGCGCAAGGCCGCCAAGCGGGCCGCCAAGATCGTCCGCACCGCCGCGAAGTACCGCGGGACCCCCTACCGCTGGGGCGGCAGCACGCCGTCCGGCTTCGACTGCTCCGGCTACGTCCGGTACGTGGTGAAGAAGGCCGTCGGCAAGTCCCTCCCCCGCATCGCCGGCGACCAGATGAAGAAGGGCAAGAGCGTCCCCAAGGGCAAGAAGCGCAAGGGCGACCTGATCGGCTTCTACAACGGCTCGTACGCCTATCACATCGCCATCTACGCCGGCGGCGGCAAGATCTGGCACGCTCCGCGTCCCGGAAAGCGGGTCGAGAAGGTCAAGATCTGGACCAGCGCCTACAAGGTGCGTCGGATCTGAGGACCGTCGCTCACCGAGTCGGATCGATGATCGTCACGCCGGCGACCGGCGCCTGATCGAACACGGGCAGCAACTCGCCGGCGTCGGCGAGCCCGATCGTCCGCTCGACGAGTCGCTCCGGCCGCAGATCGCCTCGCTCGATGAGCGCCATCATCCCCGGATAGTCGGCGGCGGCCATGCCGTGGCTGCCGAGCACGTCGAGCTCCCACGCGATCACGCGAGACATCGGCACCCGCGGGTGCCCGTCGACCGGCGGCAGGAGGCCCACCTGAGCCAGGCGACCGCGACGACGCAGACTCAGCAGCGCATCGGCGCAGGTCTGCTCACTGCCGACGGCGTCGACCGCCACGTGGCTGCCACCTCCGGTCAGGTCCGCGACCTGCGTCGCGACGTCCCGACCGTCGGCGGGCACCGTGTGCTCGGCACCGAGCGCGTCGGCGGCGGACAGCGCCCCGCGGTTGCGGTCGACGGCGATCACGCGGGCGCCGAGGGCACGGGCGATCATGACCGCGCTCAACCCCACTCCCCCGGCACCGACGACCGTCACCCATTCGCCGGCGGAGACCCGGGCGCGGCCGACGAGCGCGCGGTACGCGGTCGCGAAACGGCAGCCCAGGCTCGCTGCGGTGGCGAACTCGACGGAGTCCGGGATCCGCAGCACGTTGACGTCCGCGGCGTGGACGGCGACGAACTCGGCGAACGATCCCCAGTAGGTGAAACCGGGCTGCTCCTGATCCGGGCACACCTGCGCGTCACCGCCGAGGCACCACGCGCAGGTGCCGCATCCGGCCACGAACGGCACCGTCACCCGGTCGCCCACCTGCCAGCGCGTGACGCCGCCGCCCACCGCGACGACCTCGCCGGCGAGCTCATGGCCGGGCACGTGCGGGAACGTGACGTCGTCGTCGTGGCCGGCCCAGGCGTGCCAGTCGCTGCGGCACAGGCCCGTCGCACGCACCCGTACCACGACACCTCCCTCGGGTGGCGTCGGCTCGGGGACGTCGCGGACCTGCGGTCGGGCACGGGCGGCGTCGATCACGAGTGCGCGCATGCGCTCATCCTGTCACCGGTCCGTCACGCGACGCCCCGGCTCAGGCGAGGAGGTCCTCCAGTGCGGTGGGAGCACGGCCCCCGATGCGCTCGACGACGTCCGTGACGCGCTCGAGCTTGCCCAGGCGGATCGCCGCACCGAACGAGACGATCAGCGGGACGAACGGTTCGGGCACGCCCGCGGCGACCAGACCCGCCGCGTAGGCCTCGTCATCGACCTTCTGCACCTCGATCGGACGCCC
>JAJUII010000068.1 GCA_029265505.1 Aeromicrobium choanae
CGTTGCCGCGGTGGATGACGTTGGTGTAGATGTCGTGCGCGAACGAGGCCGAGGCGGTGATCGTCAGGCCGGCGACGACCGCCAGGATCGTCGCGAAGGCGACGGCCGACACGATGCCCAGCAGCAGCGTGCCGCCCAGCTCGTAGGCCAGCAGCGGGGCCGCGGAGTTCGCCGCGCCCGGCGCCGAGGCGATCCGGTCCGGTCCGACCAGGGCGGCCGCGCCGTAGCCGAGCGTCAGCGTGAACAGGTAGAAGAGGCCGATGAGCCAGATGGCCCACACCACCGAGCGGCGGGCCTCCTTCGCGGTCGGCACCGTGTAGAAGCGCATCAGGATGTGCGGCAGGCCGGCGGTGCCGAGCACGAGCGCGACCGACAGCGAGATGAAGTCGATCTTCGTCACGTCGTCCAGGCCGTACTTCTTGCCCGGCTCCAGGGCGGCGCCGGCCGAGGCGCCGTCACCGAGCAGGTCGGAGAAGTTCATCCCGTACTGGGCCAGGACCCACACCGTCATCAGCAGGGCGGCACCGATCAGCAGGATCGCCTTGATGATCTGGACGTAGGTGGTGCCCTTCATGCCGCCCACCAGGACGTACAGGATCATCAGCGCGCCGACGGCGGCGATCACGAGCGCCTGACCGAACGAGTCGTGGATGTTCAGCAGGAGGGCCACCAGGCCGCCGGCGCCGGCCATCTGGGCCAGCAGGTAGAAGAACGACACGACCAGCGTCGAGACCGCGGCCGCGGTGCGGACGGGCCGCTCCTGCATCCGGAAGCTCAGGACGTCGGCCATCGTGAACCGGCCCGTGTTCCGCAGCAGCTCGGCGACCAGCAGCAGGGCGATCACCCATGCGACGAGGAAGCCGATGCTGTAGAGGAAGCCGTCGTACCCGGTGAGCGCGATCGCGCCGGCGATGCCCAGGAACGAGGCCGCCGACAGGTAGTCGCCCGAGATGGCGATGCCGTTCTGACGTCCGGTGAAGGACGAGCCGGCGGTGTACATCTGCGAGGTGCTCTTGTTCGTCCGGCTCGCGCGGACGACGAAGAACAGCGTCAACACCACGAAGCCGACGAAGATCGAGATGTTGAGGGCAGTGTTGCCGATCTGCTCGGTCTCGGCCGCCCGGACGAGTGCGGTGTCGATCATGCCAGGCCCTCGGCTTCCATCTCTTCACGGATCTTGGCCGAGCGCGGATCGAGCTCACGGTCGGCGTAGCGGACGTACGCCATCGTCACGGCGAAGGTGGCGACGAACTGCAGGAGTCCGAAGACCAGGCCGACGTTGACGTTCCCGACCAGCTTCTGGCTCATGAAGTCGACCGCGTACGTCGACATGAGCACGTAGACGAAGTAGAACGTCAGACCGGCGAGCGTCGCGGGGATGACCCAGCTGCGGTACTTGTGCTTGAGGTCCCCGAACTCGGGGGAGGACAGCACCCGCAGGTAGGCCGCCTCCCGGTCGGTGGGTGGCGATGTGACGGGCTGGGTTTCGTGGGACTGGCTCACGGCAACACCTCCGCGGTGGGTGGGTGGAGTGGACGTGACTCCGGTCACGTGATCGGAGTCACATTCGACGCTAGGCGCGGGCGCCGATCACGCGCACCACCCGGGGCGCGTCGTGCGACGAGCGTGCCGATCCTGCGATGAACGGTCGTTCACGTGCGCGTCGGCGACGCCGGACGGTCGGTGTCAGTCCGGGATCGACCCGGTCAGGTCGGCCTCGAGGAGGTCCACCGTCTCCGGTCCGAGCCGTGCGACGTGGTGTCCGGCGTGCAGGAGGTAGCGCACGAGCCGCGCGAGGGGTGGCGTCAGCGGCGGCAGGTCGTGCTCGGCCTCGACGAGTGCCCCGGCGACCTCGGCGCGCATCCGGTCCCGGCCGGGCCGGCGGCGTGCGTCGACCAGACCGAGTCCGGCCCCGATCCGGGTCGCGCTGCGCAGCAGGTCGATCGTGTGCGGCAGGTCGTCGACCGACGCCGCGAAGTCCAGGTGCGGGACCAGGCGGGCGACGACGAGGTCGGCGACGTCGTGCGCCTCGGGGGTGAACGCCGCGTCCAGACCGAGGCGGTGCGTCGTGGCCGCCTCGAAGCCGGAGCGTGCGCCCGGGTCGTGCCCGGGCCAGGTCGACCCGTCGAGCCGCGGGGCCCTCAACGGCACCGTGGACTCGCGGTGCCACCATCGCCTCCACGACCTCATGGCCGCATCGTACGGGCCGCCGCGTGATCACCCTCGCAGATGAAGTTCCGGTGAACTGTGACATTTGTGACTCAAGTCGCGTCATGATTCGGATGGTGCGACGTCACGCCGTCGAGCGAGCCGACGCTCTCTCGTCTCGGCGGCCACGGCGTCGCCGACGCACGAGCACCCGAGAGGACGCGATCCACCGTGACACCGACGCCGCACCCCGCGACGGCCCTGCACATGGCAGGCTGGCCCTCGTTCGGGGGCGACGGAGGGAGCGTGGACCGATGAAGGCCGAGCGGATCTGGTGGCGCGAGATCACGCCCGAGGACCTGTACGCGATGGAGAAGTCCTCGCGCGGACTGCGGGGCCGGACCGCGCTCGAGGTGCGGCCCGTGCCTCACCTGCTGCACTTCCTCGGGCTGGATCGCGCCGCGCAGGACGACACCTGGGACGACGTGCGGATCGTCGCGCGCGTCGTCGGCGACCCGGACGTGTCCGCGCCCCTGGTGTTCAAGGCCCACCGCCGCCACGGGGTGTACGAGCTGCCCTCGCAGAATCGACACGACGACCGACACGAGCGCCATCCGGCGTGGCTGCCCGAGCACGGCTGGCCGGACGTCGTGCCCGGCTCGGTCGAGGAGGCCAAGCAGGTCATCGCCGACTTGGGCGGTCTGCACGTCTACCTCGCCCGCGTCGAGTCCGGCCAGTACTTCGCCGGGTTCACCGTCGGTGCGGCCCTGCCCGCCGGCTGGCCGCGCTCCTGCGAGCCGATGTTCACCGGGTCCGGATCGGGCGTCATCGACGTCGGCAGCGCCTCGGTGCAGAGCCTGACCCCGCTCGCCCGCAAGATCCTCGACGCGTTCCGGCACCGCAAGAGCGTCCTGGTCTACGGACCGCCCGGCACCGGCAAGACGCACGCCGTGGCCCAGGTGCGCCAGATGCTCGACCGGGAGTGGACCGGGGGCGAGTCGATCGACCTCGATCCCTACGACCGCGAGCGGCCGTTCACGTCCGGGTTCGAGGAGTCGCCGATCACGCCGCCGGTGATCACCGACTGGGTGACCTTCCACCAGGACTACGGCTACGAGGACTTCATCGTCGGGCTGCGCCCGACGGGTGAGGGGATCCGACTGGCGCCCTTCGCCGGCCGCCTGCTCGATCTGGCGATCCGGCTCGAGCGGCAGGGTCAGGGCTCGGCGCTGCTGGTGATCGACGAGATCAACCGCGGCAACGTGCCCAAGATCCTGGGTGACTTCATGACCTATATGGACACGTCGTACCGGCGCGCGGCCAACGGCGACGCGCGCAACGCGATCCCGGTGAACCTGCCGAAGGTCCAGCGCAGCCCCACCGGAGACCCGGTCACCGAGCCGATCTGGCTGCTGTCGGGTGACTCGTACATGCTGCCCCAACCGTGGTACTTCCCCCACGACGTCAACATCCTCGCGACGATGAACTCCGTCGACCGCGCGGTCGCGCCGCTGGACTCGGCGATCGGTCGCCGGTTCGAGCGGATCGACGCCTACGCCGACATCGACTTCCTCGCCGAGCATCTCGGTGTCAGCATCGACGTCGCCATGAGCCCGGACGTCACGGCCGAGCAGTGGACGCCGCAGGCCGCCGCCGTGGCGCTGCTGGTCTACCTCAACGACGAGATCACCGAACGGCTCGGTCAGGACTACGAGCTCGGCCACCTGTACCTGTGGAACGTGGCGACCTGGCAGGACCTCCAGCGGGTGTGGGACCACGACATCTGGCCCCAGCTGCGGGACCGCTTCGGCGCCCGACCGGACCAGCTCGCCGACCTGTTGCGCGTCCACGCGCGCAACGCCCCACCGAACTACCCGTTCCGGACGCGCACGCCCACCGGGCGCGCCCTGACGGTCGAACCCCTCATGGGCCAGTCCGACGAGGACACGGCCATCACCCTCGACTTCCTGGTGCGCGGATGAACACAGACCTGACACTCGTGGAGGGCGGACAACCCCAGCCGTTCCGAGGCACGCCCGCCGACCTGGCCGAGCTGCGCCTGCGCTCGCGCGAGCTCGCGAGCCGACTAGGCCTGGCACGCGAGCCGTTCGTCGTCGACGAGGCGGCCGGCACGATCGAGGTGCACGGCGTCACCGGCTACCTGCCGCTGGGGGAGTCCTCGGTCGAGATCCTGCCTCACGTCCTGCGCCACGACCCCGGCTGGCGCGTCTCCCTGCTGACCATGCTCGCCACCGTCCATCACCTCGAGTGGCTGCCCGCCGTCGACCGCGGGACGCGGCACGCACGGCTGGCCGACCTGCTCGGGTCGATCGTCGCCGGCGCCCTGTCGCGGGCGTCCGCGGAGGGGATGCCGCGGCAGTACGTCGAGCGGACCGAGGTCACCGAGTCGATCCGCGGCCAGCTCGACGCCGCCCGGATGTGGCGCCGCGTGGTCGATCCCTACACCGTCGACTGCCGGTACTCCGAGTTCGTCGCCGCCGGGCCCGTGCCCCAGGCGCTCAAGTGGGCCGCCCGCGAGCTCTCCGGCGCCGTCCAGCAGACGTGGCTCGAGTCGGAGCTGCGTCATCTGGCGACCCTCTTCCCGGAGGCGAGCGACGAGCTGCCCGCGCCGGCGATTCTCGACGGCGTCGAGCTCACCCCGCAGTTCGGCTTCCTGCGTGACGCCCTCGACATCGCCCGACTGCTCGCGATGGGACCGCAGAACGGAGCCGTCGGTCGCGCCGACGGTCCGACTCGGGCGTTCCTGTGGAACACCGAGCGGCTGTTCTCCGACTTCGTGCAGGCGGTCGCCGAGCGGGCGGCCCGGCGCGGCGGCTTCAACGCGTACCGGGGGGCCGGCGGTCGTCGTCTGGTCGCGGTCGACGGCCGCTCCGGACCGATCGACACGGTGATCGAGTCCGGCTCGGACGTCGTCGCGGCGACGGTGTGCCCGCACGACTTCGCCGACGAGGTCGTCGACGAGCTGCTGCCCGGACTGCTGGCCGGCGGTCGAGGGCTGGGCGCCTCCGACGTCGCGATCGTGTTCCCCGCCAGCATGGGCCTGCGCCCCGGCACCCAGATGCGCGTCCGCGAGCCCAGCGGACCGTCGACCCTCCACCTGCTGGTGGTCGACCCCTCGGGCCTGGGCGAGTCCGGCGGGATGGAGCGTGTCGTGTCGGAGTTCGAGATGGACCTGTCCGCGGTCGTCGCGACCGCCCGGCGGCGGCCGATCGGCTCGCGGTCGCGGCGCCTGGGAGATCGGCCCTGACCATGGACGCGGGTCAGCCGCGCAGGCTGACCAGCACCTCGAGCTCGGCATCGGTGAGCTCGGTCAGTGCGGCCTCGCCCGAGTTCACCACGGCGTCGGCCAGCGCTCGCTTGGCGCTGATCAGCTCGGCGATCGACTCCTCGATCGTCCCCTCGGCCACCAGCCGATGCACCTGCACCGCACGGGTCTGGCCGATGCGGTGCGCCCGGTCCGTCGCCTGGTCCTCCACTGCGGGGTTCCACCAGCGGTCGTAGTGCACCACATGGTCGGCGCGGGTCAGGTTCAGGCCCGTGCCGGCGGCCTTGAGCGACAGCACGAACACGTCGGTCTCGCCGGACTGGAAGGACGAGACCATCCGCTCGCGGGTGGCGACCGGGGTGCCGCCGTGGAGGAAGTCGTGGCGCACCGAGCGCTCCGTCAGGCGTCGTGACAGCAGCCGGCCCATCTGCGCGTACTGGGTGAACACCAGGGCCGCGCCACCCTCGTCGACGATCCCCTCGACGAGGTCGTCGAAGGCCTCGAGCTTGCCCGAGCGGCCGGCCAGTCGTGCCTCGGGCTCATGCAGGAACTGGGCCGGATGGTTGCAGATCTGCTTGAGCTGGGTCAGCAGGCGGACGACGAGACCGCGCCGCTTCATTCCGGTCGACTCGGCGATCTCGGACATGGTGCGCTGGACGACCGCCTCGTACAGCCCGATCTGCTCGCCGGTGAGCGGGACGCGGTGGTCGGTCTCGATCTTCGGTGGCAGCTCCGGTGCGATGCCCGGGTCGCTCTTGCGTCGGCGCAGCACGAACGGACGGATGAGCTGCGACAGCTCCGCGGCGCGCTCGCCGTCGTGATCGCGCTCGATCCGACGCGACCACTCGCGGCGGAACTGCTCGCGCGTGCCCAGCAGACCGGGAGTGGTCCAGTCCAGCAGCGCCCACAGCTCGCCGAGGTGATTCTCGACCGGTGTTCCGGTGAGCGCCATCCGGGCGGTCGAGCCGATCCGGCGCAGCGCCCGGGCGGCTCCGCTGCCGGGGTTCTTGACGTGCTGCGCCTCGTCGGCCACCACGAGGTTCCAGCGGTGCCGACGCAGCTCGTCGACGCTCGTGCGCATCGTGGCGTACGTCGTGATGACGAAGCCGGAGGGCGAGTCCGGCAGACGTCGGCGGGGGCCGTGGAACCGCACGACCGGCACGCCCGGGGCGAACCGCGCGATCTCGCGCTCCCAGGTCGACAGCACCGAGGCCGGGCAGACCACCAGCGTCGGCTCGTCGGAGTCGAGGTGCAGGTGCAGCGAGATCAGCATCAGGGTCTTTCCCAGACCCATGTCGTCGGCGAGGATCCCGCCCAGCCCGAGGTCGACGAGCTGGCTCATCCAGCGCAGGCCGCGCAGTTGGTACTCGCGCAGCTCTCCCCGCAGCGCGGCGGGCTGTGCGGCCGGCGCGATGTCGGCGTCCTGCTCGGCGAGTCGGCGGCGCACGTCCTCGAGCCAACCGACGGTGTCGACCTCGGTCTCCACGCCGTCGATCTCGACGCTGCCGGTGACCGCGGCGCGCAGGGCCTCGGCCTGGTCGAGCGTGCGGCCGTGCCCGGCGAGCACGCGGGCCACCTGCTGCTGGTCGACCATGATCCAGCGATCGCGCAGGTGCAGCATGCCGCTGTGGGAGGCGGCCAGCTCCTCGACCTCGGCACGGCTGAGCCGGCGTCCGTCGATCGTCACGCTCCAGTCGAACCGGAACAGCTGGTCGGAGTCGAAGGCGCGGGGGCGGTCGTGGTCACGCCGTGGCCGACCGGGGTCCTCGATCCGGCTGACCACACCGGTGGCGCGGACGTCGTGACGCAGCCCCTCGGGCCACACGACGTCGACCCGGTTCGCCATCGCCGAGACCAGGGGGCGTCCCTGGCCGAGCTCGCCGAGCTCGGCGGGGGTCACGCGGGCGCGACCGTCACGCGCGAGCTCCTTCGCCGGCGGCCAGCTGGCGGCCAGTCGCTCGAGCATCGCCAGCAGCGCCGGACGGGCGGCGGGGCCGAGGTGATGGTCGTCGCGGCTCAGCACGGTGGCCGCGGGCACGGAGGCGCGGTGCTGGTGCTGGGGGCGCACGTGCAGTTCGAGCTCGGCCTCGGCGTCGGCGCCTCCGTCGAGGGTGACCTCGAGACGGTAGGAGAAGCTCGTCGGCCGCTCGATCGTCGGCCTCGGTGGCTCGGGGCGCGACCGGCGCTGGGGAGTGGTGGCGACCGCGGGAGCGTCGGCGACGAGCGCCTCGAGGAAGGCTCGGACCGCCCGCTGGCCCTCCGCCGGGGTGGGGCCGATGGCCTTGCCGGCATCGAGCATCTGCTCGAGCTCGGCGTGGCCGGGCTCGGCGAGGGTGCCGGTCGCCATGAGCCGCAGGGCGACGATGGCCGGGGTGGCCCAGGCGCGCACGCTCGCGTCGGCGCGCACGGCGCGGATGCCGCCGCTGAGTGGGCCGACGGCCTCGTTCGCGGTGGCCTCGATCGGTCCGGACGGCGCATCGAACACGAACCGCGAACGGCTCGGGTCGTCCGGGTCGGCGATGAACCTGACCGGGTGCCGCAGCGCGATCTGCAACTCGGTCGGGGTGGCCATCCCTTCATTGTCGCGCACGCGTTCAAGCGCGGATCAGCATGGTATAGTTGAACTGTCAACTAATAGGAGGCGGCATGAACCTGCGCCCGGAGACGGTGCCCTCGCACTCGCTGGCGGACCTGAGCAACCGGCTGGTCCCGAGCCCGCGGATGCCTGTGCTGTTCGTCGGTCACGGCAATCCGATGAACGCCATCAGCGACAACAGCTTCACGCGCGAGTGGCAGCGCGTCGGCGCCGGACTGCCCGCCGCGCAGGCGATCGTCGTGATCAGCGCGCACTGGCTCACGCCGGGCGGGACCCACATCACCGACGCTCCGCGCAATCCGATCATCTACGACTTCGGTGGCTTCCCCGACGAGCTCTACCGGGTGCAGTACGAGACGCACGGCGATCACGAGGTCGCCGAGATCCTCGCGCGTCACCTGATGGAGTACGAGGCGCGCCTCGACAGTCAGTGGGGCCTGGACCACGGGACCTGGAGCGTGCTGAAGCACCTCGCTCCCGCTCCCGAGGTGCCGGTCCTGCAGATCAGCATCGACTACGCCAAGCCGCTGCCGGAGCTGTACGACCTGTTCTCCCGGCTGCGTGACCTGCGCCGACGTGGCGTCGTGTTCATCGGCAGCGGGAACATCGTGCACGCCCTCAACCGGGTCAAGTGGGGTGGCGGGGACGCCTGGGACTGGGCCGTGGAGTTCGACCTGCAGACCGCCGATGCGATCGCCGACGGCGACGTCGCCCGTCTGCTGGACCCGTATCGCTCGTGGTCGGCCGCGCGGCTCGCGGTGCCGACGGACGATCACTACCGCCCGATGGTCGCGGCGCTGAGCCTGCTCGAGTCCGACGAGCAGGTCGGGTTCTTCAACACCGAGATCGACCTCGGCTCGGTCGGCATGCGGTCGTTCATCTCCGCGGCCTGAGCCTCAGCGCGGGTCGAGGCCCCGCAGCACCGCCGACGTGAAGCGGTCGAACGTCAGATCCTCGGGTCCGGCGGGCCGCGGCCCTAGGCGGACGGCGACCACGCCGCGCGAGGGCACCACGGCGAGGAACTCGTTGCCCCAGCCCAGCGCCCAGAACGCGTCCTCGGGCACGTGCGGGGCCAACCGGCCCTCGAAGGCCGAGCGGTCCTCGTCGAAGCCGGCGGCCCGTCGGACCTCCACGACCCGGCCCGGACGGTTCGTCCACCACAGCAGGCCGTAGGCGGCGTTGTGGGTCTGCGACGGTCCGACGAGGCGGTCCACGGACGCGGCCGAGAGCAGGTCGCGCCCGTCGAAGCGCCCGCGGTCGCGCATCATCACCCCGAGACGGGCCAGGTCCCGGCAGGAGGACACGATGCCGGCGTACGTCGTCACGTGTCCGGCGGCATCGCGCTGCCACGTCGTGTCGCTCAGGCCGAGCGGCCCGAACAGCCGGGTCCGGGCGAACGCCTCGATGTCGCCCACCGCCGACTCCAGGACGGGGGAGAGGACCTGCGCGGCCAGATTGTCGTAGCGCCAGACGGAGCCGGGCCGATCCTGCTGACCGACCGCGAGGGCCGCCGCGGTCTGGTCCGCGGCGCCGATCATCGCGTCGTCGAGCGCCTCGGTCCACTCTCGGCCCGACGTCATCGCCAGCAGGTGCCCCACCGTCACCTCGCTCGACGCGGTGGGCCAGCCCTCGACGTGCTCGGCGACCGGGTCGTCGAGGCCGAGCGCTCCGTCCTCGACGGCCATCATCACCAGCACCCCGACGATCGACTTGGTGATCGAGTAGACCGGCCGCGTCGCGGAGCGGGAGTCGGCCGGATGCTCGTGGACGACCTCGTCGCCGCGCAGCACCAGCGTGCAGGTCGACCGCGCCGCGTCGACCAGGCGGTCGAGTCCGATGAAGTCCGGCGCCGAAGTCGGCGAGGGGGACGGGACTCGGGGGAGTGTGGGATCGGACATGTCGGAACCTCCGGACGGGACCGCGATACCGGAGCAGGCGGCCAGCGACGCGACGAGCGCGAGGGCGGGCCACAGGCGTCGGACGATCACATCCGGCCGGTCTCGAGGTACCGCTGGTGCCAGGACAGGGCCTCGTCGAGCAGGTGGGGCGTGTGTCGCGCCGTGGGACGCGCCCCCCAGGCCCGCTCATGATAGTCGCGCAGGCGGTCGCGGAAGTCCGGGTGGGCGCAGTGGTCGATGATCCGGGCCGCCCGGGCCTTGGGCGACAGCCCGCGCAGGTCGGCCAGCCCCTGCTCGGTGACGAGGACATGGACGTCGTGCTCGGTGTGGTCGACGTGGCTCACCATGGGCACGATCGTCGAGATCGCCCCGCCCTTGGCCGTCGACGGACTGAGGAAGAAGTTCAAGAACGCGTTGCGCGCGAAGTCGCCGCTGCCGCCGATGCCGTTCATCACCGCGCTGCCCATCACGTGGGTGGAGTTGACGTTGCCGTAGATGTCGGCCTCGATCATGCCGTTCATCGCGATCACGCCCAGTCGCCGGATCAGCTCCGGATGGTTCGAGATCTCCTCGCTACGCAGCAGGATGCGTCCCTTGTAGCGGTCGATGCCGGCGTGGAAGCGCTCCATGCCGGCGCGGGAGAGCCCGAAGGACGCGGTGGACGCGGCGCGCAGGGTGCCCGAGTCGAGCAGGTCGAGCATGCCGTCCTGGAGGACCTCGGTGTAGGCGACCAGGTCGGTGAACTCGCTGCCGTCGAGCCCCTGCAGGACGGCGTTGGCGACGTTGCCGACGCCCGACTGCAGGGGAAGCAGATCAGGCGGCACGCGCCCGGCGCGCACCTCGGCGCGCAGGAAGTCCAGGGCGTGATCGGCGATCGCACGGGAGACCTCGTCGGGCGGGGAGAACGCGGCGCCCTCGTCGGGCTCGTCGGTCTCGACGACGGCGACGACCTTGTCCGGATCGACGACCAGGTAGGGCTCCCCGATCCGCTCGAGCGGCTCGGTCATCTGGATCGGCCGCCGGTGCGGCGGCAGGGCCGTGCCACGGTAGATGTCGTGGAAGCCCTCGAACTCGCGGGGCTGCCAGTGATTGACCTCGAGGATGACCTTGTCGGCCTGGTCGAGCCACGTCTTGTTGTTCCCGACCGAGCTGCCGGGGACCAGCAGGCCCTCCGGGAGCACGGCGGTGACCTCGATGACGGCGACGTCGAGTCGTCCGTAGAACCCGAACCACATGTGCTGCGCGGAGTGGCTCAGGTGGGCATCGACGTAGTCGACCTCCCCGGCGTTGATCTGCTCGCGCAGCGTCGGGTCGGAGTTGTACGGCAGGCGCGTCGCGATCGCGTGCGCGCGGGCGAGCACGCCGTCGGTCTGCGGCGCAGTGGACGCGCCGGTCCACAGTCCGATGCGGAAGTCCTCGCCGGACTCGTGGGCACGGCGCGCCCGCTCGGCCAGAGCGGCCGGGACGGCCTTCGGATAGCCCGCCCCGGTGAACCCGCTCATGCCGACGTTGTCGCCGGGCTGGATGTACTGCGCCGCCTCGTGCGCATCGGTGATGCGCGTCGACAGCACGGGGCACGTCACACGGCTCATGCCTCTACTGTCGCAGCCCGGCGGTGCGCTGTCAGTCGCGCGGCTGCTCGGACGCGTCCGAGCCGGCCTCCTGCGCGGCGATCTCGCGACGGACCTGGTCCATGTCGAGCTCGCGGATCTGGCGGATGATGTCGTCCAGGGCCTCGGCCGGCAGGGCGCCGGGCTGGGCGTACAGC
>JAJUII010000210.1 GCA_029265505.1 Aeromicrobium choanae
AGCTGGTAGTCCTGCACCCACACGATCGCGTCGGGCGCGGCCAGCTCGGCCGCCTTGCGTGCGAAGCGGAGATTGACCCGGACGTAGGAGTCCCACCACTCGCGGTGGTACTCGGGGGTCACCACGACGTCGTGGTAGAGCGGCCACAAGGTGGCGTTCGAGAAGCCCTCGTAGTACTCCTCGATCTCCTGCTCCGACAGCGGGACAGGCACGAGTCGCAGGTCGTCGTGGGTGAACTCGTCGAGGTCCTCGTCGGCGGCGCCGTGCCAGCCGATCCACGCCCCGCCGCGCAGCTTCATCACCGGCTCGAGGGCGGTGACGAGGCCGCCGGGGGACTTGCGCCAGACCTGGCCGTCCGAGCCGGGCACCCGGTCGACGGGCAGGCGATTGGCGATCACGAGGAAGTCAGCCCGTTCTTTCGCCATGACGCCACCCTAGAGGACTCCGGGTCGCGTCGCGGGTTGCCGCAGGACGAATGACAACGGTGTAGTTCGGCCGTTACAGTGGACGCCATGGCAGTGGTGGAGAGGCGCGAACAGTCCTGCGACGACTCGGTGCTGTCCGACCGCGACCGCGAGATGCTCGAGCTGGAGCGCCTCTGGTGGAAGTACGCCGGGGCCAAGGAGCAGGCGATCCGCGACAAGTTCGACATGTCGGCCACGCGCTACTACCAGATCCTCAACTCCCTCATCGACACCGAGGCCGCCCTCGCGCACGACCCGCTGCTGGTCAAGCGGTTGCGTCGCCTACGAGCCCAGCGCCAGCGCCAGCGCCAGGCACGACGCGCCGGATCCCAGCACTGACGTGACCGAGCCGCCGATCCCGTCGGACGACGAGCGGCGCGACGAGGAGCGCGGCCGGACGTGGCCCCTGATCGTCCTGCCGATCGTCTGGCTCGTGCTCGGCGTGGCCGGGGGCATCGGCATCGTCTCGCTCGTGCGCGCCGACGACGCTCCGGAGCACTCGGCGCGGACCACGACCGACGGGCCGACCGAGCCCGCCACGAGCAAGGCGAAGTCGAAGAAGCCGAAGAAGCCGAAGGAGTCCGCCGAGCCGACCACCGCGCCCACCGCCGAGCCGACCACCGAGCCCACGACGGTCGCGCCGCCGAGTCGCACCGTCCCGGTCTCGGTCTACAACCAGATCGGCATCGGCGGGCTCGCTCGTCGCGTCGCCGGTCAGGCGCAGGCGCTCGGATGGCCCATCGGGGCGGTCGCCGACTGGCGCGGCGCCGTGCCGCAGGACACCGTCTACCACCCGGCGGGGCTGGAGGCCGAGGCCGCGCTGCTCGCTGCGGACCTGGGGATCTCGCGCGTCATGCCCGCCACCGCGACCATGTCCGGCACGAGCCTCACGGTCGTGCTCGCCAGCCCGCGCTGACGTTGAGGCGGGCGGGATAATCATGGGCATGATCGACCCGGGCCGGTTGCTGCTGGCGCTCGACTTCGACGGCACGCTCTCGCCGATTGTGGAGGACCCCGAGAACGCGTGGATCCATCCGGGCTCCCTGCGCGCGTTGCGCCGACTGGGGCCCGTGGTGGGCACCATCGCGATCATCACCGGGCGCCCGGTCGACCAGGTGCGTCGGCTCGGTCGGTTCGAGGAAGGACCGGGCCTGGAGTCGCTGATCGTCTGCGGACAGTACGGCGCCGAGCGCTGGGACGCCGAGACCGGCGAGGTGACTCGGCCGGAGCGTCCGGCGGCGGTCGACGACCTGGCGCGCCGGCTGCCCGACTGGCTCGCCCGCCACGGTGCCGCGGCAGTGCGGATCGAGGACAAGCGCCTCGCCCTGGCGCTGCACACGCGCGGGCTCACTTCGGTGGCACTGGCCGACCTCACGCCCCAGGTCGAACAGCTGGCCGCCGAGTTCGGCCTCGTCGTCGAACCGGGCCGCGAGGTGCTCGAGCTGAGGAGGCCCGGCACGGACAAGGGCCGGACGCTTCGCGAGGTGGTCGCGGCCCGCTCGCCCGGTGCGGTCATCTACGCCGGCGACGACCTCGGCGACCTGCCGGCCTTCCGCGAGGCGTCCGCGATGCGTCAGGAGGGCATCGAGGTGACCCTGGTGTGCTCGGCGTCCGACGAGCAGGACGCGCTGGTGGCACTGTCGGACGTCGTCCTGGACGGACCGGACGCCGTCGCCGCCTGGCTCGCCGACCTCGCCGACCGACTGGTCCCGGAGGGGTCGTGGCGCGCCGACTGACGATCCTCGACGAGGCCGAGTTCTCCCGCATCTGCGAGCGCATCGACGCCGGCACCGCCGGCCGTGCCGATCTGCGGGCGGCGACCAAGCACCTGCTCGGCCTGCTGCAGCGCAAGGCGCCCGGCCACAGCGTCGAGGTGCGGGTGCCGCCCTTCGCCGCGATCCAGTGCATCGAGGGCGCGAGCCACACCCGGGGGACACCGCCGGCCGTCGTGGAGACCGATCCGCAGACCTGGATCGCGCTGGCGCGCGGTCGGCTCGCCTGGGACGAGGCGGCGGTCCACGCGAGCGGGGAGCGGTCCGACCTGTCGCCCCTGCTGCCGCTGGTCTGAACGGCTGGTTACGCTCGGCGCATGCGAGTTCGACTGTTCCTGGTGGCCCTGGTCCTGCCCGTGATGGCCGCGTGCGGCGGCGGAGACGACGACGGTGACGCCTCGTCGGCCGACGCGACGTGTGAGTACGTGCAGGACGGCGAGGCCGCCAAGGAGGCGAAGTTGCCGCCCACCGAGCCGCGATCGGTCGAGTCGATGGTCGTGAGGACGAACCGTGGCGACATCACGCTCACCTTCACGCCCGAGACTGCGCCGTGCACCGTGAACTCGTTCGTCTCGCTGGCCGAGCAGGGCTACTTCGACGGGACGAAGTGCCACCGCCTCGTCCCCGGGTTCGTGCTCCAGTGCGGTGACCCGTCGGCCACCGGGATGGGCGGCCCCGGCTACCGGTTCGACGACGAGTTGAGCGGCGACGAGACCTACCCGACCGGGACGCTCGCGATGGCCAACGCCGGCCCGGACACCAACGGCTCGCAGTTCTTCATCGTGCTCGCCGACGCCGATCTGCCGCCGAGCTACACGGTGTTCGGCTCGGTCGACGACGCCGGCATGAAGGTCGCGCACGCGATCGAGAAGGACGGCAACGCCGCCGACGGAGTCAACCCCGCCGAGGACGTCGTCATCGAGTCCGTCTCCTGATCGGATCGCGTCGAGGATCCACCCCACGGTCGATCGTCGAGCGGCACGGTTCGGCCGGTAGACTGTGGCCCGTGCCCCGCGGAGATGGTCTCCTGACCCACGAGCTGGACCCCCACGATGCCGGCCCCCAGGACGCCTGCGGCGTCTTCGGCGTCTGGGCGCCGGGCGAGGAAGTCGCCAAGCTCACCTACTTCGGCCTGTACGCCCTGCAGCACCGCGGGCAGGAATCGGCCGGCATCGCCGTCAGCAACGGCCGACAGATCCTCGTCTACAAGGACATGGGCCTGGTGTCGCAGGTCTTCGACGAGGCGACCCTGGAGTCGCTGGCCGGGGAGATCGCGATCGGGCACACGCGCTACTCGACGACCGGCGCCAGCGTCTGGCAGAACGCCCAGCCGACCTTCCGGCCCACGGCGCAGGGGTCGATCGCCCTGGGGCACAACGGCAATCTGACGAACACCCACGAGCTGGTCGAGCTGCTGCGCTCGCGCACCGACGGCGGCGCCCGGTCCAAGGGCGAGTCCGCGACGAGCGACACCTCCGTGATGGCCTCGCTCATGGCGTCGTACCGAGACCGTTCGATCGAGGACGCCGCGATGGAGGTGCTGCCGCACCTGCGCGGGGCGTTCTCGCTGGTGTTCATGGACGAGACCACGCTGTACGGGGCTCGCGATCCGCAGGGCATCCGCCCCTTGGTGCTCGGGCGCCTCGAACGCGGCTGGGTGATCGCAAGTGAGACCGCGGCGCTCGACATCGTCGGCGCGTCCTACATCCGCGAGATCGAGCCGGGCGAGTTCGTCGCCATCGACGAGAACGGACTGCGCACCCGCCGCTTCGCGCCGGCCGAGCCCAAGGGCTGCATCTTCGAGTACGTCTACCTCGCCCGACCCGACACCACGATCAACGAGCAGCG
>JAJUII010000160.1 GCA_029265505.1 Aeromicrobium choanae
CCCGGGCGTGACGACCGGCGTCTCGCCAGTCGCGCAGGCGTACTTCTCCGGGGCGCCGCTGGTCGTCGTCGGCGGGCGGGCCGCAGCCTCGACCTGGGGTCAGGGGACCCTGCAGGAGCTCGACCATCCCCCGATCTTCGAGACCATCACCAAGAAGGCCACCACGGCGGCGACGCTCGCCGACATCGCCCCGACCGTCGACGAGGCCTTCACCCTGGCCGGGTCCTCCCACCGCGGGCCGACGTTCGTCGACATCCCGATGGACGAGTTCTTCAACTCCGGCCCCGTCACACACACCTCCGCGGGTCCCTCGACCGAGCGACTCGAGCCGGATCCGGACGCGATCGCCGCGATCGCGCGACTGCTGGTCGAGGCGCGTCACCCGGTCGTGGTGCTGGGCACCGACGTGTGGGCCGACCACGCCGAGGACGCGGCCCGGCGCTTCGTCGAGGAGACGGGTGTCCCGGCGATCGCCAACGGGATGGGTCGCGGCATCCTGCCCGGCGGGCACACGCACCTGGTCACGAAGGCCCGATCCCGCGCGCTCGGGACGGCCGACCTGGTGATCGTGGTGGGGACGCCGCTGGACTTCCGGCTCGGGTTCGGCAGGTTCGGCGGCAAGGACGGCGCGCCGCCGGCCACGACGGTGCACGTCGCGGACGCCCCGGACCAGATCTCGACGCACGCCGAGCTCGGGGCCTCGGTCGCCGGCGACCTCAGCGCGGTGTTCGACGGTCTGCTCGACGCCGTGCGGTCGGCGCCACGGCGGCCGAACTGGAGCGACTGGCTGGGCGAGCTGCAGGACGTCGTGGCCGCGGCGACCGAGCGTGACGCGGCACTGCTGCGCGCCGAGGCCGATCCGATCCACCCGGCACGCATCTACGGCGAGCTGCTCCCGCGACTGGCCGACGACGCCGTGGTGATCGGCGACGGCGGCGACTTCGTGTCCTTCGCGGGCAAGTTCGTCGAGCCGAAGCGCCCCGGCTGCTGGCTCGATCCCGGCCCCTACGGCTGCCTGGGCGCGGGCCTGGGCGCGGCGATGGCCGCGCGTATCGCCCGCCCGGACAGCCAGGTGGTCCTGCTGCTGGGGGACGGTGCGGCGGGCATGTCGCTCATCGACATCGACACGCTGGTGCGCCACGACCTGCCGGTCGTCATGGTGGTGGGCAACAACTCCGCCTGGGGCCTGGAGAAGCCACCGATGCAGATGCTCTACGGCTACGACGTCGCCGCGGACCTGGCGCCGAACACTCGGTACGACCAAGTCGCGCAGGCGCTCGGCGCCGGTGGCGAGTTCGTCACCGACCCCGCCGAGATCGGCCCCGCGCTCGACCGAGCCTTCGCCGCGAACATGCCCTACCTGATCAACGTCGCCACCGACGTCGACGCCCTCTACCCCCGCAACACGATGGGCGTCTGACCCCTCAGGGCGGTGACCTGTCAACCCTTCCTCCGGGGGGCGGTGACCTGTCAACCGAATCCGACCGCGATTCGGTTGACCTCCCACCGCCCACCGAGCGGTCAGGTTGAGGACTCACCGCCCGGAGGGTGAAAGGCGCCGCCGGGGCGGATGTCTAGGCTGGCCGCATGACCGACGCGACGATCACCCACACGGTCGGACCGGAGCACACCGCACGCGCCGTCGGCAGCGGCGACCTCGACGTTCTCGGGACGCCGGTCCTGCTGGCGTGGCTGGAGGAGGCGACCTGTGCCGCCCTCGATCTGGACGACTCCCGGACGAGCGTCGGATCCCGGGTCGAGGTCCGGCACCTGGCGGCCAGCCCCGTGGGCGCGACGATCACCGCGACCGCGACCGTCACGGCGCGCGACGGACGGATGGTGACCTTCGACGTCGCCGCCCATGATCGACACGGGACCCTGGTCGGGCACGGTCAGGTCCGCCGGATCATCGTCGACCGCGAGCGCTTCCTCGGTCGACTCCCCCAGCCCTGACCCGCGATTCGAGGTCGGCGGACCGGCTGTGAGACAATGGGCGGTCGAGACTTCCGAGGAGGACACCATGGGCAAGACCGGCCGCAAGCGTCGCGCACGTCGCAAGAAGAGCGCCAACCACGGCAAGCGTCCCAACGCGTGAGTCGTGATCGACAGCACGAAGCCCCATCCGATCCGGATGGGGCTTCGTCGTATGGGCCCTAGCCCTGCGTCTCGGCGCGGATCTCGACCTGGACCGACCGGATCCGCCACAGCACCTTCTCGCGCAGCGGCGGCGGTGCGGTCTCATGACAGGAGCGGCTGACCAGCGCCTTGACGACCTGCTCGAGCTGGTACTCGGTCAGGCAGTCGGCGCAGTCGTCCAGGTGCGCCTGGATCTGTGCGCAGCTCGCACCGTCGAGCTCTTGGTCCAGGAACTCGTACAGGCTCTGCAGCGCCTTCTCGCAGTCCGGGCCGTCGCAGCTCATTGCTGGTCACCTCCCGCCGGAACCGTCATGCCGCGGTCGCGAGCGTAATCGGTCAGGAGCTCACGCAGCTGACGCCGACCACGATGCAGTCGGGACATCACGGTCCCGATCGGCGTCTCCATGATCTCGGCGATCTCCTTGTACGGGAATCCCTCGACGTCGGCGAGGTACACGGCGTACCGGAAGTCCTCGGGAAGCTTCTGGAGGGCGTCCTTGACGTCGGAGTCGGGCAGCCGCTCGAGCGCCTCCATCTCGGCCGACTTCAGGCCCGAGGACGAGTGCGCAGCGGCGGCCGCGATCTGCCAGTCCTCGATCTCGTCGCTGACCTGCGTCGGCTGCCGCTGCTTCTTCCGGTAGCTGTTGATGTAGGTGTTCGTCAGGATCCGGTACAGCCACGCCTTGAGGTTCGTGCCCGGCTTGAACTGGTGGAAGGAGCTGTAGGCCTTCGCATAGGTCTCCTGGACCAAGTCCTCGGCGTCGGCCGGGTTGCGGGTCATCCGTAGCGCGGCCGAGTAGAGCTGGTCGAGGAAGGGCAGGGCGTCGGCCTCGAAACGGGCTTGGCGCTCCTGGGGGGTCTCGGTCGTCGGATCGGCGACCTCGTCATCAGTCATCGCCGTCCACCCTACTGTGGTCGGGCGTGCGGGGCATGCGAGCATACGTGTCCTCCTGGCAGCAGCAACGCCGGCCCGTGCGGGACTATTCCGCCGCGATCGGCTCGATCAGCTCAGGTCCGTTGTTGCGCACGTTGTTGACCAAGGTCGACACCGGCCAGGCCCGCAGCGCTCCCGGCGTCGCCGGCCGCAGGTGATCGACCGCGTCGGGCCACGGCTCGGCCGCCAGCCACCGCTCGGCGTGCTCGGCGTCGACGAGCAGCGGGGCCCGATCGTGAATGCGCCCGTCCTCGCCCTCGGCGGAGGTGGTGAGGATCGTGTAGGTCAGGACCCAGCGGCCCTCCGGGTCCTTCCAGAACTCGTAGAGACCCGCCAGGCCGAGACCACCCTCGGCGCTCATGAAGAACGGCTGCTTGGCCGGCTTCGTGCCGTCCGGGCCGACCTGGGGCTGGTACCACTCGTAGAAGCCGTCGGCCGGGACGATCGCCCGCCGCGTGCCGAAGGCGGATCGAAACGCGGGCTTGTGCGCGACGGTCTCGCTGCGGGCGTTGATGAGCCGGCTCCCGATCGACGGGTCCTTCGCCCAGGAAGGCACCAGACCCCACTTGGCGGTGACCAGCTCGCGGCGGGGGCGCCCGTCGTCGGAACGACCGACGACGAGCGGAGCCAGCTTGGTCGGAGCGACGTTGTAGTCCGGCCCGACGTCCTCGAACAGCTCGCCGAGGTCCGCCTCGAAGTCGGCGACCAGGGTCGAGGGGGTCCGGGAGGTGGCGTATCGGCCGCACATGGAACCCACTGTAGGGTCCCCGGGCCGCCGATCCGGTCGGCTCCGCCACACCCGAGATGGCGGCGGATCCGACCGGATCAGGCGGTGAGTGCCTCCAGCACCCACGTCACGTCCTGCGCGTCGGGCGGCAGCAGCTCGCACCACACCCGTGGAGGTGGGGAGGCGAACGTCCGACGCAGCAGGACCGTGACGAGATCGAGCGTCGGCTGGTCGAGTCGAGACCGCTCGGCCAGGACGCCGAACCGGCGAGGCGCCAACCGGGCGATCTCCTCGTCGGCGGGGAAGGCCGTGCGAAGCGCCGCGCTCACGTCGAGGGCGTGCAACGTCGACTCCAGGACGTTGCCGCCGACGGAGCGCGGTAGCTCCACCACCCCCAGGGCGTGACCGTCCGAGACCGTGGTGCCGTCTCGCACGGCCCGCCGATACAGCCCATCGAGCCGATGCCGCAGGTGCGCGACCGTCGACAGCTGGGTCAACGGGTCCTCGCACGACGTCTCGAGTTGCAGCAGGCGTGACGTCTCGGCCCAGGCCACGGCGACTCCACGAACCATCGCGAACGACGGCTCGAGTCCGTCGAAGGCCCGTGCCACGCGGTCGAGAACCTCGTGGAGCGGGACCCCCATGGACGCCGCACTCGCTCCCACCTCGTGTGCGACGTCCAGCGCATCCACCCGACCGGCACGGACGGCCGAATCGAGCTCGACACAGCCGATCTCGAAGGGGTCCATCGGTGCCTCCTCTCGCAGCGAAGACTCTCGGGCGGGTTCGCCGTCATACATCGAGGAGACGGGGGCGCCGGCCGACCATGACGCGATTCGGGGAAGAAATGTCCGGCCGGGCACATGGCCCACTCGGACCACCGAATCTGGCCCGCGGAACGGCGGACATGCTGGGAGCGGCGAACTAGACTGATCCGGTGGGCACAGGCCCCACACCAGGCGCGTGACCGTTCCGGAGGAGGCCCGTGTGACCATCGACGCGCACCAGCCCTCTCGTACGGACGGCGACGGACGCAGCGACGCCGAGCTGCTGGACGCGGTTCGCGCAGGCGAGGCCTCGGCCTACGCGGTGCTCTACGAGCGTCACCGAGTCGCCGCCTCGCGCCTGGCCCGCCAGCTGGTCACCGGATCGGACGTCGACGATCTGGTCTCGGAGGGCTTCACCAAGGTCCTCGTCACCCTCCAGGGCGGAGGCGGGCCGACCGAGTCTTTCCGCGCCTATCTCCTCACCGCGATCCGCCGCCTGCACATCGACCGCCTCCGCGCCGTGACCCGCGAGCGTCCCACCGAGGACGAGTTCGAGCTGGACGGCCGGGTCGACTTCGTCGACACCGCCCAGCACGGCTTCGAGCGCACCACGACGGCCGAGGCCTTCGCCTCGCTTCCGGAGCGCTGGCAGATGGTGCTGTGGCACCTCGACGTCGAAGGGCAGAAGCCCGCGGACATCGCTCCCCTGCTGGGGATGAGCCCCAACAGCGTGTCCGCCTTGGCCTACCGCGCGCGGGAGGGCCTGCGCCAGGCCTATCTGCAGAAGCACCTGGCCCCTGGGACCGAGGTCGCCTGCCAGCACGCGATCGGCAACCTCGGCGCCTTCGTGCGTGGAGGTCTGTCGCGACGCGACACCGCGAAGGTCCAGCGACACCTGGACGAGTGCCGGTCCTGCATGGGCCTGTTCCTCGAGCTGCAGGAGTTCAACTCCTCGATGGCCGCGATCCTCGCTCCCGTCGTCCTGGGCACCGCGGCCGCGGGCTACCTGCAGAGCGCGGGATCCGGCGGCGGGCTCGCCGGCATGTCCGGCGGTCTGCGTCAGGGTGGTGGCGGCGCGGGCGGTTCGACGCGCTCGGGGATCGCGGGAGGGTCGACCTCGGGGCTGCTCGGCGCCTTGGCGACCGTGGGTCCGGCCGGGATCGCGGCCGGTGCCGCGGCAGGCGTGGTCGTCATCGCCGGTGCCGCAGCACTGATGACGGTCGATCCGGCGCCGCCGCGCGTCGACACCCACCAGGTGGCGGCTCCGGGGACGACGACCGAGGTCGACGCCGGCGAGGATGCGC
>JAJUII010000174.1 GCA_029265505.1 Aeromicrobium choanae
CCGGGTCGAGTCCAAGTCCGGTGGCACCCACGATTGGACACGTGATGCCTGAGGCGCGGCCTCGTCGACTCGGCATCGTCGTCTCATCGACCCGCGCCGCCGAGGGCCGACGCGAGGACCTCACCGGCCCCCGGATCGCGGAGTGGGGCCGCGAGCATGGCTTCGTGGTCAGCGGGCCCCACATCGCTGCGGACGGTCCCCCGGTCGAGACGGTCCTGCGTCGACTCGTGGCCGAGGGCTGTGCCCTGATCGTCACCACCGGCGGCACCGGTTTCACCGACGACGACCACACTCCCGAGGTCACCGCCCGCCTGATCGACCGCCCGGCACCGGGCGTCGCCGAGGCGATCCGCGCTCGCGGCCTGCGCTCGACACCCCACGCCGCGCTCTCCCGGGGCGTCGCCGGCATCGTCGGTCGCACGCTGGTGGTGAACCTCGCGGGGTCCACCGGCGCCGTGCGCGACGGCCTGGAGGTGCTGACGGGAATCGTCGACCACGCCCTGGAGCAGCTCGGGCACCCTCCGGTCCGGCACGGGGCCGGGGACTACAACTAGCTCGTGCGCCGGACCAGCACCACCGTGTCGGAGAGCTCGACCTCGGTGCCGTCGGGCGCGTAGGCGGACCGATCGCGGATCTCGGCGATCGCCACCTCCCAGCCCACCTCGGGCAGCCCGAGACCCACGAGCTCCTCCTCTGGTGTCGGGAAGTCCTCAGGCCCGCCACCGTCGTGGCCGTGGTCGTCGTCGACGGCCCACGGGGGGCGTGCGGCGTGCGAGACGACGAGCAGATGGCCCCCCGGGGCGACCCACCCGCGAGCGACCCGAAGGATCGTGGCCCGTTCCAGGGCCACCGGCGACTGGAAGAACGCGGCAGTCACCAGGTCGACGCGCTCGGCCGGCCGCCACGTATGCAGGTCCGCCGCCACCCAGGTGATCCGCTCGGACAGCCCTGCTCGTTCGGCGGCGGCCTGGGCCCGGGCGAGCGCCGTGGGCGAGACGTCGACGCCGGTGACGGTCCAGCCTCGCTCGGCCAGCCAGAGCGCGTCGCCGCCCTCGCCCGCTCCGAGGTCGATCGCGCGACCGGGCGGCAGGGCCCCCGCGACGTCGGCGACCGCGGCGTTGACGTGCCCGGACCACACGCCCTCTCGTGCGCGGTACATGTCCTCCCAGAAGGCGAAGACCTCGTCGGGGGCCGGCGGTGTGTCCATCGGCTCCAACCTACTGCCCCGCCCCGCGAGAGGCCGTGTCCCGGCGGGCCCAGCCCTCCCCGTCGTCGACGGCGACCCCCCATCCGTGGAGCTCCCGCAGCGCCCGGTGCACCGGAACCGTGCCGAGTCGCAGGCGCGCGGCGATCTGCTCGAGCGGCTTCGGCGTCGCATCGAGCTGGACCCAGACGCGACGCGCGGCCGCACTGACCCGGGCGAGCTCGCCCTGATCCTCGATGGTGATCCCGAAGGTGTCGGCCAGCACCTCTGCGCCGCAGGTGACCAGGTGCGCCCGGCCCTCGCGCACGGCGCGGTGGGTCCCCACCGACGCCTGCGAGGTGACCGGCCCGGGGACGACCATCGTGGTGCGCCCCAGCTGATCGGCCCAGTGCAGGGTGTTGAGTGATCCGCTGCGGGCCGCGGCCTCGACCACGACGACGCCGGCACTGATCGCGGCGATGAGGCGGTTCCGCACCAGGAAGCGATGACGCTGCGGCTCGGCCCCCGGCGCGTACTCGCTGATGACCAGGCCCTCCTCGGCGATCCGGCGCAGCAGCGCCGCGTGCGCCCGCGGGTAGTCGACGTCGACCCCGCAGGCGGTCACCGCCACGGTCGGACCTCCGGCGACGAGGGCGCCCCGATGGGCGCAGGCATCGATGCCGAAAGCGGCACCGCTGATCACGGCATGACCGCGGTCGGCGCAGTCTGCGGCGATGTCGCTGGCGCACTCGGCGCCGTAGGTGGTGCAGCCGCGAGCCCCGACCACGCCGACGGGAGCGGCGAGGATCGTCGTCGGATCGCCCCCGCCACGGACCCAGAGGCCGACGGGAGCGCCGGCCACGTCGCCGATGCCGGGGAGATGGTCCAGGTCCTCAACCCCGACCGGCCACCCGGGCGTCCCGGGCACGACCCAGTGGGCTCCGGCCCGTTCGGCCCGGGCGAGGGTCTCGTCCACCCGGCGCCGCGTCTCGGCCGATCGCTCGACCCAGGGGCGGGGCACGTCGGGTCGGCCCCGCTCGATCGCGCGCCACAGCTCGGTGGGGTCGCAACGATCGAGCCACTCGACGAGCCGCGGGTCACCGGCCTCCACGGTCAGGGAGATCAACAGTCGGGCTCGGGTCGCCGAGAGCGCGCCGGTCATGCCGCCTCCAGCAGCTCGAGCAGCTCTCCCCCGATCGGCGTGCCGCGACGCAGGTCCAGTCCGGTCCGCACGTCCTCGGCGGTGGGGCGCGAGCGGCCGCACAGGTCGGCGACGCTCCAGGCGAGTCGGAGGACACGATCGGCCGACCGTGGCGTGATGCGGTGACCGCGGATCTGGCCTTCGAGCAGGCGCAGTCCGGCCTGGTCCGGTGGCCAGTGCTTGCGCAGCTCGACTCCGGGGACCGCCGCATTCACCCGCCACGGCGTGCCGCGGTACCGCTCACGCTGCCGGACGCGAGCATCTCGGACGCGAGCGCCGAGTACCGCGGTGCCGATGCGCGCCGACGACGGCTCGCCCGTGTCCCGACGACCGGGCTCGACCAAGGTGCGGTGGATGTCGACCCGGTCGCGGATCGGCCCGGAGAGGCGGTCGGCGTACCGGCGACGCATCGGGGCCGAGCACTCGCACCGCTGCATCACCGAGCCGGCGTGGCCGCACGGGCAGGGATTCGCCGCGAGGACGAGTTGGAACCGGGCCGGGAACGTGGCCGTCTGGGCCGCGCGGGAGACCACGACCCGGCCGCTCTCGAGGGGTTGACGCAGCGCCTCGAGCACGTTGATCGCGAACTCCGGCGCCTCGTCGAGGAAGAGCACGCCGTGGTGCGCGAGCGACATCGCTCCGGGTCGGACGACGCGGCTGCCCCCGCCGACCACGGCGACGGCGCTCGCGGTGTGGTGCGGCTCCACGAACGGAGGTCGCGACAGCATCGGCACCTCCGGCGGCAGCACACCCGCCAGCGAGTGCAGCGCGCTGACCTCGAGGGCGTCGTCGCGGTCCAGATCCGGCAGGAGTCCGGGGAGACGCTGCGCGATCATCGTCTTGCCGACGCCGGGCGGCCCCGTGAGCAGCAGGTGGTGACCGCCGGCAGCCGCGACCACGGTGGCGAGGCAGGCGTCGTCCTGACCGGCGACGTCCGCGAGGTCGAGCGAGTCGACTCGGCCGACCGGCGTCCATCCGCCCTCGGCGGTGTCGAGCGGCGGCACCGGCGGGTCGTCGGGTTCCTCCTCACCGCGCATCATGGCCACGACCTGGCGCAGCGACCGCACCCCGACCACGTCGACTCCCGGCACGAGCGCCGCCTCGGCGACGTTCGACTCGGGGACGAAAACCCGGGTGAAGCCGGCGCCCGCCGCGGCGACCGTGGCGGGGAGCACGCCCCGGACCGCGCGCAGCCGGCCGTCGAGAGCGAGCTCACCGAGGAAGACCGACCGCCCGATGCTCTCGACCGGGACGAGCCCCTTGGCCGCGAACACGCCCAGGCCCATCGCCAGATCGAAGTGCGGCCCGGTCTTGGGCAGGTTGGACGGTGCGAGGTTGATCGTGACCCGGGTGTCGGGCCACGAGGTGCCCGAGTTGACCACCGCGGACCGCACCCGGTTGCGGGCCTCGCTCACCGTGACGTCGGCCAGTCCCACCACGACCGTCGCCGAGAGCCCCGAGGCGATGTCGACCTCGACCTCGACCGTTCGACCCGCGAGACCGTCGAGGGCGATCGAGTGGACCGCCACCATCAGGCCACCCCCGTGATCCGGGCGACCTCCGGACCACCGGCGGCCGGCACCCGGACCGTGACGACGTCGATCCGGACGCCGTCCGGGGTCACGCCATGGGCCTGGAGCCATGCGGCGAGACTGCGCCGCAGGCTGGCGAGCTTGCGTCCCGAGACGGACTCCAGTGCGGTGCCGTGGGAGTCGCCGGTGCGGGTCTTGACCTCACACACGACGAGGGTGTCGCCGTCACGGGCGACGATGTCGATCTCCCCGTGTCGGCAGGTCCAGTTCCGGTCCAGGATCACCAGGCCCAGCGACCGCAGGTGGTCGGCGGCGATGCGTTCGCCGTAGGCGCCGATGGCTCGATTGCGCGCGTAGGTCATGCCCCGAGCCTCGCGGCTGCTCGCGCCCGCCGACACCCGCGACGCAGGCCCTGTGGACGACTGCGGACCCCGCCGGGCGCCTGTGGATCGTCGATCAGGCGGTCGGCAGCTTCACGTCGGACTCGGCGAGCTCCTCGACATTGACGTCCTTGAAGGTCAGCACCTTGACGTTCTTGGCGAAACGCGCCGGACGGTAGACGTCCCACACCCAGGCGTCGGACATCGTCACCTCGAAGTACGCGTCCCCGGTCTCGGAGCGGACCTTGACGTCCACCGCGTTGCACAGGTACATGCGGCGCTCGGTCTCGACGACGTACTTGAAGATCGTGACGACGTCGCGGTACTCGCGGTACAGCGCGAGCTCCATCTCGTTCTCGTAGCGCTCGAGGTCCTCGGCACTCACCGGGTCATCACCTCCGCACTCGACGTTCCGGCCATCGTAGCCACGTCGACCGCGGGACGGTCGCATCCGGGCAGGCGCCACGAACGGCGGTGATGGACCGTCGGGCCGTGCTCGGCGAGGGCCGCGATGTGATCGGGCGAGGCGTACCCCTTGTTGACGTCCCAGCCGTACTCAGGGTGCTCCGCCGCCAGGTCGACCATGATGGCGTCGCGAGTGGTCTTGGCCAGGATGCTCGCGGCCGCCACCGCGGCGCACCGCAGGTCGGCCTTGACCATCGTCATCACCGGCGGGAGGTCGTCGACCAGACCGTCGGGAGCGAACAGGGCGCCTTGGTCCGGGTCGGTCAGGTAGTCGTGATTGCCGTCCAGCAGCAGCAGATCCGGACGAGGCGAGAGCAGGGCGACGGCCCGGTGACCAGCCAGGCGCATCGCGGTGATGATGCCGTACCGATCGATCTCGGCGGCAGTGGCGTGGCCGACCGCGTGGGCGGCCGCCCAGCGCTCGATCCGCGGCACGAGGTCCCGGCGGGCCTGGGGCGTCAACAGCTTGCTGTCGCGCACGCCGCGCGGGGCGGTGCGCG
>JAJUII010000034.1 GCA_029265505.1 Aeromicrobium choanae
GCCGACCCCGCTGGCGAACCCCGGCGAGATCGACTTCGTCGTGGTCCGTGAGGGCACCGAGGGGCCGTACGTGGGCAACGGTGGCGCGATCCGCGTCGGGACTCCGCACGAGGTGGCCACCGAGGTCAGCCTCAACACCGCGTTCGGTGTCGAGCGCGTGGTCCGCGACGCGTTCGCCCGTGCGCAGGCGCGGCCGCGCAAGAAGCTCACCCTCGTGCACAAGAACAACGTCCTGGTGCACGCCGGCCACCTGTGGAGCCGGACGGTCGAGGCGGTCGCCGCGGAGTACCCCGAGGTCACCGTCGACTATCTGCACGTCGATGCCGCGACGATCTTCCTCACCACCGATCCGGGACGCTTCGACGTGATCGTCACCGACAACCTCTTCGGCGACATCCTCACCGACCTGGCCGCCGCCGTGACCGGCGGCATCGGCCTGGCCGCCAGCGGCAACGTCAACCCCGACCGCACGGCCCCGAGCATGTTCGAGCCGGTGCACGGATCGGCGCCCGACATCGCCGGACAGTCCAAGGCCGACCCGACGGCCGCGATCCTCTCCGCGGGTCTGCTGCTCGATCACCTCGGACACGCCGCCGAGGCCGCGCGCATCACGGCTGCGGTCGAGGCCGACATCGCGGCCCGCACGGGTCAGCCGCGGTCCACCGAGGAGGTGGGGGAGGCCATCGCCGCGCGCGTGGCCGGAGCGGTATCGGTCGCCTGACGACGCTGCCCCTCCTCTCCCGAAAGGACTATCGTGTCCGCCATGACCACCCCCGCGTTCAGCCCCACGATCCAGAAGAACCCGAACGCGCGCAGCGACGACGAGCGCGCTGCGATCCTCGCCGATCCCGGCTTCGGCAACCACTTCACCGACCACATGTTCCTGGCGGAGTGGACGCCCGACGCCGGCTGGCACGACCCTCGTGTCGTCCCATACGGCCCGCTGCTGCTCGACCCGGCGACCGCCGTGCTGCACTACGCCCAGGAGATCTTCGAGGGGCTGAAGGCCTACGCGCACGCCGACGGCTCGGTGTGGCTGTTCCGTCCCGAGGCCAACGCCGAGCGGCTCCAGCGCTCGGCTCGCCGCCTCGCGCTGCCCGAGCTGCCCGTCGAGTGGTTCACCGGCTCGGTCCGTGCTCTCATCGAGGCCGACCGTGAGTGGGTCCCCACCGGCGGCGAGCGCAGCCTCTACCTGCGCCCGTTCATGTTCGCCTCCGAGGTCTTCCTCGGTGTCCGTCCGAGCCAGCACGTGACCTACTCGGTCATCGCCTCGCCGGCGGGCGCGTACTTCCCCGGCGGCGTCAAGCCGGTCGACATCTGGCTCTCGAGCGAGTACAGCCGCGCGGGCGCCGGCGGCACGGGCGCCGCCAAGTGCGGTGGCAACTACGCCGCGAGCCTGCTGCCACAGCAGGAGGCGGCGGAGAACGGCTGCGCCCAGGTCGCCTTCCTGGACTCGGTCGAGCATCGCTGGGTCGAGGAGCTCGGCGGTATGAACCTGTACTTCGTCCAGTCCGACGGGACGATCGTCACGCCGGCACTGAGCGGCTCGATCCTCGAGGGCATCACCCGTGACTCGATCCTGACGCTGGCCCGCGACCTGGGCCACGACGTCGTCGAGCGCAGGGTCTCCATCGACGAGTGGCGCGATGGCGTGGCCGACGGCACGATCACCGAGGTCTTCGCCTGCGGCACCGCCGCTGTGGTCACGCCGGTCGGCCACCTGAAGTGGCGCGGTGGCGAGATCGACAGCGCTCCCGACGGCGAGCCGGGCAAGGTCACCTCCGAGATCCGCTCGGCCCTCGTCGACATCCAGTACGGCCGGGCCGAGGATCGGCACGGCTGGATGACCCGCGCCGTCTGACCCGGGTCAGAACTGGACGTTCGGCGGGTTCTCCTGCCCGGTCGGGGCGTCGTAGAACTCCCGCTCCCTCACCCCGGCGATCCCGACGAAGAACATCCACGGGATGGTCCGCACGAGCTGGTTGAGCGTGCGCACGGCGTCGTTGTAGTACTGCCGAGCGAACGAGAGCTTGTTCTCGGTGTCGCTCAGCTCGCTCTGCAGGTGTTGGAAGTTGGCGGACGCCTTCAGGTCCGGGTACGCCTCGGCGACCGCGAGCACGTCCACGAGGGCCTTGTCCAGCCGTGCCTCGGCGGCGGCGCGCTGCTCGACCGAGCCGGACCCCGCGGCCTGGGCGACGCCGGCGCGGGCGGCGGTCACCTCCTCGAACACGGCACGTTCGTGCTGGGCGTAGCCCTTGACGGTGTTGACGAGGTTCGGGATCAGGTCGGCGCGCCGGGTGAGCTGGACGTCGATGCCGCCGAGCGCCTCCTGGGCGCCGATGTCGGCGGTGCGGAGCTTGTTGAAGGCGACGACCCCGAAGAGGACGAGGGCGACGACGATCGTCAGGATGATCCAGATCACTGCAGGTACCTCCGGGGTCGTGGGTTCGGCGAAACTCTACTGATGCGGTGGGCGGCGGGGGCGCGAACGCGCTCACCAGGAGCCGCCACCACCACCTCCGCCGCCACCACCACCACCGCCCCCACCACCGCTGGCGGACGAGGACTGGGTGGCGTTGTAGGCGCTGATCGACCCGGCGACGGCCTTCTCGAAGCTGCTGAAGGCGTCGCCGCCGCCGAAGTAGCCGGTGTTCGCGTCGTGGGACCCGCCGCCGTACCAGAGGGGCATCGGGGCGGACTGGCCCGTCGCCGTCTCGTACTTGCGGGCCCAGCGATCGGCGACGCCGAAGGCCACGGCGTAGGGGATGTAGGCGGTGTAGAGCTCCTCGCGGACACTGAAGTCGAACCTGTCCTGGGAGGCGTCGGTGCCCAGGAAGCGCTCGAACCCGCCCGCTCGCGACCACAGCTCGCGCCCGTGGGCGGTGCGGCGCGTGCCCACGCCGGGCAGCATGACGCCGATCCCGCCGACCGTGAAGGCCGCGAGCGGCATGAGGACGACGCCGGTGAGGCCGATCATCGTCCCACCGATCACGCCGATGATCGCCAGTGCGACGAGCACCCGCCAGGCCCACTCACGGTGGGCGACGACGGTCGCCCCGCTCGAGGTGCCCCAGGCGCGGACGACGCCGGCGAGCCCGGACTGGACCGCGGCGAGTCGCTGACCGGCCTTCACACCCCGGTCGGCGGTGAAGACGGTGCCGTCCCCGCGCAGTCCCAATCCCTCGACCACGTGGCGGGCGACCGGGTCGAGCGTCGGCCACACCGGCTCGTCGACGTGACTGCGCACGGTCCAGTCCCGGCCGACCTGCTGGAGCTCGACGTGCCCCTGCTCGGCCAGGTGCATGAGGGTCGCGGTGAGCGCGCGAGGCGGCACCCGCTCGTCGACGATGTAGGCGGTCTGGACCGGGCCCAGCGACTCCGGCGGCTCGAACATCACGGGAAGCCCGGGGCGCCGCTCGCGTGACAGCCGATCCAGCGCGTAGCCGGCGCCGAGAGCGAGTGCGCAGAGCACGAGCGCGACGGTCAGCCCGGGAAGGCTCGACCCGAGCATCCGGTCCCAGCCCACCGACCACGGCACGGTCGCGCGATCGGGCGCCGCGGAGTCGAGCGCCGCACGGAGCACGACCGCGGTGTTCGGTCGCAGGTCGTCGACGTCGATCTGCAGGTCGGTGCCCGAGTCGTCGACGCGGCAGGGCCGCCCGTCGCCGATCGAGCACTCCACCGCGATGGCGTCCTCGGGCAGGCTCACCCGGATCCGGGCCTGACGGATCGGCATGCTCCACCCGGCGGCGACCACCTGCCAACGGAACTCCGAGCCGCCGTCGGCGCCGGTCCAGCCGCCGCTGGCCTCGGCGACTCGGGCGGCGGTCGGGGCGAGCACGCCCTCGATCCGGTACCGGATCCGGTAGGTGTGTCGGCCGGGGGAGAGGTAGCGGTCCGGATCGCCGATCCGGGCGACCCGGAAGCGTCGGCCGTTCTCCCACGACGAGGAGACCGGCACCGAGGCGCCGTCGAGCGTGATCGCGACGTCGCGCGGCCGATAGCGCGGTCCGGTGTCGCCCAGGTCGGCCAGGTCCCAGTAGCGGAAGATGCCGTGGCGACCCGGAGGGAAGTCGGCTTCGACGCTCTCGGTGGCGGTCAGGGTCCCGTCGGCCCCCACCGTGTAGTCGGCGTCGTAGCGGACGATGGTGACGGGGTCGGCGACGCCGCTCGCCTCGTCGACGCTCATCGTGGCCAGCGCCGGGACCAGCAGGAAGCCGAGCATCACGACGGCGGTGACGAGACGGAGCAGGATACGGACCATGCGGGGATCCTAGTGAAGGTGAACGGCACCCAGGTGCAAAACCTTGCAGACGTGTGCAAGAATGTTCCCCATGTCCAAGGTCCTCACCAGTCTGCCAGCCGGCGAGCGCGTCGGCATCGCGTTCTCCGGCGGTCTCGACACGTCCGTCGCCGTCGCCTGGATGCGCGAGAAGGGCGCCATCCCCTGCACCTACACCGCCGATCTCGGTCAGTACGACGAGCCGGACATCTCCGGGGTCCCCGGGCGCGCCATGCAGTACGGTGCCGAGCTGGCACGCGCGATCGACTGCAAGCTGCCGCTGGTCGAGGAGGGTCTGGCCGCCCTGGCCTGCGGCGCCTTCCACATCCGCTCGGCCGGACGCACCTACTTCAACACGACCCCGCTCGGGCGCGCCGTCACCGGAACCCTGCTGGTGCGGGCGATGCACGAGGACGGCGTCAACATCTGGGGCGACGGCTCGACCTTCAAGGGCAACGACATCGAGCGCTTCTACCGCTACGGTCTGCTCGCCAACCCCGAGCTGCGCATCTACAAGCCCTGGCTCGACGCCGACTTCGTCCACGAGCTGGGCGGGCGCGCCGAGATGAGCGCCTGGCTGACCGAGCACGGGCTGCCGTACCGGGACAGCCAGGAGAAGGCCTACTCGACGGACGCCAACATCTGGGGAGCGACGCACGAGGCCAAGACCCTCGAGCACCTGGACACCTCGCTGGAGACCGTCGATCCGATCATGGGCGTGAAGTTCTGGGACCCGTCGGTCGAGATCGAGACCGAGGACGTCACGGTCACCTTCGAGGAGGGCCGTCCAGTCGCGATCAACGGCACGCGCTTCGACGATCCGGTCGCCCTCGTCCACGAGGCGAACACGATCGGCGGGCGCCACGGGCTCGGCATGTCCGACCAGATCGAGAACCGGATCATCGAGGCCAAGAGCCGCGGCATCTACGAGGCGCCCGGCATGGCTCTGCTGTGGATCGCCTACGAACGTCTGGTCAACGCCATCCACAACGAGGACACGATCGCGAACTACCACGCCCACGGGCGGCGCCTCGGCCGGCTCATGTACGAGGGCCGGTGGCTGGACCCGCAGGCGATGATGCTGCGCGAGGCGATCCAGCGCTGGATCGCGTCCCTGGTCAGTGGGTCGGTGACGCTGCGCCTGCGGCGTGGCGACGACTACACCATCTGCGACACCCAGGGCGAGAACTTCTCGTACCACCCCGAGAAGCTGTCGATGGAGCGCACCGAGAACGCGGTCTTCGGCCCGAACGACCGGATCGGCCAGCTCACGATGCGCAACCTCGACATCGCCGACTCGCGCGCCAAGCTCGAGATGTACGCGGCCCAGCCGCTCGACCAGGGCCAGGTCCTCGTCGAGAACGGCACGCTGTTCGGCGACCTTCCGGCGGGCGGCGCCCTGCGGATCGAGGCCAACCCGGCCGTCGAGGGCGACGAGGAGGTCGCGCTCGAGGACGCGGCGATGGAGTTCGGAGCCGACTGACATGACCACGATCAAGGCCGCGGTCACCGGCGCCACCGGATACGCCGGGGGCGAGGTCCTGCGGCTCCTGCTCGCGCACCCGGAGGTCGAGATCGGGGCGCTCACCGCCGCCTCGTCGGCCGGCAGCCGCTTCGGGGAGCACCAACCGCACCTGGTGCCGCTCGCCGACCGGATCGTCGACGAGACCACACCGGAGGTGCTCGCCGGCCATGACGTCGTCTTCCTCGCGCTCCCGCACGGGGCCTCCGGCGCCGTGGCGGCCCAGCTGCCCGACGACGTGCTGGTGATCGACTGCGGAGCCGACCATCGACTCGAGAGCGCGACCGACTGGCACACCTACTACGGCGGCGAGTACGCAGGCACCTGGCCCTACGGCCTGCCGGAGCTGATCACGCCCGAGGGCCGGCAGCGCGACGCGCTCGCCGGAGCTCGACGGATCGCCGTGCCCGGCTGCAACGTCACGGCCGTCACGCTGGGTCTCCAGCCGGCCGTCGCCGCCGGGCTCGTCGAGACGACCGACCTCGTCGCGGTGCTCGCCAACGGCTACTCCGGCGCCGGCAAGGCGCTCAAGCCGCACCTGCTCGCCTCGGAGGCCCTCGGCGCCGCCACGCCGTACGCCGTCGGGGGCACCCACCGGCACATCCCCGAGATCGCTCAGAATCTGTCGAAGGCCGGTGCCGCGGAGGTGTCGATCTCCTTCACGCCCACGCTCGTGCCGATGGCCCGCGGCATCCTGGCCACCGCCACGGCCCGCCTGCGTGAGGACGTCGACGACGACGCGGTGCGTGAGGCCTACCGGGCGGCGTACGCCGACGAGCCGTTCATCCACCTGCTCGCGCCCGGCCAGTGGCCGACCACCGCCGCGACCCTCGGAGCGAACGTCGCCCACGTCCAGACGACGGTCGACGCCCGGGCCGGGCGACTCGTCACGGTCACCGCCATCGACAACCTCGTCAAGGGGACCGCCGGCGGCGCGATCCAGTCGATGAACCTCGCGTTGGGGCTCGCCGAGACCACCGGACTCTCACCGATCGGAGTCGCACCATGAGCGTCACCGCCGCACAGGGCTTCCGCGCGGCCGGCGTCACGGCCGGACTCAAGGAGTCCGGCAAGCCCGACCTCGCGCTGGTCGTCAACGACGGACCGTCCGCCGCGGCGGCCGCCGTCTTCACCTCGAACCGCTGCAAGGCGCACCCGGTCCTGTGGAGTCAGCAGGCCATCGGCGACGGCACGGCACGTGCGGTCGTGCTCAACTCCGGAGGTGCGAACTGCTACACCGGACCGGACGGGTTCGCCGCCACGCACCGCACCGCCGAGCGGGTGGCCGAGCGCCTCGGCGTCGGCGCGATCGACGTCCAGGTGTGCTCCACCGGCCTCATCGGCAGGATGCTCGACGAGCCGCGCGTGCTCGCCGGCGTCGACGCGGCCGTCGCGGAGCTCTCGGACCGGGGCGGGCCCGACGCGGCCACCGCCATCATGACGACCGACACCGTCCGCAAGGAGGCCGTGGCGGCCGGCGACGGATGGGTCGTCGGCGGGATGGCCAAGGGCGCCGGCATGCTCGCGCCCGCACTCGCCACGATGCTGGTCGTGATCACCACCGACGCCGATCTCGACGCGCCGACGCTCGACGGTGCGCTGCGGCAGGCGACCGCGAGGACCTTCGACCGCCTGGACTCGGACGGCTGCCAGTCCACGAACGACACGGTCCTGCTGATGGCCTCCGGAGCGTCCGGCGTGAGCCCCGACGTCGCCGAGTTCACCGACCGACTGACCGCGGTCTGCCACGACCTGGCGATGCAGCTGCTCGCCGACGCCGAGGGCGCCGACCACGAGATCGCGATCCGCACGATCCACGCGGCGAGCGAGGCCGATGCGCTGGAGGTGGGCCGCTCGGTCGCCCGGAGCAACCTGTTCAAGTGCGCGATCTTCGGCAAGGACCCGAACTGGGGCCGGGTGCTCGCCTCGGTCGGCACGACGAACGCGCAGTTCGACCCGTTGAACCTGGACGTCGCGATCAACGACGTGTGGGTCTGCCGCGACTCCGGGGTGGGCGAGCCGATCGACCTGGTCGACCTCGGGCCCCGCGCCGTCACCGTGACGATCGACCTCAAGGCCGGGGAGCACGAGGCGACGATCTGGACGAACGACCTGACGCACGCCTACGTGCACGAGAACTCCGCCTACTCCACGTGAGGAAGCACCGATGACCGACTCCGGACTGACCGAATGGGCGCCTGAGGACTGGGCCGAGGCCACCCAGAAGGCCGAGACGCTCGCCCAGGCCCTGCCCTGGCTGAAGGCCTACCACGGCAAGATCGTCGTGGTGAAGTACGGCGGCAACGCCATGACCGACGAGACCTTGAAGCGGGCCTTCGCCGAGGACATCGTGTTCCTGCGCCTGGCCGGCTTCAAGCCGGTCGTCGTGCACGGGGGAGGACCCCAGATCAGCGCGATGCTCGACCGGCTGCAGATCGAGTCGGAGTTCCGGGGCGGACTGCGCGTCACCACGCCCGAGGCGATGGAGGTCGTCCGGATGGTGCTCAAGGGCCAGGTCGGCCCCGAGCTCGTCGGACTGCTCAATCAGCACGGTGACCTCGCGGTCGGGCTGTCGGGTGAGGACGGCGGGCTGTTCCGAGCCGAGCGGACCATGCCGATCGTCGACGGCGAGCCGGTCGACGTCGGACTGGTGGGCGAGGTCGTCGGGGTGCGACCCGAGGCCGTGATCGACCTCATCGAGGCCGGTCGCATCCCGGTCGTCTCCACCGTCGCGCCGGACGCCGACGGCCAGGTGCTCAACGTCAACGCCGACACCGCGGCGGCGGCGCTCGCCGCCGCGCTCGGCGCCGAGAAGCTGCTGGTGCTCACCGACGTCGAGGGCCTCTACGCCGACTGGCCGAACAGCTCCGACGTCATCGGTGAGATCAGTCCCGACTCGCTCGAGGCGATCCTGCCCGAGCTGGCCAGCGGCATGATTCCGAAGATGACCGCCTGCCTCAACGCGGTCCGCGGCGGCGTCAAGCGCGCCACCGTCGTCGACGGGCGCGAGCCGCACGCGGTGCTGTTGGAGATCTTCACCGACGAGGGCGTCGGCACCCAGGTCCTGGAGGGCGCACGGACCAAGATCCGCTCGGCCCTCTACACCACCAGCGCGAAGGAGAAGCTGTGAACCTCCCCGACGGAGTCGTGATCCACGGCCGTGAGCCGCGGGCCGGTGGCGCGGAGTGGACCGAGCGGTACCGCGCGGCGGTGATGAACACCTTCGGTGATCCGCAGCGCGTGCTCGTGCGCGGCGAGGGCTGCCGCGTGTGGGACGCCGACGGCAACCGCTATCTGGACCTGCTGGCCGGCATCGCGGTGAACGCCCTCGGGCACGCCCATCCGGTGATCGTCGAGGCGGTCACCCGCCAGCTGCAGACGCTCGGGCACATCAGCAACTTCTTCGCCTCCGGCCCCCAGATCGAGCTGGCCGAGAGGCTCCTGGCCCTGTTGGACGCCCCGGGGCGGGTCTTCTTCGCCAATTCGGGAACGGAGGCCAACGAGGCCGCCTTCAAGGCCACCCGTCGCACCGGGCGCACGACGATCGTGGCCGCCGAGGGCTCGTTCCACGGACGGACGATGGGAGCGCTGGCGTTGACGTCGAAGGCCGCGTACCGCGAGCCGTTCGAGCCGCTGCCCGGCGAGGTGCGCTGGGTCCCCTACGGGGACGAGGACGCGCTGACCGAGGCGGTCGACGAGACCGTCGCCGCGGTGATCCTCGAGCCGATCCAGGGTGAGGCGGGCGTCGTCGACCCGCCCGAGGGCTACCTGGCGGCCGCCCGGCGGATCACCGCCGAGCACGGCGCGCTGCTGTGGTTCGACGAGGTCCAGACCGGGATGGGACGCACCGGATCGTGGTTCGGCCACGACAACTCCGGCGTCCGGCCCGACCTGGTGACCCTCGCCAAGGGCCTGGGCGGCGGCATCCCGATCGGCGCCTGCGTCGCCCTCGGAGACGCCGGGACGCTGCTCGGTCCGGGGCACCACGGCACGACCTTCGGCGGCAACCCGGTGGCCACCGCGGCCGCGCTCGCGGTGATCGCCACGATCGAGGACGAGGGGCTGCTCGAGGCGGCCCGGAACCGCGGCGACCAGATCGCCGACGGACTCGGCCGACACCCGCGGGTCGCGGCCGTGACCGGAGCGGGCCTGCTGCGCGGCGTGGTGCTGACCGAGCCCCGATCCGCCGAGGTGCAGAGCGCGGCGCTCGACGCCGGCCTCATCGTCAACGCCCCGCGACCGGATCGGCTGCGGCTGACGCCGCCGCTGATCCTCAGTGAGGACGAGGCGGCCGACGCGATCCGGACTCTGAGCACCGTGCTGGACGAGGTGATGGCATGACCCGCCACTTCCTGCGCGACGACGACCTGACGCCGGCTGAGCAGGCGGAGGTGCTCGCGCTCGCCGCCGAGCTCAAGGCCGATCCCTGGTCGCGGCGCCCCTTGGCCGGACCGCGGTCGGTGGTCGTGCTGTTCGACAAGTCCTCCACCCGGACCCGGGTGTCCTTCGCGGTCGGCATCGCCGATCTCGGCGGCAACCCGATCGTGATGGACTCCGGCGTCACCCAGGTCGGCCGCGGCGAGCCGGTCGCCGACACCGCCCGGGTGTTCGGCCGCATGGCCAGCGCGATCGTCTGGCGGACGTACGCCCACGAAGGGCTCGAGCAGATGGCCCGCCACGCCGGCGTACCGGTCGTCAACGCCCTGTCCGACGACTTCCACCCCTGCCAGATCCTCGCCGACTGGCTCACCGTGATCGAGCACAAGGGCCGGCTCACGGGGCTGAACGTCGCCTACGTCGGCGACGGGGCGAACAACATGGGGCACTCCTACGTCCTCGGCGGCGCGACCGCGGGCATGCACGTGCGGATCGGCGCCCCCGAGGGGTACCAGCCCGATCCGCGGATCGTGGCCGACGCCGAGCGGATCGCGGTCGAGACCGGCGGATCGGTGACGATCACCACCGATCCCGTCGCGGCCGTCGACGGTGCCGACGTCGTCATCACCGACACCTGGGTCTCGATGGGACAGGAGGACGAGAAGGCCGAGCGGATCGCCCTGTTCGGTGACTACGCGGTGACGTCCGAGCTCATGGCGCGGGCCGCCTCGGACGCGATCGTCCTGCACTGCCTGCCGGCGTACCGCGGTCTGGAGATCGCCGAGGAGGTCATCGACGGGCCGCAGTCGGTGGTGTGGGACGAGGCCGAGAACCGCGTCCACGCCCAGAAGGCGATCCTGACGTGGCTGCTGGAGCGGGCGTGATCCCGCCGACCAAGACCGCCCGGCAGCAGCTCATCGTCGAGTTGCTCGGCACCCGCGACGTCCGCTCCCAGACCGAGCTGGTCGAGCTGCTGCGTGAGCGCGGCGTGACGGCGACCGCGTCGACGGTCTCACGGGATCTGGACGAGCTCGACGCGGTGCGCGTGCGTCAGGCCGACGGATCCTTGGTCTACGCGGTGCCCGGTGAGGGCGGTGATCGCACCCCCAGGGCCGCGACGGACTCGGCCGCCGCACAGAGCCGCCTGCAGCGACTGCTGCGCGAGCTGCTCGTCTCGGCCGAGTCGTCGGCCAACATCGTGGTGCTGCGCACCCCGCCGGGGGCGGCACAGTTCCTCGCCTCGGCGATCGATCACGTCCAGATGACCGAGGCGATCGGGACGATCGCCGGCGACGACACCGTCATGCTGGTGTCCCGCGACCCCGACGGCGGGGAGGCCCTCGCCGCGCAGTTCACCTCCCTGGCTCGTAAGGTGCCGTCCGATGACTGACTTCTCCGATTCGACCCCGACTCCCGCCGCGACGACGGGCGACTCCCGGCTGTGGGGCGGCCGCTTCGCCTCCGGTCCGTCGCCCGAGTTGGCCGACCTCTCGCGGTCGACGCACTTCGACTGGCGACTGGCTCCCTACGACCTGGCAGGCTCGCGCGCCCACGCCCGGGTGCTGCGTGCGGCGGGCCTGCTCGACGACGCGGCCCTCGACGCGATGCTCGCCGGGATCGACGCCCTCGACGCCGACGTCCGCTCGGGTGCCTTCCGGCCCGAGCCCGACGACGAGGACGTCCACTCGGCGCTCGAGCGCGGACTGATGGAGCGGCTGGGGCCCGAGCTGGGCGGCCGGCTGCGCGCCGGTCGCTCACGCAACGACCAGGTGGCGACGCTCTTCCGGGCCTATCTGCGAGACCACGGACGTCAGATCGGCGTCCTCGTCCGCGAGCTGGTGGAGGCGATCGCCGGACAGGCCGAGCGGCACCTGGGCGCGATCATGCCCGGCCGCACGCATCTGCAGCACGCCCAGCCGGTGCTGCTGTCACACCATCTGCTGGCGCACGCCTGGCCGCTCGTGCGCGACCTGGACCGACTCGGTGAGTGGGACGCCCGCGTGGCCGCGGAGTCTCCGTACGGCTCCGGCGCCCTGGCCGGGTCCTCCTTGGGCCTGGACCCCGAGGCGGTGGCGCACGACCTGGGCTTCACCGGCTCGTCGCCGAACTCGATCGACGGCACGGCCTCGCGCGACTTCGTGGCGGAGTTCGCGTTCGTCACCGCCCAGATCGGCGTCGACGTCTCCCGGCTCGCCGAGGAGATCATCCTTTGGAACACCAAGGAGTTCGACTTCGTCACGCTCGACGACGGCTACTCCACCGGGTCGAGCATCATGCCGCAGAAGAAGAATCCCGACATCGCCGAGCTCGCACGCGGCAAGGCAGGGCGGCTGATCGGCAACCTGTCGGGACTGATGGCGACGCTCAAGGCGCTGCCGTTGGCCTACAACCGCGATCTGCAGGAGGACAAGGAGCCGGTCTTCGACTCGATCGACACCTTGGAGGTGCTGCTGCCGGCGTTCACCGGGATGGTCGCGACCATGCGGTTCAACACCGCGCGGATGGCCGAGCTGGCGCCGCAGGGGTTCGCACTGGCCACCGACGTCGCCGAGTGGCTGGTCCGTCGCGGTGTGCCGTTCCGGATCGCCCACGAGCTGTCCGGAGCGTGCGTGCGCGTGTGTGAGGAGCGCGGCGTCGAGCTGTGGGACCTGTCCGACGAGGACTTCGCCGAGATCTCGCCGCACCTGGCCGACGCTTCGGCACCCGGGGGAGTGCGCGAGGTGCTCAGCGCGGCCGGCTCGGTCGCCTCGCGCGACGCGCGCGGTGGCACGGCCCAGGCTCGGGTCACCGAGCAGTTGGCGGAGCTGCGCGCCCGGCTCTGAGACTCACCAGCGGTTGGCGGCCTCCTCGGCCCAGCCGAGCAGACCGTCGAGCCGGTGCTCGACGCCCTTGGAGTCGCGCGCCCAGCCCGACCAGTGTCCGAACGCCTGGTGGGTGCGCGAGGCGACGACGCCCAGATCGGTCGAGGCCACCCGTCGGTGGAAGGGCGTGAGCACCGCCTCGACCTGCGGCCCGCTCACCGTCCACGTTGAGCGGGGGTCGCTCAGGTCGTACTCCCACGTGAGCTCGTCCGGCCAGTGGTGCAGACGTCCGTCGACGAACAGGCCGTTCTCGGTCTGACCGGTGCCCACGGTCCACCTGCCGCCGACCTGCAGGCCGATCGTGCGTCCGCCCACGTCGCCGCTGCCGGCGCCCCAGTTCCACGTCATCCGGTACGGCCACACGCCACGGCCCCGGTCGAGCACACCCCACCCGGCCAGGACGGCCTCACGCTCGCCGTCGACCTCGATCGTGCCGCTGACGGGGCGTGCGACGTCCTTGAGCGTGTACTGGAACCGGCGCTCGCTCCACGGCACCACCACGCCGAGGGCGTCGCCGCCGCCGACGGCCGACAGCGCGACCTTGACACGCGGATGGTCCACCTCCAGTCGGGTGCCGCGCCCGTGGTCGACGAAGCTGATCGGGCCGCTGCGCGCGGTGATCGGCGGCAGGTCGTCCGGAAGTCCCGGCCGCATCGGGCCGGGTGAGGTCGTGTCGAGGGCGACCTCGTGGTCGCGGAGGCGGTCGTAGGCGTAGATCTGGGTGAGGTGCGCGTAGTCGAGGTCGGCGATCGTCAGGCCGAGCACGAAGCGTCGGGTCATCACGCCCCAGTACTCCCAGCGCTTGACCCGACCCGTCCGGGGCAGTGCCGTCCGATGCAGGGGACGGCGGGTCCAGCCGACCGCGGCGGGGTTCAGGCGGCGGCCGTCGGCCAAGTCGACCGGCTGGGTGATCTCGGGCATGTCCCGAAGCCTAGGCGGTCGATCCGCCGGGGATCTGGTAGGCACGAGTGCATGACCGAGGTGACCGAGCACGCCCGTGGGCTGTTGGGCCGGCTGTTGCACGGGCACGGCGTGGTCGCGCGGATCACCGAGGTCGAGGCGTACGGCGGGGTGCACGACCCGGCGTCCCACGCCTACGTGCGGACGCCGCGCTCGGAGATCATGTACGGCCCGCCGTGGCGGCTCTACGTCTACCGGATCCACGGCCACCACGCGGCGAACGTCGTCACCGGTCCGACGGAGCAGGCGGCCGCCGTGCTCATCCGCGCCGGCGAGATCGTCGAGGGTCACGAGCTGGCGCGCCGACGTCGCGGCGACGTGGCCGACGCTGCGCTGGCGCGCGGTCCGGGCAACCTGACCAAGTCGCTGGGCATCACGATCGCCGATCTCGGGACGGACCTGCGCGATCCGCGGCCGGTGTTCCTGGGCGAGCGCGTTCAGGACCCACCGATCCGCTCCGGCCCTCGCGTCGGGGTGCGGATGAACGCGGACGTCCCGTGGCGATTCTGGGTCGCGGACGATCCCACGGTGTCGGCCTACCGGCGCCACCCGCAGGCCGGGGTTCAGATCCAGCGGCGCAGGACGCGCACCTGATCGAGCGCCCAGGCGATCGCGAAGGAGATCAGCACCGTGGCGGAGAAGATCAGCGGGACGCCGATCCAGGGCCGATCGATCGTGAGGTCGCCCAGCCCGGTGGCGACCTTGAGCAGGTGCAGGACCAGGGCGTGGAGGAGGTAGACGCGGAACGTCAGGTCCGAGACGCGCCGGACCCACGGGCCGGTCGGTCCGGCTCCGTGGGGGCGGGTGAGGAAGAACAGGAACACGCCGAGGGAGTACAGCAGCACCGGCGGGGTGAAGTTGCCGTAGCCGGCGAAGACCCGGTCCTCGCCGGCGTGGGCGGCCAGCCACACGGACGTGAACGTCCACGCCAGGCCGACCGCCGCCACGACGGGCCACACGAGCCGCGGGACGGTCAGTCGGTCGCGGTAGTGGCTCAGCACGAAGCCGAGCACGAACAGCCCGAGGTAGTCGGTCGGGAGGTTCCGCAGCACGCTCGGGTACACCGTCGGGGCGAGGTCTCCCAGGAAGAAGGGCGCCCACCGTTGCACGACGATCGTCACCAGCC
>JAJUII010000107.1 GCA_029265505.1 Aeromicrobium choanae
CGGCGGGGACAGGCAGATGTCGGTGGTGGATGCGAGTGTCGGACTCGTGCAGGAGGCAGCAGCGTTGAGCGTCAGGGGGCGGTTCTGGTGAGTGTGGCAGAGCTGGCTCCGCAGGGGTTCGAGCGGACCCCGCCGCAGGACGTCGCGGCCGAGCAGAGCGTGCTCGGCGGCATGATGCTGAGCAAGGACGCGATCGCCGACGTCGTCGAGGTGCTGCGCGGCACCGACTTCTACCGGCCCGCCCACGAGGCGATCTACGACGCGATCATCGACCTGTACGGGCGCGGCGAGCCGGCCGACGCCGTCACCGTCGCCGCCGAGCTGACCAAGCGCGGCGAGATCGGCCGCATCGGCGGCGCGCCCTACCTGCACACGCTGATCAGCTCGGTGCCCACGGCCGCGAACGCGGGCTTCTACGCGCGGATCGTGCGGGAGCGCGCGGTGCTGCGCAAGCTGGTCGATGCCGGCACCCGGATCGCGCAGCTGGGCTACGCGACCGACGGCGGCGACGTCGACGACCTGGTGAACACCGCGCAGGCCGAGGTGTACGCGGTCACCGAGCGGCGCACCAGCGAGGACTACCTGCCGCTCAAGGACATCCTCAACGGCACCATGGAGGAGATCGACGCCGCCTCCCACCGGGGTGAGGGGATGGTCGGGGTGCCGACGGGGTTCAAGGACCTCGACGCGCTGACCAACGGTCTGCACCCGGGGCAGATGATCGTCGTCGCGGCACGTCCGGCGGTCGGCAAGTCGACGCTCGGCCTGGACATCGCGCGCGCGGCGTCGATCAAGCACGGCCTGACGTCGGTCATCTTCTCGCTGGAGATGAGCCGCAACGAGATCGCGATGCGCATGCTGAGCGCGGAGTCGCAGGTGCCGCTGACGCACCTGCGCAAGGGCTCGATGCGCGACGACGACTGGACCCGGCTGGCGCGCACGATGGGCAAGCTGAGCGACGCGCCGCTGTTCATCGACGACAGCCCGAACATGTCGCTGATGGAGATCCGCGCGAAGTGCCGCCGGCTCAAGCAGCGCCACGACCTGCGCCTCGTCGTCGTCGACTACCTGCAGCTGATGAGCTCGGGCAAGCGGGTGGAGTCGCGCCAGCAGGAGGTCGCGGAGTTCTCGCGTGCGCTGAAGCTGCTCGCCAAGGAGCTCGAGCTGCCGGTGATCGCGATCTCGCAGCTGAACCGTGGCTCGGAGCAGCGCACCGACAAGAAGCCGCAGATGAGCGACCTGCGCGAGTCCGGCTCGATCGAGCAGGACGCCGACGTCGTCATCCTGCTGCACCGCGAGGACATGTACGAGAAGGAGTCCCCGCGCGCGGGCGAGGCCGACATCATCGTCGCCAAGCACCGCAACGGCCCCACCGACACCATCGTCGTCGCGTTCCAGGGCCACTACGCGCGGTTCTTCGACATGGCGCAGTAGGGGCCGAGCGCGTCGCTCGATGGCACGCGGACGTGACATCTGACCTGGCTCGGCGACCGCCGTCCCGCCGCGACAGATGGTGGCGCGGCTGCTGCGGCCGTCGTCTGCAGCCCTCAAGAGCGGGGCGGCGGACGGAGGCGCGAGCGACCGCGCCACGGCCGCAGGCATCCTCCGCCGCGGACACGATCAGCGGCCTGCGACACCAGGGCCGTCGCGCGGATCAGGCGCAGGTCGCCCGGCTCAGTGCAGCGAAGAGCAGGGACATCGAGGCCGCACCCGCATCGACGTGTCCACCTGCTCGGCCGCTCGCGTAGGCGCCACGACCTGCCCGGGGCTTCAACTGCGCGGTCCTCTGAGCGCCCGCCGCGGCCGCGAGCGCAGCCGCTTCGCAGCTCTCAGCGACGGGTGCGTCGCGATGGGTACTCAGCTGCGCGACCGCAGGCGCCAGCGCATCGATCAGCGTTCGATCGCCTTCGCGGACACGCCCGAGCTCGCACATCGCCCGCAGTGCGTCGCCAAAGGCCGCGTGGAGGTCGTTCGTCGACCACGCATCCCGTCCGCTGCCATGATCGCTCAGGCGCAGGAAGAGGGTTCCGTACAGCGCTCCGCTCGCACCGCCGACGGAGTTGACTATCGCCATCCCGACCGACCGCAGCAGTGTCGCGATGTCCTCGTCGCGGTCCTCGGCCAAGGCGTCTTGGATCGCCGCTGCGCCTCGAGCGAGGTTGCTCCCGTGCTCGCCGTCTCCGGTCGCCGCATCCAGGGCGTTGAGCCGGTCGTGGTCGTCGAGGACGTCGCGAGCGAAGGCCGATAGCCATGCCCGCAGCTGGGGCAGAGTGAGCGTCATCATGCCGGCGCCCCCCACCGCAGCGCTCGAGTGCGGACAGGTGCGTCCCAGTATCGGGTGAGCTCGTCGTCGGTGTGGAGGACCGTGAGCTGGGCTCCGGGTGACTCGAGCGACGTCACGTAGTTGCCGACCAGCGATCGCTCGACGGCGGCACCGCGGCGCTCGAGCGCGGTGTGAACGTGCCCGAACAGGCCGACGAGCTCGAGCTCCGGAGTTCCGCCGAGCCCGCTGAGCAGGACGATCACGCGCGCGCCATCCGAGATCGAGAGCTCGGCCACGGCACGCTCGACGAGGGCCTCCGCCACCGCGTCAGCGGGTGGTAACGGTTCTCGTGAGAGGCCGCGGTCGCCACCGAGGCCGACGCCCACCTCCATCTGACCGGCGGGCAGCTCGAATGCGGGCGATCCGGTACTGGGATGGACGCACGGACCGAGCGCGACCGCGAACGTCCTGGAGCGCTGCACGGTACGGCGAGCCACGGCAGCCACCTCGTCCAGCGGTGCGCCCGACTCCGCGGCGGCGCCGGCCAGCTTCTCGACCAGCACCGTGGCGCCCATGCCGCGGCGGAGATGACGAAGATCGCCGTCGAGCGCGACGTCGTCGTCGACGACGACCTTCTCGATCTCGTGGCCCTCGCGACCGAGGATCTCGCCAGCGAGGCCGAAGTTCATGATCTCGCCCCCGTAGTTGGTGACGACGTACAGGACTCCGTGGCCCTGGTCCACCGTCTGCGTGGCGGCGACTATCTGGCGGGGGACGGGTGAGGAGAACACCGATCCGGGGCACGCCGCGTCGAGCATGCCCTGGCCGACGAACCCGGTGTGGAGGGGCTCGCAGCCAGAGCCACCGCCGGAGACGATCGCGACCTTTGGTGCTCCGGCTTCCGCTCTGACGACGATCCCGCGCTCGGGGTCGTACCTGATGAGGTCGGGGTGGGCGCGGGCGAGCCCGTGCAGGTAGTCGGAGACGGCGGTGTCTGCCGTACGCATGAACTTCTGCATCGCTACTCCTCGTGCTGGCGTCGCTGCCACGACTTGACGGGTCGAGAGTGGCCACCCTACAGTGGTCGGACCACCCGGCCACAATGGTAGGGCCACCCGGCCACATGCTCGATGGAGAGACGGCATGAATGCATCAACGGCGCGGCGCGCCGCCAGTCCCCCAGGGGGGACGGCGGTGCCCGACACGCCCTTGCTTCGCCTGCGGGACGTGCAGAAGTCCTTCGGGAACGTCAGGGCGCTAGTCGGTGCCAGCCTCGATCTGCACGCGGGCACCATTCACGCGCTCATGGGCAGCAACGGCGCCGGGAAGTCGACGCTCCTCAATGTGCTGGCGGGCCTCCTCGAACCAGACCACGGCTCCGTCGAGATCGACGGCGAGGCGGTCACGATCGGGAACCCGCAGCGGGCCCAGCAGCTTGGCCTTCGCACCATCCACCAGGAGCTGTCGACCGTCCCGGACCTGACCGTGCTGGACAACCTGCTGGTCGGACGCGAGAAGGAGAGCGGTGCTGGACGGTTCGGATGGCTGAACCGCGGCAGGACAGCTCGCCAGCTCTCGGACCTGGCAGCCGAGTTCGGTATCACCCGGCTCGATCTCGCCACCGAGATGTCCCGACTCGGAGCACTGAAGAAGCGTGCGGTCGAGATCGTCAAGGCACTCGCCAGCGAGCCAAAGATCCTTGTGCTCGACGAACCCACGTCAGGGCTGGAGGATCACGAGAAGGAAGCGCTGTTCGATCACATGGCGCAGCTGCGGCGACGTGGCGTCGCGTTGATCTGGGTGACCCATCACCTGGACGAGGTCTTCCGACTCGCGGACGTCGCCACGGTGATGCGGGACGGCCGGTCGGTGGCGACCACCGCGGTCGCGGAGCTGACGCACGCGTCCCTGTCTCGGCAGATGTTCGGCGAGAGCGTGGAGCTCCTCGCTGATCGCCCTGCTGCCAGGGAGAGCGGGTGCAGCTCCAGCCTCCGTGAGGTGCCGGCGCTGCGGGTCCATGGGCTCTCGCGCCGCGGGGTCTTCAAGGATGTCTCCTTTGAGGTCCGCAGCGGGGAGGTGCTCGGATTTGCCGGTCTCGCCGGATCCGGCCGTACCGAGGTGGCCCGCGTTCTGATGGGACTGGATCGCGCCGATCGTGGGGTGGTCGAGGTCAACGGCCGCACCGTCCGCTACCGGAGTGTCCGATCCGCGCATCGGGCGGGCCTCGCCATGGTCCCCGAGGACCGCAAGCAGCTCGGCATCCTGGGCGAGCTGACGGTGGCCGAGAACATCTCGGTGTCACGACTCAGAGCGGTGTCCCGAGCGGGGCTGCTCGACCGCCGGAAGGAGAACGCACTCGCCCAGAGCTATGTCGAGGATCTCAGGATCAAGACACCCGGGGTGAGCGCGAAGGTGCGCAACCTGAGCGGCGGCAACCAGCAGAAGGTCGTCATCGGCCGCTGCCTGAACACCGAGCCCACGGCTCTGATCTTCGACGAGCCCACGCAAGGCATCGACATCCACGCCAAGGCCGAGGTCTACCGGCTCGTCCGATCGCTTGCCGAGCAGGGCGCCGCCGTCGTCCTCATCTCCTCGGAGATCTCCGAGCTCCTCACGCTCAGTGACCGCGTCGTCGTGATGAGCCGCGGCGAGCTCGTGGGTGAGGTCGGCGAGGTGGGCCGCCGTGCTTCGCAGGACGAGCAGAGCGTCAAGGACCAGATCGTCGCGCTCGCCACCAGGGCCGCATGATGCCTGGACGTCGATTCTCCCGCCTCATCGGCACGGACGGCGCAGCGATCGCGATCGCCCTCCTGCTCGTGGGCGCTCTCTTCGCCGTGACCGTGCCCGAGTTCGCTGCGGTGGGAAACCTCCGCTACTTCGTCGCGGAAGAGGTGCCGATCCTCGTCATCACCGCGGCCATCGCCCTGACGATCATCGTCGGCGGCATCGATCTCTCCGTCGGGGCAGTGCTGGGACTCTCCGCCGGTGTGTCCCTGTGGACGAGCATGAGTGGCCTCGGCCCAGTCCCGAGCGTCCTCGCCGGAGTCGGCACAGGTGCGCTGTTCGGCGTCGTCAACGGCCTGATCATCGTCGGCCTGCGACTCAACGACTTCATCGTCACGCTCGGCACCCTGAACGTAGCGGCCGGCCTCTTGGTCGTGCTGACAGGCAGGATCCAGCTCACCGGTACCGACGACGACGCGTACGTCGCGATCGCGCGGACCCCGCTGCTCGGCGTCACCACAGGCATCCTGATCGCTGCGGCGGTCGCCGTCCTGATGCACCTGCTGCTCCGATACACCACATTCGGACGACGCGTCCGCGCGACCGGACTGGGCGTCGAACCCGCCCGTGTCGCCGGGATCGACACCGGCCGTGTGAAGTTCCTGTGCTACGTCGTGAGCGGCTCGCTCGCAGGACTGGGTGGCGTGCTGCTCGCGTCGCGCCTGAACTCCGTGCAGGCGGCGATGACGTCTGGTTACGAGCTCACGGCGGTGGCGGCAGCGGTCCTGGGCGGGGTGAGCCTCGCAGGAGGCCGCGGTGGGATCTGGCAGGCGGTGCTGGGCGCGCTCTTCCTCGCGACTCTCAGGCAGGGCTTCCGGCTGCTGGGTGTCGACCCGATGATCTTCGCGATGATCACTGGTCTGTGCATCATCGTCGGAGTCGTCGCCGACCGTAGCCTGCGAGATCTCGCGAACCGGCTCACCCTTCGTGACACCCGTCGCTCGATCGGGGTGGCCCAGTGATGCTCCATCGAGCCTCGGGGCGGGCGGAGCGCCTGATCTCCGACCCCCTCATCGGGATCCTCGGCCTCGTCCTCGCGGCAGCAGTCGTGATGGCGTTCGTGCAGCCGACGTTCTTGTCGCTCTCCAACCTGACCAACATCGGCGGCGCGATGCTCGCCATCGCCTTCCTGTCCATAGCGATGACGGTCGTGCTGATCGCCGGCGGGCTGGACCTCTCAGTAGGCGCGGTGATGGCACTCAGCGCCGGAGTCGCAGCCGCGGTGATCAACAACGGGGTGCCGCTGGCGGGCGCGTTCGTCGCTGCACTCGTCGTCGGTACCGGCGTCGGTGCCGTGAACGGGTTCCTCGTCACCAGGCTCGAGGTGCCCGACTTCATCGCGACCCTTGCCGTCGGCGGCATCACCAGCGGCTTCCTGCTCTACTGGACTCGCGGCGTTCCGATCCTGGGATACATGACCCCCGCCTATGAGTACGTCGGAGGTCTGCGCAGGCTGATCGGCCCGATCACGGTACCGATGCTGGTCCTGATCGTCCTTGCGCTCGTGACTGCGACGCTTCTGCACCGGACCACGATCGGTCTCCGGCTCTACGCCGTGGGCAGCTCGGCCGCTGCAGCGCGCAGCGCGGGGCTGCCGGTGAACCGCCTCAAGGTCTACGCCTACATGTTCAGTGGCTTCGTCGCGGCGGTAGCAGGGATCTACCTGGCTGGCCGCACGACGACGGTGCCACCCTCGATGGGCACGGGCTACGAGATCAGCGCGATCGCTGCAGCTGTGATCGGAGGAGCCTCGCTCCTCGGCGGCAAGGGTCGCGTCCTCGGCGCTCTGGTCGGTGCGCTCCTCCTGACCCTCACACGCAACATCATCAACCTGACCGGCGTCGAGTCGAGCTGGCAGACCGTGCTGACGGGGGCAGTGCTGATCGGCGCGCTCCTGGCCAACCACTCCTGGGGCGACCTGGTTTCGCTCCTTCGACGACCTCTGCGCACCGCAGCGCACACAGAGGCCTATCCAGAACCCACTACCAGAGAAGGCTGATCGACGATGACAGCATCCCCCGCCACCACTCGGCGCTCACTTCTTGGCGGCGCCGGACTGCTCGCCGCCGCTGGGCTACTGGCTGCATGCAGCCCGAACGGCAGCGACTCCACAGCGTCGAATGCAGGGCCCTCCCAGGGCCCTGCGTCCGGCGCCTCCTACGACGACGCCGTCCGGAGCATCGTCGACGGTCGTGAGATCAAGGTCGGCTTCACGCCACCGGTGCTCTCGGAGAACTTCACCCAGATCGAGCACGCAGCGTTCCGCAAGATGCAGGAGCTCGAGGAGCGCTTCGGATGCACATGGGTGTGGGAGAGGCAGTCACCGGTGGGCGACTTCAGCGCTGTCCAGGGCACCCTCGGCATCGTCCAGTCGTGGATGGCTCGTGGCTTCGACGCGATCGCCGTCTCCACCGGCGCCAACTTTGCCACCGTCCAGGACCTGTACCGACAGGCCAACGCGGAGGGGGTGAAGATCTACCAGTTCAACCAGCCCGCGGAGCTCTACCCAGAGGAGGAGCTCCTCACGGTGACGAACGTGGGTTACGACAACCGGTGGCAGTCGGGATACCTGGCGGGCACCTACATCGCGGAGAAGCTCGGCGGCTCCGGCAAGATCCTGCAGATCTGGGGTCCTTCAGGATCCGACTGGACCCGTGCCCGCAAGATCGGTTTCGACAAGGCCCTCGCCGAGAATCCGGGGATCGAGGTCGTGGGTGAGGCCGATGGTGGATACGTGCGGGACAAGGGCCTCCAGGCAGCCCAGGACCTGCTGACCCGAGACCCCGACATCGACGCCATCTACGGGGAGAACGAAGAGATGGCGCTCGGGGCCTCCCAGGCGATCGACGCGGCGGGTCTGAAGCACTGGGACGGATCCGACGGGATCCTCACCATCGGCGCCGACGGGCTGATGTCCGGCTACCAGAAGATCCGGGAGAAGAAGCTGACGGCCACCGTCAACATCGGCGGCGTCGACCAGGGGCAGAACCTCATCGAGGCGATCTTCCAGACGGTCGTGCTCGGTCAGACCGTCACCCAGTTCATCAACAACCCCACCCAGGTCGTCGACCTCAGCAACGTCGCGTGGCACGAGGCCTACACCCAGTGGGCGCTGGACGCGCCCAAGACCTACGGCTCCTGACCCCAACCGCTCATCGACGAAAGGAATAGCGATATGAGCATCGCTGGCAAGCGCATCGCGCTGATGATCGAGGACGAGTACCAGATCCTCGAGGGCTGGTACACCTACCTGCGCCTGGTCGAGGCCGGCGCGGACGTCGTCGTCGTCGGCAACGGCACCAAGTCTGAGTTCTCCAGCAAGGAGGGCTACCCGATGACGGCCGACGCCGGGCCGGAGGACGTCGACGTCGAGACGCTCGACGGCGTGGTGGTTCCCGGCGGCTTCGCGCCCGACAAC
>JAJUII010000104.1 GCA_029265505.1 Aeromicrobium choanae
CATCCAGGCGCTCAAGGGATCGGGCACCGGCGTCAACCTCGACGGGGTCGTCCAGCTCGGTCTGGCGACGCAGGACATCACGACCCTGCCGGGAGTGGACAACCCGCTCGACCAGATGGGCACCGGCTACTTCGGCATCGACGCGACCAAGGGTGACCTCCACCAGGTCAGGGGCACGCTGTGGAATGCCGACATCACCGGCAACATCACGCTGCCGAAGCTCGGCATCACGGTGTCGCCGTCCGGCACGGGCTGCAAGACCGGAAGCCTGCCGCAGTGAGGCTCAGCGGATCCGCTCGAAGCCGATGAGATCGGCCCACGTCCCGTCGCCCAGCGGCTCGGCGGCGGTGCGACGTCCGAACTCGACGAATCCGGCGCGCGCGGCGATCGCCAGGCTCGCCGCGTTGCCCACGGCGGCGTGCAGCTCGAGGCGGCGCAAGTCGAGTCCGTCGGCGTCGAGGGCGTGCTCGACCGCGACGCGGACCGCGGCCGAGGTCAACCCGCGTCCGCGGGCGTCCGGATGGGTGAGGTAGCCGATCTCCGGGGAGGACTCGCGGACGCCGTCGATGACGATCTGGCCGAGGAATCGGTCATCGTGCGGGTCGGCCACGGTCCAGGTGGCGCGCTCGCCCTTGGCGGCGAGCCACCAGGAGCGATGGAGCGCGCGGCGCACGTCGTCGGTGGTCCGGCCGGACTGGGCGAACCAGTGGCGCGACTGCGTGTCGGACTCGGTCTCGGCCCAGCGCGCCAGGTCGCCCTCGACGGGCGGGCGCAGGACGAATGCGTCCGTGGCGACGGTCGTGTCGAGCCAGGTGGTGCGCGGCAGGGGCGCGTCGCCGAAGTGGCGGGTCGCGTACCAGACGTCGAGCACCCGGTCGCGCTCGACGAGCAGCGCCGGAACCGGGTCGTGCAGGCGGAACCCGCAGGCGTGCGCGACGCGCAGGCTCGCCACGTTGCCGATGTGGGCCCGCCACCGCACGACCTCGCGGCCGGCCTCGACGAAGACGTGGTCGACGGCGAGATTCACCGCAGCGGTCATCACGCCGCGGCCCCGGCAGTCCGGGTGCAGCGAGAAGCCGAGGTCCACCACGGGCTCCGTGCCGCGGACGTCGAGGTTGCCCGCGTACCGCCCCTCGAACTCGATGGCCCAGCCCATCGCCGTGCCCTCGTTCCAGCCCCGCGGCACGTGCTCGAAGTGGAACTGCTCGCTCATCTGCCGGGTGTGCGGGGTGGGGATCGCCGTCCACCGCACCATCTGCGGGTCCTGGGCCATCTCGAGGGCCCGGTCGATGTCGGCCGGCACGTGTGCGCGGAGGGTCACGGTGCCGTCGGTGAGGACGGGGACGTTGAGGGGCCAGGCGATCCCGGTCATCGATTCCGGGCCCGCCACGGGTCGGCCGGATAGACGCCGAGGATCTTCACCTCGGTGGTGAAGAACCGCAGCTCCTCCAGTGCCCGGGCGAGGGCGGGCTCGTCGGGATGGCCGTCGACCTCCGCGAGGAACATCGTGGCGGCGAACTCGCCGCCGACCATGTAGCTCTCCAGCTTCGTCATGTTGATGCCGTTGGTCGCGAAGCCGCCGAGGGCCTTGTAGAGCGCAGCCGGCAGGTTGCGGACGTTGAAGATGAAGCTCGTGACGACCGGGCCGTCGTTCGCGGGGGCGCGCACCGGCTCGCGGGAGAGCAGGACGAAGCGCGTGGTGTTGTGCTCCTCGTCCTCGATGTCGGTGGCGAGGACCTCCAGGCCGTAGATCTCGGCGGCCAGGGGCGGGGCGATCGCGGCCTGGGTGACGTCGTTCGCCTCGGCGATCTCCCGTGCCGCGCCGGCCGTGTCACCGGCGATCACGGGCGTCCAGCCGTGCTCGCGGATGATGCGGCGGCACTGACCGAGCGCATGGACGTGACTGTGGACGGTCTTGATCGACTCCGTTGTCGTGCCCGGGGTGCCCATGAGGGCGAACTGGATCCGCAGGAAGTGCTCGCCGATGATGTGCAGCCCACTGGTGGGGATCAGGTGGTGGATGTCCGCGACGCGGCCGGCCACCGAGTTGTCGATGGGGATCATCGCCAAGTCGCAGTCGCCGGACCGCACCGCCGCGAAGGCGTCCTCGAACGAGGCGCAGGGCACCGGCTCGGCGTCCTGATGGTTCTGGGCGATGACCATGTGGGAGTTGGAACCGGGCTCCCCCTGGTAGGCGATGCGCGTCACCGTCCCAGCGTATCGGCCGGGGTCAGGGCAGACGGGCGGCGCCGGGGGCGGGGCGGACGGTGAAGACGTCGGGGCGGGGCCAGTCGCGCGCGGCGTGGGCGGCCTCGAGGCGAGCGCGCACCTGATCGACCTTCTCGGGCGCGATGAGGGCGATGACGCTGCCGCCGAAGCCGCCGCCGGTCATCCGGGCGCCGAGCGCTCCGCAGGTCAGGGCGGTCTCGACGGCGAGGTCGAGCTCGGGGCAGGACACGTGGAAGTCGTCGCGCAGCGACTCGTGCGATGCGGTCAGCATCGTGCCGAGCTGGGTCCAGTCGCCGCGGCGCAGGGCGGTGATCGCCCCGCGAACCCGCGTGGACTCGGTCAGCACATGGCGGGCCCGAGCCTTGAGCAGCTCGTCGTCCAGGGCGAGCAGGCCGTCCAGGCCGATCGTGGCGAGGCGGTCGACTCCGGCGGCCTCAGTGGCCCGGGCGCACTCGGCGCGCCGAGCGGCGTACCCGCCCTCGGTCAGGGCGTGGCGCGCGCCGGTGTCGATGACCGCCAGTGTCAGACCGGCCTCGGACCACCGCACCGGGACGTGCTCGGCGGTCGGGACGGGGGCGGCGAAGTCGAGGTGGAGGGCGTGGCCCTCCCGGGCGAGGAGCACCGCGTACTGGTCCATCAGGCCGGTCGGCACGCCGACCTCGTCGTTCTCCGCCGCCTGCGCGATCCGGGCGAGCCGCTCGCGGGAGAGTTCCGCTCCGGCGAGATCGTCCAGGGCGAGGGCGACGCCGCACGTCAGGGCGGCGGAGGAGGACAGGCCCGCGCCGACGGGGATCGTGGACTCGAGCACCAGGTCGGCGCCGCCGAGCTCGACCCCGGCCGCGCGCAGGGCGCGCACGACCCCGGCCGGATAGGCGGCCCAGCCGCCGACGGCACCGGGGGCGACGTCGACGCCGAAGGACGCGCGCCCGCCGTCGCTCCACACGTTCACCACGCCGTCGCGGCGCACCCGCGCCTTCACCAGCAGCGTCCGGTCGATCGCGATCGGCAGCGCCGCGCCGCCGTTGTGGTCCAGATGCTCGCCGATCAGGTTGACCCGACCGGGGACCTGCCAACGGCGCACCTCGTCCACGCCGCTCACCCTACTCATCGGAAGGCTGGCACAATCGACCCCATGTCACGCCTCCCCCGTGCGTTGTCAGGAGCTCAACCGACGGCCGACTCCTACCATCTGGGCAACTACATCGGCGCGTTCCGGAACTGGGTCGCCCTCCAGGAGGACTTCGAGGCCTTCTACTTCATCCCCGACCTGCATGCGATCACGGTCGAGTACGACCCGGCCAAGCTCGCCGAGCGGACCTACGTGGCCGCCGCGCAGATGATCGCCGCGGGCGTCGACCCCGAGCGCAGTGCCCTGTTCGTCCAGAGCCACGTCCCCGAGCACGCCCAGCTGGCGTGGGTCCTCAACGGGGTGACCGGATTCGGCGAGGCCAGCCGGATGACCCAGTTCAAGGACAAGAGCGCCAAGTCCGGCACCGAGTTCGCCAGCGTCGGTCTGTTCACGTACCCGATCCTCATGGCGGCCGACATCCTCATCTACCAGGCCGACAAGGTGCCGGTCGGCGAGGACCAGCGACAGCACGTCGAGCTGGCGCGCAACCTCGCGCAGCGGTTCAACCACCGTTTCGGCGAGACCTTCACGATCCCCGAGGCGTACATCGTCAAGGAGGCCGCGAAGATCTACGACCTGCAGGACCCGACGAGCAAGATGAGCGGCTCCAATCCGGTGCACACCGGCGTCATCGACCTCGACGACACTCCCAAGCAGGCGGCCAAGAAGATCAAGTCCGCCGTCACCGACTCCGAGACCGAGATCCGGTTCGACCCGGAGAACAAGCCGGGCATCTCGAACCTGCTGACCATCTACTCGGTGCTGACCGAGCGACCGATCGACGACATCGTGGCCGAGTACGAGGGCAAGCAGTACGGGCACCTCAAGGTCGACCTGGCCGAGATCGTCGGTGACCTCGTCGACCGGTTCGGCACTCGCACGCGCGAGCTGCTCGGCGACCGCGGCGAGCTCGATCGGATCCTGGCCGCGGGTGCGGCCCGGGCCCGGGAAGTCGCCACGCCCACGCTCGAGCTCGTCTACGAGCGGTCCGGTTTCGTCAAGCCCCTCGGTTCGCTGCCGTGACGATCACGGTCGGCGTCTCCATCGCCATCCCCGAGCCCTGGGGCGAGTTCCTGCGCGGCAAGCGCGCGTCGTACGGCGACGTGCTCGCCGACCGGATCCCCAGCCACATCACGCTGGCTCCACCGCTGGTGGTCGAGGAGTCCGAGGTGGAGTCGCTGGCCGCGGACCTGTGCGAGCTGGCCGAGGTGTTCACCCCCTTCACCGTGAGCCTGCTCGGCACCGGGACGTTCCGACCGATCTCGCCGGTGGTGTTCGTCGCGGTGAGCGAGGGGATCGCCTCGATCGAGACTCTCGCCGAGGGGGTGCGCAAGACGGTCGCCGCCCCGGAGCCGGAGTTCCCGTTCCATCCGCACGTGACGGTGGCCCACCACCTGTCGGACGATCGGCTCGACCACGCGCTGGAGGACCTGAGCGACTTCCGCACGTCCTTCACGGTGGACGCGATCCACCTCTACCTCGACGACACCGAGCGCGGCTGGGTCCCGACGCACCGCTTCCCCCTGGGCTGATCCTCAGACCGGCAGCGATCGCATCAGGGCGGACCGGAACGCGCGCGCCGCGAGCGGCAGCGTCTCCAGCGGGCGATGCGCGATCGCGATGCTGCGTGACAGGGGCGGATTCTCCAGCCGGGTGCTGCGCAGTCCGGACCGGCTGCCCATGACGATGTGCGGGACCACGGCGTGCCCCAGACCCGACTCGACGAAGCGCAGCACCGACCCCATCTCGCCGCCCTCGACGGCCAGCCGCGGCTCGAACCCGGCGTCGGCGCAGGCGCGCAAGGTCACGTCGCGCAGGTCGTAGCCCTCGCGGAACATCACCAGCGGCAGGTCCCGCAGCCCGGCCACGTCCATCGACGCGGGCATGTCGGCGTCGGCGGGACTGGCCAGCACGAGGCGCTCGGTGTGCACGATCGAGGTCTCCAGGTCAGGGATCCGGGCCGCCAGCGGGACGATCAGCAGCGCCAGGTCGATCCGTCCGGCCGACAGCTCGTCGGTCAGGTCGCGCGAGCCGGCCTCGTGCACCTCCAGGTCGATGTCCGGATGCTCGGTGCGGAAGCGGCGCAGGACGGGGCCCAGCAGGCCCTCGACCGTCGACGGCGTGGCGCCCATCCGCACGCGACCGCGGCGCAGGGCGGCGACCTCGTGGACCGAGCGCGTCGCATTGTCGGCCTCGATCAGGATGCGGCGGGCGTGGGGGAGGAGCGCCTCCCCGGCGCTGGTGAGCTCGATCCCCGAGCGCAGCCGGACGACGAGCGCCGTGCCCAGGGAGTTCTCCAGGGCGCGGATCTGCTTCGACAGCGTCGGTTGGGAGACCCCCATCGCGACGGCGGCGTCGGTGAAGCTGCGCTCGTCGGCCAGGGCCACGAAGTAGGCGAGATGGCGCAATTGCACCCGCCCACCATAGCCGATGTCTATGAAAGTTCGCCTTACTCGGACTTAGCGTGAATCAGCGATGCGTCCTACCCTGCTCTCGTGGCCACTTCTCAGATGACGCGCATGCCCGCTCGGCGGTCGACTGTCGCGCTGAAGTTCCTGATGGCGGTGACCGGCCTGATCATGGTCGGCTATCTGCTGCTGCACATGTACGGCAATCTCAAGGTGTTCGCGGGGCAGGAGGCGTTCGACGAGTACGCCCACCACCTGCGCACCATCGGCGAGCCGATGCTCCCGCACGAGGGTCTGTTGTGGATCGTGCGCGTGGTGCTGCTCGCCTCGATCATCGGACACGCCTACGCCGCGGTGACGCTGTGGCGCCGGAACCGCAAGGCGGCCGGATACACCGGCGGCAAGCGGTACCACTCCGCGCGCGGCAGCGCCGGCATCCAGCGCAGCTACGCCTCGTTCACGCTCCGGTGGGGCGGCGTGGTGATCGCGCTGTTCGTGATCTACCACCTGCTGCACCTGACCGGGAACCAGATCCACCCCGGCGGCGCGAGCGACAGCCCGTACCAGCGCGTCGTCAACGGCTTCGAGATCTGGTGGGTGGTGCTCTCCTACACCGTCGCGATGCTGGCCGTCGGCCTGCACCTGTGGCACGGCGTGTGGAGCGCGCTGGCCACCCTCGGCGCCAACCGCAGTGCGACCCGCACCGGCTCGCGCCTGACCCCGCTGGCCTGGATCGTCTCGGGGATCATCACCATCGGCTTCCTGCTTCCGCCCTGGGCGATCCTGCTCGGGATCGTCGACTGAGAGAGACATCGGACATGGCTTTGGACTTCCACGTCGTCGGCGACGACATCCGCGACACGGCCGCGCCCAGCGGCCCGATCGAGAAGCGGTGGGACACCCACCGCGCGAACATGAAGCTGGTCAACCCGGCCAACCGCCGCAAGATGAACATCATCGTGGTGGGCACCGGACTGGCCGGTGCCTCGGCGGCCGCCACGCTCGGCGAGGCCGGCTACAACGTCAAGTCGTTCTGCTACCAGGACAGCCCCCGGCGGGCGCACTCGATCGCGGCCCAGGGCGGCATCAACGCGGCGAAGAACTACCGCAACGACGGCGACTCGATCTACCGGCTCTTCTACGACACGGTCAAGGGTGGTGACTTCCGCTCCCGTGAGTCGAACGTCTACCGCCTCGCGCAGGTGTCGGTGAACATCATCGACCAGTGCGTCGCCCAGGGCGTGCCCTTCGCCCGCGAGTACGGCGGTCTGCTCGACAACCGCTCGTTCGGTGGCGTGCAGGTCTCGCGCACGTTCTACGCCCGCGGTCAGACGGGTCAGCAGCTGCTGATCGGCGCCTACCAGGCGCTCGAGCGCCAGGTGGCGGCCGGCACGGTCGAGGTGCACACCCGCCACGAGATGCTCGAGCTGATCATGGTGCCCGACTCCGACGGCGTCGAGCGCGCCCGCGGCATCGTGGTGCGCGACATGGTCACCGGCGAGATCGAGACGCACCTGGCCGATGTGGTCATCCTGTGCACCGGCGGCTACGGCAACGTCTTCTACCTGTCGACGAACGCGATGGGCTGCAACGTCACGGCCACGTGGCGAGCGCACAAGAAGGGCGCCTACTTCGCCAACCCGTGCTACACGCAGATCCACCCGACGTGCATCCCGGTCTCGGGCGACTACCAGAGCAAGCTGACGCTGATGAGCGAGTCGCTGCGCAACGACGGCCGCATCTGGGTGCCGAAGAAGGCCGGCGACACCCGCCATCCGAGCCAGATCCCCGAGGACGAGCGCGACTACTACCTCGAGCGCATCTACCCCTCGTTCGGCAACCTGGTGCCGCGTGACATCGCCTCGCGTGCCGCGAAGTACCAGTGCGACGCCGGCAAGGGCGTGGGCCCCGGCGGCCTGGGCGTGTACCTCGACTTCGCGGACGCCATCGAGCGGATGGGCCGCCCGGCGGTCGAGGCCAAGTACGGCAACCTGTTCGACATGTACGCCCGGATCACGGGCGAGGATCCGTACACCGAGCCGATGCGCATCTACCCGGCGGTCCACTACACGATGGGCGGCCTGTGGGTCGACTACAACCTGCAGAGCAATCTGACGGGTCTGTTCGTCGCCGGCGAGGCGAACTTCTCCGACCACGGCGCGAACCGCCTAGGCGCCTCGGCGCTCATGCAGGGCCTGGCCGACGGCTACTTCGTCCTGCCCTACACGGTGCCCAACTACCTGGCCGACGGTCCGTTCGAGCCGGTGCCCGAGGACCACCCGCGGGTGGTCGAGGCGCGCAAGAGCGTCGAGGACCGGATCGCCAAGCTGCTGTCGATCCAGGGCAACCGCACGGTCGACTCCTTCCACAAGGAGCTCGGCCAGATCATGTGGGACTACTGCGGCATGGAGCGGACCGAGGAGGGCCTGATCAAGGCCATCGGCATGATCCGTGACCTCAAGGCCGAGTTCTGGAGCAACGTCCGGGTCACCGGCGAGGCCGAGGAGCTGAACCAGGCGCTCGAGAAGGCCGGCCGCGTCGCCGACTTCTTCGAGCTCGGTGAGCTCATGTGCATCGACGCTCTCGATCGCGCCGAGTCCTGCGGCGGCCACTTCCGCGCGGAGAGCCAGACCGAGGACGGCGAGGCGCTGCGCCACGATGACACGTACGCCCACGTGTCGGCGTGGGAGTACTCCGAGAACCAGCCGATCCTGCACAAGGAGCCGCTGGAGTACGAGTACGTCGAGATG
>JAJUII010000129.1 GCA_029265505.1 Aeromicrobium choanae
CCGGACTCGGGCCAAGGCCGCCGGATCGTGTTCGACCAGTCCGAGCAGCGGGTCTGGCTCGTCGAGGCCGACGGATCGGTCGACCGCAGCTACCTCGTGTCGGGGAGTCGGTTCGACAACCTGCGGCCGGGGACGTACCGGGTGCTCTCCCGACAGCGTCACGCGGTCAGCTTCGACCTCAGTGGCACGATGGAGTACTTCGTGCACTTCACGACCGGCCGGCGTGCGCCGATCGGGTTCCATGCGATCCCGGTCTTCAACGACGGCACGCCGGAGCAGACGGCCGCCGAGCTCGGGCGGCCGCTCTCGGCCGGGTGTATCCGCCAGAAGAAGTCAGACGCACGGTACCTGTGGCGGTGGGCGCCGCTGGGCACCACCGTCGTGGTCACCGCCTGAATCGGCTCACTCGGCGCGAGCGGCCTCCGGAGCCGGGTTCGGCTTGGCGCCCGAGCGGCGGCGACGACGCCGGCGACGCGGCTGACCGCTCTCACCGGTCGGCTTGGACGAGCCCGACTCGGCCGGGGCCGAGGACTCGCCGGCGCCGGCCTCGACCGGCTTGCCGCCGCGGGTGCGGCGGCGGTTCCGGTTGCGGTTGCCGCCGCCCTGGCCCTCGCGCGACGATCCGCCGCGGTCGTCGCGGGGGCGGGACTCACGCGGGGCCGGCGGCTTGAGGCGTCCCTTGACCGAGCGGTCGATGCCGAGGTCCTGGAACAGGTGGTCCGACGTCGAGTACGTCTCCACCGGCTCGTCGAACGGCAGGTCGAGCGCCTTGTTGATGAGCTTCCAGCGCTGCAGGTCGGCCCAGTCGACGAAGGTGATCGCGGTGCCGGTGGCGCCGGCGCGGCCGGTGCGGCCGATGCGGTGGACGTACGTCTTGTCGTCCTCGGGGCACGTGTAGTTGATGACGTGGCTGACGTCCGCCACGTCGATGCCGCGTGCCGCGACGTCCGTCGCGACCAGGATGCTGACCTTGCCCTCGCGGAAGCCGGCCAGAGCCTTCTCGCGTGCCTTCTGCGCCATGTCGCCGTGCAGCGGCGAGGCGGGGAACCCGCGATCGGCCAGGTCGTCCGCGACGCGCTGGGCCTGACGCTTGGTGCGGGTGAAGATGATCACCCGGTTCACGTCGTCGGCCTGCAGGATGCGCGCGACGACCTCGGGCTTGTCCAGTTCGTGGGCGCGCCAGACGAACTGGCTGGTCGCCGGGACGGTCTGGTTGGCCTCGGCCGCCTCGGCGCGGATGTTCATCGGATGGCGCATGTGCTTGCGCGCCAGGGCGACGATCGCCGAGGGCATCGTCGCGCTGAACAGCATCGTCTGGCGGGTCTCGGGCGTGCGGGCCAAGATCGCCTCGACGTCCGGCAGGAAGCCGAGGTCGAGCATCTCGTCGGCCTCGTCGAGGACGAGCGCCTTGACGTGGCTGACGTCGAGCGAGCCGCGATTGATGAGGTCGAGGATGCGGCCCGGGGTGCCGACCACGATGTCGACGCCGGACTCGAGCGCCTCGAGCTGCGGCTCGTACGGCACGCCGCCGTAGATGGTCAGGTTGCGCGTGCCGCGGTTCTTCGACGCGGTGTCGACGTCGCCGGCGACCTGCAGGGCCAGCTCGCGGGTCGGCGCGACGATGAGAGCCTGCGGCTTGCCCGGCTCGACCAGCTGGTCGTAGTCCGGGTCGCTCGGGGCGACCGTGCGCTGGATGACGGGGATCGCGAAGGCGAGGGTCTTGCCCGTGCCGGTGCGCGCCTGGCCGATCAGGTCGGTGCCCATCAGGGCGACCGACAAGGTCATCTCCTGGATCGGGAAGGGCTCGGTGATGCCCTTGTCGGCGAGGGCTTCGGCGATCTCGGGCATGACGCCCAGTTCGGTGAAGGTAGTCAGGGGTCTGCTCTGGTTTCTGTGTGCGGATCTACGGTCTGCGGATCTCGAATGGTCTGGATCCTGATGCGACAGGATCCGGCGAATACCCTTCCACTCTACCGCCGGCTGCCCGATCGGCCGAGTGCGGCGCGCTAGAGTCCGGTCCATGAGCTCCGAATCGACCGCCGACGGACCGCTCGACGACCCGGCCTACCGGGCCGGCGTGGTCGAGCTCCTCGGGCTGTTGTGCTACGGCGAGCTGAGCGCCGTCGAGCAGCTCAACACCGACGCCCGGGACGTCGAGGATCTGGCGACGAAGGTCGCGATCCAGACGATGGCCGCGGCCGAGTGGGAGCACTTCGTCAAGCTGCGCGACCGGCTCGTCGAGCTCGGCGAGGACCCGTACGCGGTGATGGAGTCGTTCCGGTCGACGTTCGGACGGTTCCACGAGCGCACTCGGTCCTCGGACTGGCTCGAGGGGCTGCTGAAGGCCTACGTCGGTGACGGCCTGGCGGCCGACTTCTATCGCGAGATCGCGGCCTTCCTCGACGCCGACACCCGCCAGCTCATCCTCGAGACCATGAGTCAGACCGGCAACAGCGAGTTCGTCGTCGATCGCGTGCGCGAGGCGATCGCGGCCGACCCGAAGGTCGCCGGTCGGCTGGCTCTGTGGAGCCGCCGCCTCATGGGCGAGGCACTCAGCCAGGCCCAGCGCGTCGTCGCCGAGCGGGACGCGCTCACCGCGCTCGTCGTGGGTGGCGACGATCGGCCAGGGACGTTCGACCTCGCCACCATCGGGCGCATGTTCGCCCGAATCACCGAGGCCCACGCCGAGCGGATGAGCCGACTCGGCCTGGACGCCTGAGCGAGCCGGGCGTCAGGAGTTCGTCAGACCGAAGCCGACCTTGCGGCCGCTGTCGGCGTTGAAGTACAGGTAGGCGAGCTTGCCGGCCGGCACCGCGACGGTGTGGCCCTTGCTGTCGGTGATCGTGAACAGCGAGTCGTCCTGCAGGGCGCGGTTCAGCTCCGCGAGCACGGCGTCGGGCTCGTTGTCGGTCTCGACAGACAACTCACGGGCTGCGTGCTGGACGCCGATCTTGACCTCCACGGTCACTCATCTCCTTCGTTCGTGGGCTTGGGGAAGCCGCCGATACCGCGCCAGGCGAGCGTCGAGGCCAGGTCGACGGCCTCGTCGAGCGAGAGCTCGGAGCGGCCCGAGAGCCAGACCCGGGCGCCGACGTGACCCATGCCGACGAGTCCGGCGGCCAGCAGCTCGGCGGCCGCGCGGGACAGTCCGGTGTCCTCGACGATCACCTCGGCGATCGCGGCGGCGGACTCGGACGTGACCCGGTCCACCAGCTCGCGGACGGCCGGATCGCTCGTCAGGTCCGACTCGAACACGAGGCGGAACGCTTTCTCCTGACTGGCGACGCTGTCGTACCACAGCCGCATGGTGGCCTGGACGCGCTCGGAGTTGTCCTGGGTCGAGGCGAGAGCCTCGCGGACGCCCTCGATCACCGTGTCCACGGCCGAGGTCACCAGGGCGGTGTAGAGCTCGAGCTTGCCGGGGAAGTGCTGGTAGAGCACCGGCTTGGAGACGCCCGCGCGTTCGGCGATCTCGTCCATCGAGGCCGCGTGATACCCCTGCTCGACGAACACCTCGAGGGCGACGTCGAGCAGTTGAGCCCGCCGAGCGTTGCGGGGCAGACGTCCCGCGCGGGGACGCGTCTGTGGGATCTGGGTCACGCCCTTACAGTAGCGGGCTGTTACCGGCCGGTCGCTCTCAGCACGGCGTCCAGCACGTGGACCGGCGTCCCGGGGCGTGGACGAGGCGGGAACAATGGAGCCTGCCGCCGGGTTGAACCGGTGAGCCCGCAATCGTAAGGAGAAGCCCGTGGTCGCTCCCCTGGTCGAGCCCGCCGACGACCTGTCGATCGACGAGGTCCGTCGCTACAGCCGTCACCTCATCATCCCCGACGTCGGGATGACGGGGCAGAAGCGCCTGAAGAACGCCAAGGTGCTCGTCATCGGCGCCGGAGGCCTCGGCAGCCCTGCGCTGCTCTACCTCGCCGCCGCCGGCGTCGGCACCCTCGGCATCATCGACGACGACGTGGTCGACGAGTCGAACCTGCAGCGCCAGGTCATCCACGGCCAGTCCGACGTCGGCAAGCCGAAGGTGCAGAGCGCCGCGGAGTCGGTCGCCGAGGTCAACCCCCACGTCACGGTCATCACGCACCAGGAGCGCCTCGACAACGACAACGTGCTGGACATCTTCAGCCAGTACGACCTGATCCTCGACGGCACCGACAACTTCGCCACGCGGTACCTCGTCAACGACGCGGCGGTCATCTTGAACAAGCCCTACGTGTGGGGCTCGATCTACCGCTTCGAGGGCCAGGTGTCGGTGTTCTGGGCCCAGGAGGGTCCGCAGTACCGGGACCTGTACCCCGAGCCTCCGCCGCCGGGGATGGTTCCGTCGTGCGCCGAGGGCGGCGTCCTCGGCGTGCTGTGCGCCTCGATCGGCTCGATCATGGTCACCGAGGCGATCAAGCTCATCACCGGCATCGGCGATCCGCTGATCGGTCGGCTCATGGTCTACGACGCGCTCGAGATGCGGTACACGACGCTCAAGATCCGTCGTGATCCGAACGGCGAGCTGCCGACGCGTCTGATGGACGACTACGAGGCCTTCTGCGGCGCCCTCAGCGAGGACGCCGCCGAGGCGGCCGCCGACTCGACGATCTCGGTCACGACGCTCGACGGATGGCTCAAGGAGCGCGAGGAGGGCTCGCGGGACTTCGTCCTCGTCGACGTGCGCGAGCCGAACGAGTACGAGATCAACCGGATTCCCGGCTCCGTGCTCATCCCCAAGGGCGAGATCCTCGCCGGCAAGGCCTTCGAGAAGCTGCCCCAGGACAAGCAGATCGTGCTGCACTGCAAGTCCGGGATCCGCTCGGCCGAGTGCTTGGCCGTGCTCAAGGGCGCGGGCTACTCCGACGCCGTCCACGTCGGCGGCGGTGTCGCGGCTTGGGTCAATCAGATCGACCCGAGCCAGCCGGCCTACTGACTCCGATCCCGCTCGCGCTCCGGTCCGGCGTGTCGCCGACCGGACCGCGAGGGAGAGCGCGAGGCTCGGCACATGGACGAGTCGTTCACCGAGGCGGTCCTGGAGACGGTCGAGCGGGTCCCGGCCGGTCATGTGGTGACCTACGGGCTGATCGCGGAGCGTCTCGGTCGGGGCGGAGCACGACAGGTCGGTCGGGTGATGGCTCTCGAGGGGGCTGCCGTGCCGTGGTGGCGCGTCGTCCGTGCCGACGGGTCGTTGCCCCCTCACCTGATGGTCGACGCCCAGCGTCACTGGCGGGACGAGGGGACGCCGGTGCGGCGCGGTCGGGTGATCGTCGCCGAGGCGCTCGCGCCGGGGTTCTGAGCCCGTGGACGGGCGGTCCGGAAGTGTCGGCGCCGTCTGGTTTCATCGACGTGTGCCCCCCGAGATGATCCTGCGGCGACCCGACGCCGAGCGCGCCGAGGCGCCCCGGCTGGACGCCGCGCAACGGGCGGTCGTCGAGCACCGGGGCGGTCCGCTGCTGGTGCTGGCCGGCCCGGGCACCGGCACGACCACCACCCTCGTCGAGGTCGTCGTCGACCGCATCGAGTCGGGCGAGCTGCGTCCGGACCAGATCCTGGTGCTGACGTTCAGTCGCAAGGCGGCCGGCGAGCTGCGCGAGCGCATCGCGCGACGCCTGCGTCAGACCAGTGCGACCGTCCCGGCGATGACGTTCCACGCCTTCTGCTACGCGCTCGTGCGCGAGTTCAGCGACCCCGAGGCGTTCGCCGCGCCGCCCGAGCTGATGACCGCGCCGGTGCGCGACGCCGTGGTCGCCGAGCTGCTGCGCGGCCACGACCCGAGCACCTGGCCGGAGTCGCTGCGCGGAGCGCTCGCGACCCGGGGGCTCGCCGCCGAGCTGCAAGCGTTCATGGCCGCGATGGTCACCCGGGGCCTGGGCCCCGACGATCTGCGCGCGCTGGCGGCCACGGCGCAGCGCCCCGAGTGGGCACGGGTCGCCGACGCGATCGAGGAGTACCACCAGGTCATCGACCTGCAGAACCTCACCGACTACTCCGACCTGGTGAGCCGTGCCGCGGCGATCGCCTCCGACCCCGGCCACCGTCGCTCCCTGCGGGAGCGCTTCCGGCTCGTCGTGGTCGACGAGTACCAGGACACCGATCCGCTCCAGGCCAGGCTGCTGCACGACCTGGCCGGCGACGGCCGTGACCTGGTCGTCGTCGGCGACCACGACCAGGCCATCTACGGCTTCCGGGGGGCCGACCCGACGGCCATCACCACCTTCCCGCAGCGGTTCGCGGTCGCGGGGCAGCCCGCTCGGACGATCGCGCTCACCACCACCCGCCGCTTCGGACCGAGGATCATGGCCGCGGCGCGCGTCGCTCTCGGCGATCCGCCGATCGCGCCGGGCCTGGACGCCGAAGCCGCCCGTCGACATCGCTCGCTGACCTCGGTCGCCGAGCACGAGGGTCAGGTCGAGGTCACCACCTACGTCTCGGCCACCGCCGAGGCCGAGCACATCGCCGGACTGCTGCGGCGGGCTCACCTCGAGGAGCGGCTCGCGTGGTCCGAGATGGCGGTGCTGGTGCGCACCGGCGCCGAGCTGACCCGACTCCAGCGCAGCCTCACCGCCGCTGGCGTCCCGGTCGAGGTGGCCGGCGACGAGGTGCCGCTCGTCGCCGAGCCGGCGGTCCGCGCGCTGCTGCTCGCGCTCGAAGCCGCCGACCGCATCGCTCGCGAGGTGCCGCTCGACGCCGAGATCGCCGAGGCGTTGCTCACCGGACCGCTCGCCGGGCTCGATGGGCCGGGCCTGCGTCGGCTCGGCCGGGCCCTGCGCCGCCGGGATCCGGAGACGCCCTCGGCCGACCTGATGGCGGTCGCCCTGCAGGACCCGGCCGCGCTCGGCCTCGACGGGCCGGACCAGGCCACCGTGGACGCGGTCGACGTGGCGCGGCGACTGGCCGCGCTCCTGGCGCGCGCCGCCGCCCAGCTGAGGCGCGGGGAGGCCCCGGAGCAGGCGCTCTGGACGCTGTGGGACGGCACCGAGTGGCCCCATCGCTTGCGGGAGCAGTGGAACCACGTGGAGAGCCGCGCGCACGCCGATCGTGATCTGGACGCGGTGTGCGCGCTGTTCCGTCACGCTGCCCGGGTCGAGGAGTCGGCCCGGCGACGCGATGCGGTCAACTTCGTCGAGGAGCTGCGCGCTCAGCAGATTCCCGCCGACCAGCTGGAGACCAGCGCGATGCGCCCGGACGCGGTACGGCTGATGACCGCCCACCGATCGAAGGGTCTCGAATGGCCGCTCGTGGTCGTGGCGGCGGTCCAGGCCGATCGCTGGCCCGATCTGCGTCATCGCGGCAGTCTGCTGCGGGCCGAGCAGCTCGACGGACCACAGGTGGCTCCCGCCTCGCCGGCCGAGAGGCTGCGCGAGGAGCGCCGTCTGTTCTACGTGGCGTGCACGCGTGCGACCCGGCGGCTCGTGGTGACCGCCGTCCAGACGCCGACCGACGACGGTGACCAGCCGTCGCGGTTCGTCACCGAGCTGCAGAACGCCGGGTTCGCGGGCGCCGCGGGGCGC
>JAJUII010000201.1 GCA_029265505.1 Aeromicrobium choanae
CCGAGGCCGGGATCATCGAGGACGTCATCCATCCTGAGGAGACCCGCGACCGTCTGGTCGCCGCGATGCGCGTCCTGGAGCACCGATGATCGACGCAAAGGCCGAGATCGTCGGCAACGTGTGGAAGATCGTCGTCCGCGAGGGGGACCAGGTGGGTCCGGGGGACCCGCTGATCGTGCTCGAGACGATGAAGATGGAGATCCCGGTGCACGCTCCGGCCCACGGGCACGTCTCGCGGATCCTCGTCGCCGAGGGGCAGATCGTCCAGGAGGGCGATCCGGTCGTCGAGATCGACGACACCCTGGGGGCCTGAGGCCCATCGGAGTCGTACCGGGTGGTCAGGTCACCTGCGACCGCCGCCGTCGGGGAGTCATGACAGGATGCCCGCGTGACCGTACATCGTCATGAGATCCCCATGCGGTGGGCCGATCTGGACTCGCTGAATCACGTCAACAACGTCGTCTACCTGCGGTACGCGGCCCACGCGCGGACCCTGATCGAGGATCTGCCGCCCGGTCCGATCGGACAGATGGCGATCCAGTTCAAGCGCCCGATCCTGCTCGGGGACGAGCCGGTCGTCGTCGAGTCGTCGGTCGACGGGTCGCAGTTGCGGCAGTCGATCGGCGTGGCCGGATCGGCCGACGAGTTCGCGACGGTCGTCACCGACTTCGGCGGGTACGCCGATCCGGTCGATCCGGCCGAGGGAGTGCACCAAGCCGATCTGGCGCTGCGGCGGACCGATCTGGCGGACGGGGGACGGGTGCCGCCGGAGCAGACGTTCGAGCTGTTCCAGGAGACCCGGGTGCCCTACTTCCGCACCGTCATGCCGTGGATGACGCCGGGCGGATTCGTGGTCGCGGACGTGCGGGTCCGCTATCACCGGGACATCGTGTGGCAGGCCGAGCCACTCGTGGCGCGAGCGTGGATGTCGCGCGTCGGCAACGCCTCGTTCGCCGCGGAGACCCAATTGACGACCGGCGATCAGGTGCTGGCGTCCTCGAGCGCCGTGCTCGTCGGCTTCGACGCCACGACGCAGCGGTCGCGGCGGTTCGACGAGTCCGAGCTGGCGGCGATGCGTGCCCAGCTCAGCCCGGAGCGTTGATCATGAAGTGCGCCGCCCGTACCGCGTACTCCCAGAACTGCCGGTCGTGCTCCGGCTCGAGCCGTGCCGCGTCCAGGCCCGCGCGCAGGTGCTTCAGCCACCGGTCCTTGGCCTCCTCATTCACGACGTACGGCGCGTGCCGCGCGCGCAGGCGCGGGTGGCCGCGCAGCTGGGAGTAGGTCGTCGGACCGCCCCAGTACTGCTCGAAGAACATCGTGAGACGCTCCGCCGCCGGTCCGAGATCCTCCTCGGGATACATCGGCCGCAGCACCTCGTCCTGGGCGACGCCCTGGTAGAACACATCGACGATCAACTCGATCGTCGCGCGGCCGCCGATCGCCTCGTAGAAGGTCTCCTCGGTGGACGTGTCGCTCATGAGTCGCCTCCCTGCGGCGGAATGATGGTGACGGGAATGCGGATGCCGGCCTCGTCGAACCGGCGCAGGACCCGACTGCGCAGCGCACGGCCCACGGCCCACTGGTGCATCGGGCGGGTCTTCAGCACGGTGCGCACGACGGCGCCGTCGCGGTCGAAGCGGTCGACGCCCCACACCTCGGGCTCCTCGAGGATGACGTCGGAGTAGGCCGAGTCCTCGAAGAGGCGGAACGCCTCCTCGCGCAGGATCCGCTCGACGGTGTCGAGGTCGGCGTCGTACGCGACCGTCACGTCGAGCAGGGCCCGGGCCCACTCTTGGCTCATGTTGCCCACGCGCAGGATCTCCCCGTTGCGGACGTACCACACGGTGCCGCTGACGTCGCGCAGTCGCGTGACGCGCAGACCGACGGCCTCGACGGTGCCGGAGGCCTCGCCGACGTCCACGACGTCCCCGACGCCGTACTGGTCCTCCAGGATCATGAAGATGCCCGACAGGAAGTCCTTGACGAGCGTCTGGGCGCCGAAGCCCAGGGCCACGCCCGCCACGCCGGCGCCCGTCAGCAGCGGTGCGATCGGCAGCCCCAGGACGCCCAGCACCATGACGAACGCGATGCTCCAGATCGCCGCAGAGGCGATGCTGCGCAGCAGCGACCCCATCGTCTCGGCGCGCTGGCGCCGGCGCTCGCGTGAGCGCGTGCCCAGATCGGCCAGCAGCTCGCCCGCCTTCGACCGGGCGAGGACGCCGGGGACCGCGCCCTCGGTGGCGCGTCGAGTGAGTCGACCGATGAACCGGTGCGCCGCCCAGCGGATGATCACGGCGAGCACCAGGATCAACACGACCTTGCCGGGGACGTCGAGCCAGCCGAGCAGCTCGTGCCACGTTCCAGACCAGTTCACACGACCACCCTACGGGTGTGGGCCGAGCCTCCGAACGCGGTCGATACGATGGGCCGCATGAGCTTCGCCCGCGTGACCACCGCCGTGACCGCCGCCCTGTTCGCCGTCGTCGCCGTCGCGTCGCCGGCCTCGGCCACGACCGCCCCCGACACGTGGCCCGAGGACGACTACACGGCCCTGCAGTGGATCGCCACCTTCATCGGCGGCGCGCTGCTGCTGATCGCGCTGATCTGGATCATCGCCGCGGCCATGAACGCCAAGCTGCGTCACTTCGAGCCCACGATCCCCTCGGCCGCCGAGATCGAGCAGGCCGCCGAGCGCGACGCCATCTCCCACTGACCCACCGCACGGGACCGGGCGGTGGCCCGTCGCCCGCATCGATGATCGACGCGGTCGAGGACGCACCGCCCGGAACAGGACCGGCGGCCGGTCTCAGTTGATCTCGCGAGCCTTCAACGCCCGACGCAGGTCGTCACGACCCTCCAGCACGTAGCGTCGCGCCGCCGCCGGGGCGTCGGTCGTGCTCAGCCAGGCGTCGACCTTCGCCAGCGTCTCGGCGCTCGGGTTCGGCAGCGGGAACAGGTGGATCAGCGCGATCTGCCCGATCCACACCCCCATCTCGTCGATGACCGACTCGGCCATCTCCAGGTACCGATCGACGTAGGGCTCGAGGATCTCGGCCTGCCCGGCGACCTGGAAGCCCATGGCGATCTGTCGGCGCGTCTCGTTCGGCGTCGAGGCGTCCTCGACCACGCGGCGCCATGCCTCGGCCTTCGCCTCGGGGGTCGGGCGCAGGGCACGGGCGCCGGCCGCGTGCTCGCGGCCCTGGTTGGTGTCGTCGCGTCGCAGCTCGGCGGCGATCTCGTCCTCGTCGGCGTCGCCGAGGCGGGCCAGGCCGCTGACGAGGGTCCACCGCAGGTCCGCGTCGAGCTCGAGTCCCTCCACCGAGCCGGCGAGCACCTCGCGCAGCGGCGCCGCGGTCGTGGCGGCCGACGCGAGGGCCCGCGCGAACGCCAGTTGGTGGTCGCTTCCGGGCTCGGCGGCGGCCAACAGGTCACGCACGCCCTGCTCCCAGCGGGCCGCCAGCGCCGGTCGCTTGGCGTCGGAGGTGAACAGGGTGACCGCCGATTGCGCCTGACGCAGCAGCGAGGACACCGCCGTCAGATCGGACTCCGTGCCGACGCCGGCGAGCACCAGGTCGACGAACTGCTCGGAGGTCAGCTCCGCATCGCGCGTCATGTCCCAGGCCGAGCCCCAGCACAGTGCCCGAGGCAGCGAGTCGACGAAGGTGCCGATGCCCTCCAGCAGCGTCCGGAAGCTGCGGTCGTCGAGGCGGATCTTCGCGTAGGTCAGATCGTCGTCGTTGAGCAGGATCAGGTCCGGGCGGCGGTGATCGAGCATCTCGATGACGGGCGTGCGCTCGCCGCGGACGTCGGTCTCGATCCGCTCGGTCCGCACCAGGCGCGACGCGCCGGTCTCGGCGTCCTCGACGCGCGAGTACAGTCCGATCGCGATCCGGTGCCGCCGCAGGGTCGGGTGCTCCTCGGTCGCGGTCTGGACCACGTCGAACCGGGTGAAGTGGCCCTCGTCGTCGAGATCGAAGTCGGCGGCCAGGGTGTTCACCCCCGAGGTCTGCAGCCACTCGGCGGCCCAGCTGTCCAGCTCGCGGCCCGACGCCTCGGACAGCTCGGCCAGGAGGTCGGTCAGCTCGGTGTTGCCGTAGGCGTGCTTGGTGAAGTACGAGCGCAGACCGGCCAGGAAGTCGTCCTCGCCGACCCACGCGACCAGCTGCTTGAGCGCCGATGCGCCCTTGGCGTAGGTGATGCCGTCGAAGTTCGCCTCGACCGCGTGCAGGTCGTAGTTGTCCGCGGCGATCGGGTGCGTGGTGGGCAGCTGGTCCTGGCGGTAGGCCCAGTTCTTGCGGTTGTTCGTGAAACCGGTCCACGCGTCGGTGAAGCGGGTCGCCTTCACCGAGGCGTGGTGCGAGGCCCACTC
>JAJUII010000218.1 GCA_029265505.1 Aeromicrobium choanae
GCTGCGGATCGACCGGCGGAACGTCCTCGAAGAAGTCGACGAAGGTCATCGTCGTGTCGAGGCGGACGTGGGGGTGACTCTCCGCCAGATCACAGAACTCGTCCACCTCCGGCATTCCCAGGTGCGCCACGACCAACGTCAGGTCGGGGTATCGCTCCAGGACGTTCGCCACGCCACGGGGGCCGGTGTGCGGACCCGGCATCGGACCCGAGCCGGCGTGCAGCACGATCGGCACCCGCTCACGCTCGAGGGTCTTCCAGACCGGGTCGAGCAGCGGGTCGTCCGCCGCGAACTCCCCCACCTGCAGGTGCGCCTTGAACACCCGAGCACCGTCGGCGATCGCGGCCGGGACGTACTCGGCCGCCTCCGGCTCGGGGAAGAAGGTCGCCGAGTGGACGCTGTCGGGGACCCGGCGGGCAAAGCCGGCGTTCCAGTCGTTCATGAAGGTGGCGACGCCCGGCTTGTGCGCGTACGACAGCGCGGTGAACCGGCGCACGCCCAGCGCGCGCAAGGTCTCGACGCGCTCGTCCTCGCTCGTGCGGTACGCGATGGGCCACGGTCGGCCGAGCTTCGGGCCGGCTGCGTCGAAGTAGCGCCACACGGCGTCGAGGATCTGCGGCGCCATGAAATGCACGTGGACGTCGACGATGCCCGGGACGCCCAGATCGTCGAGGTAGGGCTGCAGGTCGGAGTCGGCCCACATGGACTACTTCAGTCCCTTGAGTCGCCGCCCCAGCTCGCGCTCGGCCTCCCGCGTCGCCTGGCGCTCCGCGATCGCGTGCCGCTTGTCGTAGGACTTCTTGCCGCGCGCGAGCGCGATCTCGACCTTCGCCCGACCGTCCTTGAAGTACAGGCACCGCGGGATGATCGTCAGACCCTTGGACTGGACCCGCTGCTCGATCTTGTCGATCTCGTGGCGGTTGAGCAGCATCTTGCGGCGACGACGCGCTTCGTGGTTCGTCCAGGTTCCCTGCGAGTACTGCGGGATGTGCACCTGCAGCAGCCACGCCTCGCCGTTCTCGATCTCACCGAAGCCGTCGACCAGCGAGGCTCGACCCTGCCGCAACGACTTGACCTCGGTCCCGGTCAGGACCAGGCCCGCCTCGAAGGTGTCCTCGATGTGATAGTCGTGTCGCGCCTTCTTGTTCTGCGCGATCAGCTTGCGACCGGTCTCCTTGGCCATTGACCCATTCTGACAGGCGCCCGAATCGGCTCAGAGCCAGTTCATCGGGTTGGTGGTCTTGCCGTTCACCAGGACCATGAAGTGCAGGTGGCAGCCGGTCGAATAGCCGGTCGATCCGACGTAGCCGATGACCTGGCCGCGCTTGACCTTCGCCCCCGTGCCGACGGCGTAGCGGGACAGGTGGTTGTAGGTCGTGATGACGCTGACGCCCCTCTTGACCCCGTTGTTGAGGATGACGCGGTTGCCGTAGCCGCCGTTGTAGTACTGCGCGACGACCGTGCCGGCGGCGGCCGCCCGGATCGGCGTGCCGCAGCCGACGCCGAAGTCGGTGCCGTCGTGCAGCTTGTACACGCCGGTGATCGGATGGCGACGCATGCCGTAGGGCGAGGTGATCGGACCGGAGACCGGTCGACTCAACGCAGCCCCGGAGTCGCCGGTGGATCCGCCACCGCCGCCACCGCCGCCGCCACCGCTGCCGCCGTTTTTCTTCTTCCGCTTGGCGGCCGCCCGGCGAGCCGCCTCGAGCTCCTTGCGGACGATCTCGGCCATCTTGCGCTCGAGCTCGACGCGCTCGCGCTCGAGCTCACGCTGCAGCTTGAGATCGGCCGCCAGCGCCTGGTCGGCGGAACGCTTCGCGCCCTCGCGGGCCGTGACCAGCTCGGCGACCGACGCCGCCTGCTCTTCGGCCTGAGCGGTGAGCACCTGCATCTCGCGGACGACCGCCTCGGCCTGGGCCTTCTGCGCGGCGACCCGATCGCGGAGCCGCTCGACCTTGTCACGCTCGATGCCGAGCATGACCTCGGACGCCTCCAGCTCCTGCATGACCGCGATCTGCGCATCGCTGATCGAGGTGTTGACGCTCATCTGCTCGGAGAACTCCGCCGGGTCGGCGCCGCGCAGCAGGTCACCGAAGGCCTTCAGTCCGGAGTCGCCGGACATCACCGACTCGACCGCGAAGGACTCCACGGCTCCGCGGGAGGACCGCAGGTCCTTCTCGGCCTGCTTCAGTCGCTGCTCGGCGGCGTCGAGCTCGGCCTGCGCCCGGTCGAGCTCGGCACGCAGTCGGGCGTCCTCGGCCTGGGCGACCGCGAGCTTGCCGCGGGTGCGTCCGAGCTCGGTCTGCGCCGCCTTGAGCCGCCGCTCGGCGCGCTCGAGCTTGCGCTTGGCGTCGAGGGCCGCCTGCGTCGACTCGTGGACCTCCTTGCGGGCCTCCTTGAGGCGGCGGTCGTTGCGGCGCTGCTCGCGCTTGACGTCGTCCTTCTCGTCGCCGAACGTGGGCGCGCTGAATCCGGCCATCAGCATGGCGCTGAGAGCCAAGGCGAGCAGCGACTTGCGCGTTCTCGTCATGTGCCTCGATCCGGGGAAGTGTCCTGGCGGACGGAATCGTGCGATGTGACGCGAGTGACTCTACGCCTCGACTTGAGGGTTTGGCCATCACGCGCCGGGCGCGCGTGTCGCGGCCGCCTCAGACGTCGAGGTACTTGCGGGTCATGACGATGGTCGGCACCAGCGCCAGCAGGAGGGCCAGCACTGTCGTCATGCCCATCACCACGAAGGCGTCCTCCCACCGGACCCACGTCGTGATCCGGCCGAGCGTGTCACGCAGGTAGCCGTAGACGACCCAGTGCATGAACGCGGCCAGCCCGGCGGCCGCCAGGCCGGCGGAGATGAGCGCCGCGACCAGGGACTCCAGCACGAACGGCGCCTGGATGTGCCAGCTGGAGGCGCCGACGAGACGCATGATGCCGATCTCGCGCCGCCGGGCGAAGGCCGTCATCCGGATGGTGTTCGAAACCTGCAGGATCGCCGCGATGATGAGGAGGCCCGCCGTCACGAGCGCGGCCCACTGCATCTTGTCGAGCATCTCGAACAGCGGACCCAGCAGGTCGCGCAGCGAGTTGACGTTGCCGACACCGTCCATCCCCGAGACCTCGCTGACGACGCCGTCGAACTGCTGCGGGTCCTTGAGGGTCACGAAGTAGGACTCGGGGAACGAGTCCACGCCCAGCGTCTCCAGCTGCTTGCGGCCGGTGTCGGTCTGGCCGAGCAGCTCGCGCGCCTGCTCGTAGTTCTCCTCCGGGCTGCGCACCGTGAAGGACTTCACCTCGGGGTTGTCCCGCAACGCCTGCTGGACGGCCTCCTTCTGCTCGTCGGTCGCC
>JAJUII010000154.1 GCA_029265505.1 Aeromicrobium choanae
CCGAACTGTCGGCGCTCGTCCCGTCGGGCCATCCGATCTTCACCTCGGTTTCGTGGGGCACACGTGGGGCAGCGTGGGGCAGAAAAGTCGACATCTGGTCGTTCGTGTCCGGCATTGTCCATCCGCAATTTCACTGCAATCACAAGGATAATCACGGATGTTGGATAGACCAGCGGCGACCTCCGAATCGCCGGATTTCTGGTTCAAACCCAGTATCGCCCACCCGAGGAACTGCCTCCGATCCAGCGACGCTGACCGGAGGCGGTTCGCATTTCAGTCCGACACACGGTGCGGCACCAGCGCTCCAGTCACAATTGCCCCGCCAGAAACGCGTCATGGCCGTCGTCCGCGCCCGTCACACAGACGACGAGGCGGCCAGGATGCTTCATCTCGGGTGCAGCCTGGCCACCTCGTCTCACCGCTCGCGAACCTCGGGGCGTCCGCGTCGCGGGTCGATATATCGTGGCACGCCGGAGGCGTCGGCGGGGAGGCACCCGGTCGACGTCGGCGTCGCATCGAAATCGGGAGGCTCCGCGTGGCGATCCATGCACATTCGACCCTGCGTCGAACGTGTCTCACCCTCGCCACGATCACCGCGACGCTCGCCGTCCTGGTCGGCGCGAACAGCTCGGCGGTCCCCGCCGAGTCGGGCACCGCCACCCCGCAGGTCGCCGAGATCGCGCCGGAGCATCGCAACGACACGATGCTCGTGATCGGTGACTCCTACAGCTCGTACTACGGCGACCGCTCGACCCGCTACCCCGGCTGGTGGGCGGTTCTGGCCGCCGACCTGGGGCTCGACCCCGTCCTGCACGCCGAGCCGGGCACGGGTTTCCTCGCCCGCAACAGCCTCTGCACCGGCACGCGCTACGCCGACCGTCTGGCGACCGTCCGGCGGCACGATCCCCGCCTCCTGTTCATCGAGGGCGGCCGCAACGACTGGCGCCGCTGCACGCCCGACGGCCGGGTCGTCGAGTCGACCCGCACCGAGATCGTCGCCGCCCTGGAGGACTACTTCTCCCGCCTCGGTCGCACCTGGGACCGACTGGGGCGCGATCGCGCCGACGTCTACGTACTGAGCCCCTGGGGTCGCAGCCGGGGCGACAAGGCCCGCGTCATCCGCCCGCTCATCCGCCGGACCGCCCTCGAGCACGGCTTCTCCTGGGTCCCCACCCGGCGACTGACATGGGAGCTGGCGCCCGACGGCATCCATCCGCAGAACGACGGCAGCCGGTTCCTCCGCGACGAGGTCCTGCGGAACTCCGACCTGGCGTACCGCTTCGGTCACCCCTGAGAGCATCGGGCAGGATCGGGGCATGTCCCTCGAGTCCGTTCGTGAACACCTGGCCGCCCACGGCCGCGACGGCGACATCCGGCAGACCGACGGCTCGAGCGCCACGGTCGCCGAGGCCGCCGCGGCGTTCGGGGTCGAAGCCGCCAGAATCGCCAAGACCCTCTCCTTCCGCGGAGACACGTCCGACACCGCGATCCTCGTCGTCATGGCCGGTGATGCGCGCACCGACAACGCCGCGTTCAAGGCGACGTTCGGACGGAAGGCGTCGATGCTCAAGGCCGACGAGGTCGAACGTCTCACCGGGCATCCGGTCGGTGGCGTGTGTCCCTTCGCGAACCCGTCGACCGCGACGATCTACCTCGACACCTCGCTGAAGCGGTTCAGGACGGTGTTCCCGGCGGCCGGGAGTCCCGACTCCGCCATCGAGCTGACCCCGGGCGAGCTCGAGGAGCTGTCCGGGGCCGCAGGCTGGGTGACCGTCAGCCGGATCCCGCAGGATCAGGACGCGCCGCAGGCCCCGCAGTAGGACGACCCCACCCGCCGGGGAGCCGCGCACGCGGCGCAGGGGGCGACCACGTCGCGCCCGCACCCGGCGCAGTGCGGACCGTCCTGCAGTCCGGACTCGCGCAGCGGGAATCCGCAGAACGGACACTCCCCCTTGCGCACCCGCCGACCCGGCAGCCGAGCGGCCAGGTATCTCTGCAGGACCCGGAACGTCACGATCGTGGCTGCGACGCCGATCGCCGAGAGCACGAACGGCCCCAGGTCGAGCGGATCGATGTAGTCGGTGACGTAGTCGACCGCGAAGACCAGCGCCATGATCGCGCCGACGGCCGCACCGGCGAACGCCAAGGTGAGGTACCGGGACTCGCGGCGACGCAGCTGCGCGATGATCCGGTACGAGGCGATCGTCCAGCCGACGACGAAGCCGAACCGGATCAGCGCCGACAGCCACGCCTTCAGACCGGACCCGTTCTCCCGCTCGAAGTCGTCGCGCGCCTTCCGGGCCGCCTCGCTCGCCTCCCTCGCCGCGGCGGACGCCTCGTCGTACCGCTCGTCGGCCCGGTCGTACGCGGCGCGCGCCGCCTCGTACTCCGCCCGCGCCTGCTCCACACCGACGCCCTCCTGCAGCGCGACGCGGAACTCTTCGCGCACGAGGTCCATCTCGTGGCGTGCCTCCTCGCGCGCCGTCTCGGCGCTCCACATCCGCTCGTCGAGCTCATGGCTGCGGTTCTCCGCCGCGACCACCGCCGAACCGTCGGGTCCGGGCGCCACCGACTCCACCCAGGCGGGCACCTTGACGTAGAACCACACGGTGCCGACCAGCAGGAAGATCGCCAGCAGGACCGCCAGCAGCTTCTCACTGCGGGTCGACTCGATCTCCTCGGTGTCGACTCTCGTGCTCATCAGGACTCCTTCACGGGCCGTGTCCGCGGGCGGAACGTGACGTCGAGCTCGCAGTCCAACGCCGCGGCGATCCGCAGGAGGGTGTCGAGCTTGGGGGGGCGCGAGCCGGACTCGAAACGGGCGATCGCCGACTGGGTCGTGCCGCACAGATCGGCCAGCTCCCTCTGCGAGAGGCGCCGGATCGTGCGTTGCTCGACGACCTGCCGGGCGATGCCGGCGTAGAAGTCGTCGTGCTCGATCGGCCCTCTCATGCCGCGACCATATTGCATGCGTGCTATGACTGTCCATAGCACGCATGCAATGCGTCCCGCACGCCCCGCACCAGCGCCTACCGTGGAGTCCATGGACCCCGTGCAGCGCATCCCCGCCAACCAGGCCGTCCCGTTCGACGACGTCAACATCGCCACCGCCGACCGCCCGCTGCAGGACGCGATCGCGGCCCTGGCCGGCGACCGTGCCGACGACGTGCGCGCCTACCTCGAGCCGATCGGCGAGCTCGCCGGATCGGCCGAGGCTCGCCACCACTGGCATCGCGCGAACGAGAACCCGCCCGTACACCGGCCCGTCGATCGCTACGGGCGCAGGATCGACGAGATCGAGTTCCACCCGTCCTGGCACTGGCTGATGGAGCGCGGCGTCGGCTTCGGGCTGACCGCCGCGCCGTGGACCTCCGACGACGACGTCGCCCACCTGCGCCGGGCCGCCGGCTTCTACACGTGGGGCCAGGCCGAACAGGGCCACATGTGCCCGATCACCATGACCTACGCCGTGGTGCCGGCGTTGCGCACCGATCCTCATCTGGCCGAGCAGTGGACGCCGGGCCTGGCCTCGACGACGTACGACTTCGGCCTGCGCCCTCCCCACGAGAAGGCCGGCCTGCTCGCCGGAATGGGGATGACCGAGAAGCAGGGCGGCTCCGACCTGCGCGTGAACAGCACGATCGCCAAGTCGGCCTCGGTGCCCGGCGAGTACCGACTGACCGGCCACAAGTGGTTCACATCCGCCACCATGAACGACGTCTTCCTCGTGCTGGCGCAGACCGACGCGGGCTCCACCTGCTTCGTCGTGCCGCGCGTCCTGCCCGACGGCACCCGCAACCCGATGACGATCGTCCGACTCAAGGACAAGCTCGGCAACAAGTCCAACGCCTCGAGCGAGCTCGAGTTCGAGGACACCTGGGCGGTCCGGCTCGGCGAGGAGGGCCGCGGCATCCGCACCATCATCGAGATGGTCTCCGCCACGCGGATGGACTGCATCCTCGGCTCGGCGTCGATCATGCGCAAGGCGTTCGCCGAGGCCGCCTGGCACGCCCGCCACCGATCCGCATTCGGCGCCCGGCTGATCGACCAGCCCGCGATGATCGGGGTGCTGGCCGACCTCGCACTGGAGTCCGAGGCCGGGATGCTCGCCGGGCTACGACTGGCCGCCGCCGTGGATCGCCCCGACGACGAGCACGAGCAGGCACTGCGCCGGATCGGCCTGGCACTGGAGAAGTACTGGGTCTGCAAGCGGACGCCGATGATGGTCGGCGAAGCGCTCGAGTGCCTGGGTGGCAACGGGTACGTCGAGGAGTCCGGCATGCCGTTGCTGTTCCGCGAATCGCCGCTCAACTCGATCTGGGAGGGAAGCGGCAACGTCAACGCCCTGGACGTCCTGCGCGCCCTCTCCCGCGAGCCGGGCGTGCTCGACGCGTGGCGAGCCGAGGTCGGCACGGTCCGCGGCCAGGACGCGCGCCTGGACGCCGCCGTCGACGAGGTGCTCACACGACTCGCCGAGCCGACCGACATCGAGTGGTCCGCTCGCTGGCTGGCCTCGCGGATGGCGGCGATCCTGCAGGGCTCGCTGATGATCCGGTACTCGACCCCCGAGGCCGCGGACGCGTTCTGCGCCTCGCGGCTCGGCGACGGCTGGGCCGGAACGTTCGGAACCCTGCCGAGCGGGCTCGCCCTCGGAAAGATCGTGGATCGCGCACAGCCTGCGATCTGAGGCCGAAATCGCCCCCGGACCCTCGCGGAAACCGCTCTCCGTCTCGCAAACTGGACATAAATCTCATATTTCAAGATGTCCATTTGTCGGACGCTCTGTCCGAAGGACAGACTGTCGCCATGCTCGCCGCACAGACCACTTGGCTCGTGGAACGACTCCACGTCGACCTCGGTCGTGCGCGCTCGATGATGTGTCGCTGACTGACTCCCTCCCAGCAGTCCCCTGCGCCGAGGCGAACGACGCCTGCGCACCCGCCCGACAGAGAGCACCCGATGACCACCACCCCTGCCGCACCCGCCCGCCCGCGCCGCAAGAAGGGCGAAGGCCAGTGGGCCCTCGGCTACCGCGAGCCGCTCAACGCGAACGAGCAGGCCAAGAAGGACGACAACCCGCTGAACGTCCGAGCTCGGATCGAGAACATCTACGCCCACCGCGGCTTCGACTCGATCGACCCGGGTGACCTGCGCGGACGCTTCCGCTGGTGGGGCCTGTACACCCAGCGCAAGCCCGGGATCGACGGCGGCAAGACCGCGACGCTCGAGCCGGAGGAACTCGACGACTCGTACTTCATGATGCGGGTGCGCATCGACGGCGGACAGCTCACGCTGGAGCAGCTGCGCGCCATCGCCGACGTCTCGGTGGAGTTCGGCCGCGACACCGCCGACATCACCGACCGGCAGAACATCCAGTACCACTGGATCGACGTGCGCGACGTGCCGACGATCTGGGAGCGCCTCGAGTCGGTCGGCCTGTCCACGCAGGAGGCCTGCGGCGACTGCCCCCGCGTCATCCTGGGCAGCCCCGTCGCCGGCGTCTCGGCCGACGAGATCATCGACGGCACCCCCGCCATCGAGGCGATCGAGAGCCGGTACATCGGCGACCAGGCGTTCTCGAACCTGCCGCGCAAGTTCAAGTCGGCGATCAGCGGGCACCCCGGCCACGACGTGGTCCCGCAGATCAACGACGTCGCCTTCATCGGCGCCGTGCACCCCGAGCACGGCCCGGGGTTCGACGTGTGGGTCGGCGGCGGGCTGTCGACCAACCCCCACCTGGCCCGGCGTCTCGGCGCCTGGGTCCCACTGGAGGACGTGCCGCAGGTGTGGGAGGGCGTCGTCAGCATCTTCCGCGACTACGGCTACCGGCGGCTGCGGTCCCGCGCCCGACTGAAGTTCCTCGTCCAGGACTGGGGCATCGAGAAGTTCCGCGAGGTGCTCGAGAACGAGTACCTCGGGCGGCGCCTGGTCGACCTGGACGCCCCGCCGATGCCGGACACGCCTGCCGACCACGTCGGCGTCCACCGCCAGGTCGACGGCCGCTTCTACGTCGGCGTCTCCCCCACGGTCGGCCGCATCTCCGGCACGATCCTGCAGCGCCTGGCCGACGTCGTCGAGGCGCACGGCTCGAACCGCATCGCGCTGACGCCGATGCAGAAGGTCATCGTCCTCGACGTCGAGGAGGATCGCGTCG
>JAJUII010000028.1 GCA_029265505.1 Aeromicrobium choanae
CACCGAAGCGACCTGCCGCCTCCGCCTGCCGACGGTGGGACCAGAAGCGCTCGTCCGAGATCGTGCATCCTCAGCGGTCGTTGGCGGGCACGCCGAGACGCGCGAGCTGGGCGAGCACGCCGGCGCCGATGGCGCGGCCGGTCGTCCCGGCGCGGGTGGTGGACCGCGCGGTCGGCTCCACGGCAGCGACCTCGTCGGCCATCGCGGGCGGCACCTCGTAGCAGGCGCCGCAGGCTCGCGGGCCGATCCACGCCTCGAGCCGGGCGGCTCCGCGGTCGCGCAGCGCCGCCACGGCGGCCGGCACGACGCCGGCGGCCATCCCGACCCGGCCAGCATGGACGACGGCGGCCAGGGGGCGCTCGAGGTCCACGACGACGATCGGGGTGCAGTCGGCCACGCGCACGATCGCGACGACGCCGGGGCGGTCCACCACGAGCGCGTCGGCCTCCGGCGCCGCGTCGGGATCGGCCGATGCGACGGCGGCTCCGTGGACCTGCCGCATCAGTGCCGGGCGGGCCCCGCCGAGGGCGGCCGACACCGTGGCCAGGTCGGGCGCGGCTTCCCCGTCGGACGTCGGGCCGCGACCCAGGTCCGTGCGGGCGTCGGTGAAGCCGAACTCCGCGCGACCGGCCCGCGCGCGGAACCAGAACGGATCCGGCGGGGTCACGGTCAGCGCAGGAAGTCCGGGATGTCGAGCCCGTCGCCGAACTCCTGACCGGTGGGCTGTCCCACCGGCACGGGCTCGGTCACGACCTTCTGCTCGGTAGCGCCGGGCTCCGGCCGACTGCCCTCCTGCGACGCCGGGCGGTCGGCCGACTCGGCGTCCGGTCGCGACTTGGCCGGGTCGCGACGCAGCGCGGGCTGGTCGGTGCTGCGCGGCTTGGGCTCGCCGCCGTCGAAGCCGGCCGCGATGACGGTGATCCGCACCTCGTCGCCGAGCGAGTCGTCGATGACGGTGCCGAAGATGATCTTGGCGTCCTCGTGGACGGCCTCCTGCACCAGCTCGGCGGCCTCGTTGATCTCGAACAGGCCCAGGTCGGAGCCGCCGGCGATCGACAGCAGGACGCCCCGCGCGCCCTCGATGGAGGCCTCCAGCAGCGGGCTGGACACGGCGAGCTCGGCCGCAGTGGCGGCGCGGTGCTCGCCGCGCGCCGAGCCGATGCCCATGAGCGCCGATCCGGCGTCGCTCATGATCGACTTGACGTCGGCGAAGTCGACGTTGATCAGGCCGGGGGTGGTGATGAGCTCGGAGATGCCCGAGACGCCCTGGTAGAGCACCTGGTCGGCCTGGCGGAAGGCGTCGAGCAGACTGATGTTCTGGTCGCTGATCGACAGGAGTCGGTCGTTGGGGATGACGATGAGGGTGTCGACCTCCTCGCGGAGACGCTGCACGCCCACATCGGCCTGGGCGGCGCGGTTGCGACCCTCGAACTTGAAGGGGCGGGTGACGACGCCGATCGTCAGGGCGCCGAGCGAGCGGGCAATCCGGGCGACGACCGGGGCGCCGCCGGTTCCGGTGCCGCCGCCCTCGCCGGCAGTGACGAAGACCATGTCGGCACCCTTGAGGGCGGCCTCGATCTCGTCGGCGTGGTCCTCGGCGGCCTGCTTGCCGATCTCGGGGTCGGCACCGGCGCCCAGCCCCCGCGTCGAGTCGCGGCCGACGTCGAGCTTGACGTCCGCGTCGGTCATGAGCAACGCCTGGGCGTCGGTGTTGATCGCAATGAACTCCACACCCTTGAGCCCGGCCTCGATCATGCGGTTGACGGCGTTGACGCCGCCACCGCCGATGCCGACGACCTTGATCACCGCAAGGTAGTTCTGGACCGCCATGTCGTCTTCCCCTTCAACCTTAACCTTCAACTCGAGGTTTATAGTTATGTCAACCTCGCCGATGGAAAAGACACTAGGTGCGCCGACGAGGTGTTCGGTGGTGACACGCCGCGCGTCGCGCGACTTGATGGATCATTCCGCGGTGGTGGGCCGCTCCGGGGCGCTCACGTCGTACCCCCGGGCGCGGATCTGCAGCAGCGGACGCAGCACGGCGAGCTTGGCCTCGGACTGCTCCGCACTCCCCCACACCACCGTGCGCCCCCCGGTGAGGTCGAGCTCGATCGAGTCGCGCGTCTCGGCGCGGATCGTGCGCGTCTGTGCCAGCAGCCGCGGGTCGGCGTGGGCGATGTCGGCCGCGACCCGTGCGGCCGCCACGACGACCCGCCGGTCCTCGGGATCGACCGCGAGCTCGGGCAGGTGCGAGGGCTCGGAGTTCAAGGGTCGGTAGACCACACCGGAGGCGTCGACCGCCCACGGCGTCCCCGACCGGTCCAGCCAGGCCGCCGCGGTGCGCTCGGTGACCACGATCCGCACCGTGTGCGGCAGATCGCGCTCGACCCGCACCGACTCGACCGGCGTCAGGGTCTCGACCCGCTCGACGATCGCGTCGGTGTCGAGGCGCGGCAGCGGGGTGCCCACCGGGACCTCCGCGGCCCGCAGCACCCGCTCGACCCTCAGGTGCTCGGTGCCGTCGACCTCCACGGTCCGCGCCTCCAGGAGGCTGGAGAACCACACCGCCCACACCGCAGCGCCCAGCACGACGACCACGAGCACGCCCAGGGCGATCCTCCAGCGGGTGCGTCGACGCCGCTGCAGGATCTTCTCGGTGAACCGATCGCTCACGCCCGGCGCTCCCGCAGCAGGTCCAACAGCGCCGGTCCGACCGTCGTGACGTCGCCGGCGCCCAGCGTGAGCACGAGGTCACCGGGCTGTACGAGGGAGGCGACCACCTGCGGCACCTGCTCGACCGGACCGCCGAGCCGGGCGTTCGGCCCGGCCGCGTCGACCACGAGCCGGGAGGTGACCTCCGGGTCGGGGGCCTCGCGGGCGAGGTAGAGGTCGGCCACCACCACCAGGTCCGCGGCGGCCAGCTCCGCGCCCATCGCGGCGCCGAAGATCCGAGTCCGGCTGACCAGGTGCGGTTGGAACACCACGACCAGCCGGCCGTCGCCGGCCAGGGCTCGGGCCGCGGCCAGGTCGGCGGCGATCTCGGTCGGATGGTGCGCGTAGGAGTCGACGACACGGACGCCGGCGACCTCTCCCTTGGGCTCCATCCGACGCGCCGCCCCGGTGTGGCGGGCCAACCCGGCGACGAGACCAGCCGCGTCCTGTCCGAGCTCGAGTCCGGCGGCCAGCGCCAGCAGCGCGTCCGCCGCGTAGTGGCGCCCCGGCACCGCGAGCGTGATCTCCACCGGATCGAGCGAGGGGCCCGAGGCGACGAGACGGGTCGTGGAGCCCTCGATCCTCAGCTGCGAGCCACGGACGTCGGCGTCGTCGGCGAAGCCCGCCGTCACGACCCGGCGAGAGCCGACCCGGTCACGGAGCCGACGCGCGCCCGGATCATCGGCCGAGATCACGAGCGTCTCGGTCACCGTGGCGGCGAAGTCGGCGAACGCGTCCTCGTAGGCCTCGACGCTCCCCCACGTGTCCAAGTGGTCGGCGTCCACGTTGGTCACCACCGCGATCGCCGGTCGGTAGTGCAGGAAGGCCCCGTCGCTCTCGTCGGCCTCGACGACGAACTCCGGCGAGTCGCCGCGGCCGGCGTTGGTGCCCAGCCCGGCGACCTCGGCCCCGATCGCGAACGACGGATCGAGTCCGGCTCCGCGCAGCGCGAGCGTCAGCATCGCCGTGGTGGTCGTCTTGCCGTGCGTCCCGGCCACCGCGATGCGACGATCGCGGAGCATCGTGGACATCAGGCCGGCCGATCGCGGCCAGAGCCGCAGCCCGCGCCGGCGCGCCTCGACGACCTCGGGGTTGTCCTCGGGCACCGCGGTCGACACGATCACGGTTTCCCGATCCATGACGTGCCCGGCGTCGTGACCGACGTGACACGTGATCCCCGCCGCGCGCAGGCGCTCGAGAGTGGCCGACTCCCGGCCGTCGCTGCCGGTCACGTCGACGCCGGCCTGGTGCATCAGCAGAGCGATCGCGGACAGGCCGGCACCGCCGATGCCGACCAGATGCACGCGTCCGAGGCACTCGGCCGGCAGGACGTCCGCGGGGACGTCGATCCTCATCGACCCTCCTGCGCTGCGGAGTGGATCAACTCGGCCAACCGCTCGGCCGCGTCACGGCGGACGATGCCGGTGGCCGCGGCGGACATCCGCACGAGTCGCTCGCGGGAGGTGACCAACGGCACCACGGCGCTGTCCACCCACGCCGGGGTGAAGGCGGCGTCCTCGATGAGCAGGGCGCCGCCGGCACCGACCACGGGGTGGGCGTTGAAGGCCTGCTCCCCGTTGCCGATCGGCAGCGGGACGAAGACGGCGGGGAGTCCGACCGCCGCCACCTCGGTCACCGTGTTGGCGCCGGCCCGGCACACCACGAGGTCGGCCGACGCGTAGGCGAGGTCGATCCGGTCGATGTACTGCTCGACGACGTACGGCGGGTCGCCCTCACGACGGTCGAGCTCGACCTCCTCGAGACGCCCCGCGGCGTGCAGCACCTGGATCCCGGCGTCGGCCAGGTCGCGCGCCGCGGCGGCCATCGTGGTGTTGATCCGCCGGGCGCCCTGCGAGCCGCCGGTGACCAGGATCGTCGGCCGGTCGGGGTCCAGCCCGAAGTGGGCGCGACCCTCGGCGCGGGCGGCGTCGCGGTCCAGATCGGCGATCTCGCGCCGGATCGGCAGGCCCACGTACTCGGCGTGCGGCAGGTTCGTGTCCGGGAAGCTCGTCGCGACGTGCCGGGTCATCCGGGCGCCGAGCTTGTTCGCGATGCCCGGCAGGGCGTTGCCCTCGTGGACCACGAGCGGCAGCCTGCGACGCCGGGCGGCCAGGTAGGCGGGCACCGACACGTAGCCACCGAAGCCGACCACGACGTCGGGCCGGAACCGATCGATGACCTCCCCGGTGGCGCGCACCGAGCGCCGCAGAGTGGCCGGAAGTCGCACCAGGTCGGCGTTCGGCCGCCGCGGGAGCGGCACCGGCGGCACGAGCTCGAGCTCGTAGCCGGCCTGCGGGATGAGCGTCACCTCCAGTCCACGCGGCGTCCCCAAGCAGACGATCTCGTCCCCGGCAGCCGCGAGCACGGCGGCGGTGGCGAGCAGCGGCGACGTGTGTCCCGCGGTGCCGCCGCCGGCGAGCAGGACCCGCACCGTCACCGCCCGCCCTTGCGGCGACGACGGTTGCGACGCGAGGTCGCCAGGGCCCGGGCGGCTCCGGGTTCGGTGGTGGCGCAGTTGGCGAGCAGGCCGAGCGCGGCGAGTGTGGCGAGCATGCTGGAACCACCGTACGAGATGAGCGGCAGCGGCACGCCGATGACCGGCATCATGCCGAGCACCATCCCGATGTTGATCACGGCCTGGGTGAGGATCCAGATCGTGATGCCGGCGGCCAGGTAGCGGGCGAAGCGGTCGCGGCTGCGGTGCGCGATGCGGAAGCCGGTGTACGCCAGCAGGCAGAACAGCGCGATGACGACGAGGCTGCCGGCCAGGCCGAGCTCCTCGCCGATGACCGCGAGGATGAAGTCGGTGTGCGCCTCCGGAAGGGATCCCCACTTCTGGCGACTGTTGCCCAGTCCCACGCCCCAGAAGCCACCACTGGCGAACCCCATCATGGCCTTGATCGCCTGGTAGCCGGACTTCTCCGGGTCGGCCATCGGATCGAGGAAGGACATGAACCGCTCGACGCGGTGTGGCGCCTGCGCGACGAAGAACACGAGCGCCACGCCCAGCACGGCGCCGATCATCAGCATGGGCTTGGCCGGCAGACCGGCGACCCACATCATCCCGGCGATGATCGCGAACAGGATGACCGCGGTGCCGAGGTCCTTCTGCGCGACCACGAGGAAGGCCACCGCCCCGGCCACCGGCCCGGCCGGCGTGATGACGTAGCGCCAGGTGCCCAGGTGGCGATGGCGTCGGGTGTACAGATCGGCGATCCACACCACGATCGCGAGCTTGGCGAACTCCGACGGCTGCAGGTTGAAGCCGGCGAACAGCGGGAGCCAATTGCGGTTGCCGTTGATCTCCATGCCCAGGGGCGTGAAGGTCAGCGAGATCAGCGCCACGACGCCCAGCAGGGCCGGCCAGGCGAGCAGCCGCAGCCTCGCCAGCGGGATCCGCATCGCGATGATCATCGCGACGAGGCCCGCGGCGGCGAAGATCGCCTGGCGGGCGAAGATCTGGAAGGAGTTGTCACTGGTGCGCAGCGCCAGCACGGAGCTGGCGCTGAGCACCATGATGAGTCCCAGGCCCAGGAGCAGGGCCGTCGTGCCGAGCACGAGCTGGTACGACGCGAGCGGGCGCTCGAGCAGATTCCGCACAGTCTCGAGAGAGCTCGACGACCGCCGAGATGCGGTGGTACTCATGGCGTTCCTTCGGGGAAGAGAAGAGAAACTGCCACCAGTGTGACGCCTGCGACGGCGTGGGGGTCGGACCTGCGGTCGCGTGTCGCTCGCGGCGCCTCAGGGCCGCGAGGACCGCAGCAGCCGCTCGACCGCCCGGGCGAAGGCGTCGCCGCGGTGGGCGTAGTCGTCGAACTGGTCCATCGAGGCCGCCGCGGGCGCCAGCAGCACGGTGTCCCCCGGCCGCGCGGCGCGGGAGGCGGCGGCGACCACGTCGTCCATCAGCGCGTCGGCGTCGGCGGCGTCGTCGACGATGTGCACCGGAACGTGGGGCGCATGCTCGGCGAGGGCCTTGGCGACGAGGGCCCGGTCCGCGCCGATGAGCACCGCGGCGCGCAGCCGGTCCCGCACGTCGCGCACCAGGTCGCCGTAGGTGGCTCCCTTGGCCAGTCCCCCGGCGATCCAGACGACGTGCTCGAACGCCCGGAGCGAGGCGCGGGCGGCATGTGGGTTGGTCGCCTTGGAGTCGTCCACCCACGTCACGTCGCCGGCGTGGGCGACCGTGCTGATCCGATGGGGCCCGAGGCGGAAGGCCCGCAGGCCGTCGCGGACCGCGCGGGGCGGGACTCCGTGCGCCCGGGCCAGCGCCGCGGCGGCGAGGGCGTTCTGGACGTTGTGCGGTGAGGCGTCCGCCAGGTCGGCGAGCGAGCCCATCTCGGCGGCACTCGTCGCCCGCTCCTCGACGAACGCCCGGTCGACCAGCAGGTCCTCGACCACGCCGACCATCCCGGGCTCGGGAACGCCGAGGGTGAACCCGATGGCGCGGGCCCCCTCGACGACGTCGGCCTGCTCGACCATGTGTCGGGTGGCCGGGTCGGCGACGTTGTAGACGCACGCCCGCTGGACCCGCTCGTAGACGCGCGCCTTGTCCGCAGCGTAGGCCTCCGCGCCGCCGTGCCAGTCGTGGTGGTCCGGCGCGAGATTGAGCACCGCAGCGGCCTGGGCCGACATCGACCGGGTCCAGTGCAACTGGAAGCTGGACAGCTCCACGGCGAGCACATCGCGGCCCGCGGGGTCCATGACCGCCTCGAGGATCGGCGTGCCGACGTTGCCGACCGCCTGCGCGCGCAGTCCGGCGGCGCGCAGGATGGACTCGAGCATCTGCACCGTGGTGGTCTTGCCGTTCGTGCCGGTGACCGCGAGCCACGGCGCCGCGTCGCGCCCGCGCAGCCGCCACGCCAGCTCGACCTCGCCCCACACCGGGAGACCGCGATCGCGGGCCGCGGTCAGCAGCGGTGCCGTCGGTCGCCAGCCCGGCGAGGTGACGACGAGGTCGATGTCGTCGGGCAGCGTCGCCGTCGCGCCCGGCCCGAGCCGGATCGTCGCGCCGAGCACCTCCAGCAGCCGCGCCTGCTCGCGGCGCCGCTCGTCGCCCTCGGACTCGTCGAGCACGATCACGTCGGCACCGAGGTGCGTCAGGGTGTCCGCGGCGGCGAACCCGCTCACGCCGAACCCGGCGACGACGGCGCGCACGCCCTCCCAGGACGAGTCCCGGTCGAGTGAGGAGACGTCGCGCTCAGAACGCACCGACGACCCACTCCCAGTAGAAGAGTCCGATGCCGCTGATGACGCAGATGCCGCTGATGATCCAGAACCGGACGACGATCGTGATCTCGGCCCAGCCCTTGAGCTCGAAGTGGTGCTGCAGCGGAGCCATCCGGAAGATGCGCTTGCCTCCGGTGAGCTTGAAGTAGCCGACCTGCAGGATCACCGAGAACGTGATGATGACGAACAGGCCACCGAGCACCACGAGCAGCAGCTCGGTGCGGGTCATCAGCGCGAAGCCCGCCATCAGACCACCGAGCGAGAGCGAGCCGGTGTCGCCCATGAAGATCTTGGCCGGCGAGGCGTTCCACCACAGGAAGCCGAAGCAGGCCCCCGTGACGGCGGAGGCCACCACCGCCAGGTCGAGCGGATCGCGCACCTCGTAGCACTTCGGACCCGCGTCGGCCAGGAAGCAGCTCTGGTTCGACTGCCAGACGTTGATCAGCACATAGGCGCCGAACACCATGACCGAGGCACCCGTGGCGAGGCCGTCCAGGCCGTCGGTGAGGTTCACGCCGTTGCTCGCCCCGGCGATCATCAGCAGCACCCACACGATGAGCAGCACCGTGGGCAGCTCCCAGGACAGATCCCGGGTGAACGAGATCGCATGGGTGATCGGAGTCTGACCGTTGTCGTTCTCCCAGCCGATCGCCAGGATCGCGAACACCAGGCCGACGACGACCTGACCGATCATCTTGGCCTTGCTCCGCAGACCGAGGCTGCGCTGCTTGGCCACCTTGATCCAGTCGTCGAGGAAGCCGATCGCCCCCAGGCCGACGAACAGGAAGAGCAGGAGCAGGGCGGACGCGCTCGGCTCGTAGCCGGTGAGCAGCTTGGCGATCGCGTAGCCGAGCACCGTCGACACGATGATCACCAAGCCGCCCATCGTCGGCGTGCCTCGCTTGACGTGGTGGGACGTGGGTCCGTCATCGCGGATGAGCTGCCCGTACCCCTTCTTGACGAGCACGGAGATCGCGAAGCGGGTGCCCACCAAGGTTCCGACGAGCCCGATGACTCCCGCGATCAGTACGGCCAGCATCGCTTCCGATCGTTCCTTTCGGTCCTGGGTCAGTCCCGCAGCAGTGCCTCGGCGACCCGTTCGAGACGGACCCCCCTCGATGCTTTCACAAGGACGACCGTGTCGGGTTCCAGGCGCGCGGAGACCATCGCGATCGCGGTCTCGACGTCGGCTGCGACCTCGCCGATCGTACCCGCCCCGTCCGCGATCGGCGCAGCCCCGTCGCCGACCGCGACGACGTGATCGACGCCCAGCTCGGCGGCCAGGGCGCCGACCTGCTCGTGCGCACGTCGGGACTCCGCGCCCAGCTCGAGCATCTCGCCCAGGACCGCGATCGACCGACCTCGCGACACCGCCACCAGCGCCCTCAACGCGGCGGCCGTCGACTCGGGGTTGGCGTTGTAGGCGTCATTGAGCACGACGACACCGTCGGCGCGCACATGGCGCTCCATCCGCATCGGCGAGCCGGCGCGAGCCTGCGCGAGCGCCGCGACCGCCGCCGTGGGATCGATCCCGAGCGACGTCGCCACGGCGAGCGCAGCGAGGGCGTTCATCGCCTGGTGCTCGCCGATCTGCGGCACCGTGACGTCGAGCGTCAGGTCTCCGATCCGAGCCTCGAACCGGGGCGTTCCCTCGTCGGTCAGCTGGACCTCGCCGACCAGCCGCACGTCGCCCGCGCGTCCGAAGGTGACCACCCGAGCGGCCGTGCGGGTCCGCATCGCCGCGACCCGCGGGTCGTCGGCGTTCACCACCGCCACCCCGTCGGGACCGAGCGCCTCGACGATCTCGCCCTTGGCCTGCGCGGTGCGGTCGAGTCCGCCGAACTCACCGGCGTGCGCGGCGCCGACGTTGAGCACGACGCCCACGTCGGGCGGCGCGATCCGACACAGTGCCGCGATGTGGCCGAGACCGCGCGCCCCCATCTCCAGGACCAGGAACCGGGTCGCGGCGTCGGTCCGCAGGATCGTCAACGGCACGCCCAGCTCGTTGTTGAACGAGCCCTCCGGCGCGACCGTCGGCGCCTGACCGGCCAGGACGTGGGCGACGAGGTCCTTGACGCTGGTCTTGCCCTGCGATCCGGTGATCGCGACCACGGCGGGCGCGCCGGACTCGCGCATCGTGGCCAGGCGCCACCTCGCCAGGCGTCCGAGGGCGGCGATGGGGTCGTCGACCAGGACGTGCGGGCCCGGAACCGATCGCGTGGCGAGCGTCGCGACGGCGCCGCCGTCGAGCGCCGCCGCGGCGAACTCGTGCCCGTCGACGTGCTCGCCGGGGACGGCGACGAACAGGCACCCGGGAACGACGCGGCGCGAGTCCACGACGGCGGGTCCGTCGACCACCAGGGCCTCGTCGCCGACGACTCGACCCTCGGTGGCGGCGGCGATCTCGGCGAGTGTCGTGGCGATCATGCGCGATCCTCGAGCGCCGCCCGCAGCACGTCGCGGTCATCGAACGGCAGCACGGTGTCACCCACCTGCTGACCGCGCTCGTGGCCCTTGCCGGCCACCACGACGGTGTCGCCGGGCTCGGCCTGACGGACCGCGGCGGCGATCGCCTCGGCGCGGTCGCCGATCTGGAGCACGCGGGCCGGCCCGTCGGCGGCGCCGACCATCACCTCGGCCCGGATGGACGCCGGGTCCTCGGTGCGCGGGTTGTCGTCGGTGACGATGAGCACGTCGGCCAGCCGGGCGGCCACCTGTCCCATGATCGGGCGCTTTCCGCGGTCCCGGTCGCCGCCGGCTCCGAGCACGATGATGAGTCTGCCGGGCGTGACCGGCCGCAGCGCCGCGAGCACCGCCTCGACCGCCTCCGGCTTGTGGGCGTAGTCGACCACGGCGGTGAACGGCTGGCCCGCGTCGATGCGCTCCATCCGACCGGGGACGCCCGGAGCCGCGGCCACGCCGCGCACGAGCTCGGCCAGGTCGTGCCCTCGGCCGGCGAGCGCCACCACGGCCGCGACCGCGTTGGACACGTTGAAGGCTCCCGGCAGCGGCACGGTCAGCTCGGTCTCGGACCCGTCGGGCGCGACGAGGGTGACCTCGCTGCCGAGGCGGTGGGCCCGCAGGTTGACCGCCCGCCAGTCGGCGACCGCCCCCGCGGTCGAGAACGTGGTGACCGGCAGCGACGTCGACTCGGCGAGTCGGCGACCGTACGGGTCGTCGACGTTGACCACCGCGGCGCGCGCATGCTCGGGTGTGAACAGCCGCGCCTTCGCCGCGAAGTACGACTCGACGTCGTGGTGGAAGTCCAGATGGTCGCGGCCCAGGTTGAGGAAGACCGCGGTGTCCAGGACGAAGCCGTTCACGCGCCCCTGGACGATCGCGTGACTGGACACCTCCATCGCGCACGCGGCGATCCGCTCCTCGGCCATCACCGCGAACAGCGCCTGCAGGGCCGGAGCCTCGGGCGTGGTGAGCGTGCTGGCGGCGGGACGGCCACCGATCCGGGTGCCGATCGTGCCGATCACGGCCGAGCTCGCGGCGCCGAGCGCGGCCTCGGCCAGGTAGGTCGTGGTGGTCTTGCCCTGGGTCCCGGTGACCCCGATCGTGGTGAACCGCTCGCTGGGGTGGTCGTAGAACTCGGCGGCGAACCGGGCCAACCGGGCGCGGGGCTCCTCGACGACGACGGTCGGCACTCCGGCCGGGACCTGCCCGGCCCCGTCCGCGTCGGTCATCACGGCGACGGCGCCGAGCTCGGTGGCCTTCGCGGCGAATCGGGCACCGTGGGTCGTCGCGCCGGGGAGGGCCGCGAACAGGTCTCCCGCGACGACGTCGGCGGTCGACAGGCTCACCCCCGTCACCTCGACGTCGTCACCGGTGAGCTGGCCCCCCAACGTCTCGGCGACCCGAGCGAGCCGCCAGCGCGGGCTCGTGGTCGGCCTGACCCTCATCTCGTCCACCAGCCCAACCTACCGGCCGGACACCGACTCACCAGTCCTGCTTGACCTTCGGCGGCTTGGCGCCGGTCGGGGTGACGCCGAAGCGCTCCAGGGCCATCGACATGATGTCGTGGAACACCGGACCGGCCATCGAGCCGCCACCGGCGTTGCGCGGCGGCTTGTCGATCACGACGTAGGTGATGAACCGCGGGTTGTCGGCCGGGGCGAAGCCCATGAACGAGATCGTGTTCTGGCCGCGGACGTAGTTGCCGGTGCGCGGGTTGACGCGCCAGGCGGTGCCGGTCTTGCCCGCCACCCGGTAGCCCTCGATCTGCGCGGCGGGGGCGGTGCCCTCGTCGGAGGTGACCGCCTCCATCATCCGCGTCACCTCGGCGGCGGCCTCGCGGGAGATGACTCGCTGCGTCGGGCCGGCGTCGACCTTCTCGACCGTGCCGTCGGCGCGCGTGATCGAGTCGACCACCCGCGGCGTGCACATGACGCCGCCGTTCGCGATCGCACCGACCGCCCGGATCATCTGGACCGCGGTGACCGAGACGCCCTGACCGAACGAGACGGTCGCGTGCTTGGACTTGGACCACTCCCGCACCGGCGGGACGATGCCGACCGACTCCTCCGGCAGGTCGATGCCGGTGCGCGATCCGAAACCGAAGCGCCGCAGGTAGGAGTAGAAGGTCTTCGACGACATCTGCTCGGCCGCCACGATCGTGCCGAGGTTCGACGACTTGGCGATCACGCCGGCGGCGGTGAGCTTGAGCGTGCCGTGCTGCCAGTAGTCGCCGATCGGCCAGCCGTCGATGACCAGACCGGACGGCACGGTGATCTTGGTGTCGGCGTCGACCTTGCCCTGGTCGGCGAGCGCGGCCATCGTGATCGTCTTCATGACCGAGCCCGGCTCGTACACGTTGGAGACCGCGCGGTTGACGAGGGTCGCGTCGTCGACGCCCGCCCGGGTGTCGGGGTTGTAGGTGGGCGCCTGGGACATCTGCACGATCTGGCAGGTGCGGACGTCCATCGTGATCGCCAGACCGTAGTCGGCGCCGGCCGCACTGACCACGTCGCGCAGACGCTGGTCGGCGTACCACTGCAGGTCGCGGTCGATCGTCGTGGTGACGTCGGCCCCCGGGACCATCTCCTCGACCGTCGAGTCGGCCATCGGGATCCGCTCGCCGTAGGCCGAGACCTCGTACGTCGACGACCCGTCCTTGCCGGTCAGATCGCGGTCGTACTGCTTCTCCAGACCGGCGATGCCGTGGCCGTTCGCCTCGGTGATGCCCAGCACGTTCGCGGCCAGCGAGCCACCCGGGTAGCTCCGCAGGGCGACCGACTCGGTGAACACGCCGGGGTAGCCCGCCTCGGCCACCGCGTCGACCGCGGTGCGCGCGTCGAACGCCGGCAGGTCCTTGATCAGGTAGGTGAAGCGCGAGTTCGGCGTGCGCAGCTTCTGGATCGTGTCGAAGTAGTCGATCCGGTCGCCGAGCCTCTCGTGCAGGATCTTGGCGATCTCGGGCGCCTTCTCGGCGGTCAGCGAGGGGTCGGCCGTGATGGTCAGCCCGTCCGTGCTCGTGACGAGCTCCTCGCCGTTGCGGTCGACGACGTCGCCACGGGGCGCCGGCACGACCTGCTTGCGGGTGCCCGCCTCGACGGCCATCGCGGCGTAGGCCTTGGCATCGACGGCCTGGATCTGGAACAGCCGGCCGGCGAACAGCACGAACATCACCAGCACGCCGATGACGAGCCAGCGCAGGCGGGCGCGGGTCACGGACAGGGGCATCAGCCGGCCCTCCGCACGTTGGTGTCGGGCTCGGCCGGCACGGGCTCGCCGATGACCTTGCCGTCACTGAGGCGCAGGAAAACCGGATTGGCGTTGGGGACCATGCCCTCGGCGAGCGCCCGTTCGGCGAGCCCGGACGGACTCTGCGCGCGGTCGACCTCGGCCGCGAGCTGCTGGCGGCGCGCCTCGAGCAGGGTGGCCTCCTTCTGCAGCTCGGCGATCCGGAACGACTGGGCCTGCATCGCGGTGCTCAGCAGGATCAGGCCGACCAGGCCCGCGGCCAGGACCGTCAGCACGACCACGACGAAGGGAGCCCGGCGGGCTCGCACGCGGACCGGTCCGACGAGGCGGAGTCCGACGTCACGGGCGTCGCGACCGCGCGCCGCCAGGCCGGAGGCCAGCGCGGTGGAACGAGCCGCGGCGGAGCGGCTCATGGCACGAGGGGACGTCACGCTGCTCATGCATCACTCCAGTTCATGCGGCGATCCGTTCGACGGCGCGCATCCGCACCGAACGCGCGCGAGGGTTCTCGGTGATCTCGTCCTCGCCGGCCTGCTCGGCCCCCCGGGTCAGCGAGCGGAAGCGAGGCTGCATCGACTCGGGGACCACCGGCAGGTCGCGCGGCGCTGACGAGGTCGTCGCCGCGGCGAAGATCCGCTTGGTGATCCGGTCTTCCAGCGAGTGGTAGGACAGCACCACGACGCGGCCGCCGACCGCCACCAGGTCGAGCGCCGCGGGCAGGGCGCGTCGGTACACGCCCAGCTCGTCGTTGACCTCGATGCGCAGCGCCTGGAACGTGCGCTTGGCGGGGTTGCCGCCGGTGCGGCGGGCGGCCGCCGGGATGCAGCGGCGCACCAGCTCGACGAGCCGCGCGCTGCGGTCGAAGGGACGGTCCCGACGCTCGGCGACGATCGCGGCGGCGATCCGACGGGCGAATCGCTCCTCGCCGTACTCCCGCAGAATGCGCGCCAAGTCCGCCTCCGAGTACGTGTTGAGGACGTCCGCCGCGGTCAGCGGGTCCCCGTGGTTCATCCGCATGTCCAGGGGGGCGTCCTGCGCGTAGGCGAAGCCCCGCTCGGCCAGGTCGAGCTGCATCGACGAGACCCCGAGGTCGAACAGCACCCCGCAGACCGAGGTGAGCCCGGCCTCGGCGACGACCCGTGGCAGCTCGTCGTAGACCGCGTGCGCCAGGGTGATCCGCTCGCCGAAGCCGCCGAGCCGCTCCCCCGCCCGCCGCAGGGCCTCCGGGTCCCGATCGACCCCGATCACCCGCAGGCTCGGGTAACGCGTCAGGAGCTCCTCGGTGTGGCCGCCCAGGCCCAGAGTCGCGTCGATGATCACCGGATCGTCGAACCGCTCGACGGCGGGACCGAACTCCGACACGACACGGCTCAGCATCACCGGGACGTGTCGCGCCGTCATGCCGACGCCTTGCCTCGCACGGCGAGGCCCGATCCCCGCCTGCAGAGTTCTGACGCCGGGGAAGTGACGTCAGAACCCCTCAGGCGGGCATCGCGCCCCGTCGTGCTCGTGATCAGAAGATGCCGGGGAAGATCTCCTCGGACAGGTCCGCGAAGCCCTCCTCGTGCTCCTCGCTGAACGTGTTCCAGGCCTGCGAGTCCCAGATCTCGAACCGCTCGCCCGTGCCGACGACCGTGCAGTCGCGATCCAGGCCGGCCCAGTCGCGCAGCAGCGACGAGATCGGGATGCGTCCCTGCTTGTCCGGCACCTCGTGCGCCGCGCCGCCGAAGAGCATCCGCACGAAGTTGCGTGCCTGCCGGTTCGTGAACGACGCCTGCCTGGCGCGGGCGGAGAACTCGTCGAACGCCTCGGGCGTCCAGCCGTAGATGCAGTGCTCCTGGCCGCGCGTGAGGACGACGCCGTCCGTGAGCAGTGGTCGGAACTTCGCCGGCAGGAACAGCCGACCCTTCTCGTCGAGGCGCGGCGTGAACGTGCCGAAGAAGTGCGCCGATGTCGAAGCCATCGCGTACCTCCCAGCTCTCCACGTCGTTCTCCTCGGGTCGAAGTCTCCGGCGTCTCCACCACTTCACCCCACCTTAAACCACAACGCTCCACCATCCACCCACTTTCCGTCAAGATTCGGGTGTGTCGTCTGTGACGAACGTGAGAAAGCCCCGTGATCTCAGGACCACGGGGCGGGTGGAGTGAAGTGGAGCCGATCGCGCGGACGCCGCGACATGACGAAGGCCCCGCACGAGGCGGGGCCTTCGGGAAGCTCAGGGGATGTCGATCGGTGTCAGAAGCCTTCGTCCTGACGGCGCTGCCAGCGCTCCTCCATGCGCTCGACGAAGGAGGACGAGCGCGGCGACGGCGAGGCCGGCCGGCCGAGGTCCTCCGAGCCGCCGATGCCGCGTCGCCAGGCACGGACGAAGAAGTACGCCGAGGCCACCATCACGACGAAGCCGAGCACCCCCACCCAGGTCATCTGGGTCACGGCTCCGCCCAGCAGGGCGGCCACACCGAGCAGGAACGCCACCGCGCAGACGGCCGCGATCCGACGGTTGTGCTCGAACAGCTTCGAGCCGCGCAGGGTCGACGCGAACTCGGGGTCCTCGGCGGCCAGCGACTGTTCGAGCTGGGCGAGCAGTCGGGCCTCTTCGTCCGACAGTGGCACGGTGGGCTCCTCG
>JAJUII010000020.1 GCA_029265505.1 Aeromicrobium choanae
GATCGCGGCGGTGACCGAGTCCCTGCTCGACGGTGGTCTGGCATCCCGGCTGCTCGCCCGCCCGGACGGCCCGCGCCGGATGACCGATCTCAAGCACGTCGCGCACCTGCTGCACGAGGTCGCGCTCCGGGACGGCCTGGGGGCCGCCGGACTGCTGCAGTGGCTCCGGCGGCGCCGCAGCGACGGCGTCGAATCGCCCGAGGCGGTCCGACGGCTCGACAGCGACGCCAAGGCGGTCCAGATCTTCACGGTGCACGCCAGCAAGGGACTGGAGTTCCCGATCGTCTACCTGCCCTTCCTGTTCCACCGGAACCCGACCTCGTTCGAGGGGCGCTCGGACCGACGACGCGATCGGCTGCCGCGATTCCACGACGACGCAGGCGAGCGCCTGCTCGACGCCGGCGGCCCCGGGCACGAGGAGTGGCGTGCGCACGTCGCTCGCGCCCAGCACGAGGACGCCGGCGAGGCCCTGCGGCTGACCTACGTCGCAATGACCCGGGCTCGATCGCAGCTCGTCGCGTGGTGGGCCCCGAGCGCCTACGCGAAGCACTCCGGACTGCACCGGCTGCTGTTCCGTCCCGACCCCGACTCGCCCCACGTTCCCGACGAGGTGGCCGTCCCCGACGAGCCGACGGCCGCCGCCGTGCTGCGCGGCTGGGAGCGCCGCGGCGGCCCGACCCTCGAGCTGGTCGGCGATCGGCCTCCCCCGCGTGTGTCGCCCGAGACGTCCGGCGCGAGCCTGGCGATCCGCACCTTCGACCGCCGGCTCGACACCGAGTGGAGACGAACCTCGTACAGCGCCTTGACCCACCTGGACGCCGAGCAGTCTCCGGTGACGAGCGAGCCCGAGGAGACCGGCGCGGTCGACGACGAGGAGGAGTCGACGGCCGCCGTCGAGTCGTGGAACGCCGACGACCGGCCGTCCCCGATGGCCGACCTGCCGCGCGGCGCGGCCTTCGGCAGCCTCGTGCACGCCGTCCTCGAAGAGGTCGACGTGCGGGCGCCCAGACTGACGGACGAGCTGCGCCGGCTGATCGACGAGCAACTGCGTCGATGGCCGGTCGAGTTGGACGTCGACACCGCGATCGAGGCCTTCGAGGCCGCGTTGACCACGCCCCTCGGCCCGCTGGCCGACGACCTGGACCTGCGCCGCCTGCTCGCCGAGCGCCAGCTTGCCGAGCTGGACTTCGAGATCCCGCTCGGCGGGGGCGACCGGCCGAGGCCGACCACGGCGCGGCTGGGCGACCTGGCCGACCTGCTGGACGCCCACCTCGCGCCCGACGATCCGATCCGCCCGTTCGCGGCCCGCCTGCGCGCCCCGGCGCTGCGTCACCAGCCGCTGCGGGGCTACCTCATCGGCTCGATCGACCTGGTGCTGCGACTGCCGTCCGAGCGCTTCGTGGTGGTCGACCACAAGACCAACTGGCTCGGGCCGCTCGACGAGCCTCTGACGATCGCCGGCTATCACCCCGACTCGCTCGCGGCGGCGATGAACTCCAGCACGTACCCACTCCAGGCGCTGCTGTACTCGGCGGTCGTCCACCGCTACCTGCGCTGGCGACTGCGCGGATACGACCCGGAACGTCACCTGGGCGGCGTGCTCTACCTGTATCTGCGCGGCATGGTCGGCCCCGACACGCCTCGCCACGCGGGCGTCCCGTACGGAGTCTTCTCCTGGCGGCCGCCGACCTCGCTCGTGCTGGCCCTGTCCGACCTGCTCGACGGCCGGGAGGTGTCACGATGACCGCCGCATCGATCGAGGACTTCGTCGCCGCCGAGGTGCTCTCCCCCGGAGATGCGACGATCACCGCGCGTCTGGCCCACCTCGCCGGCGAGAGCGAGCCGCTCGCGCTTCTCGGCCTCGCGTTCACCGTGCGCGCCGTCCGTCACGGGTCGACCTGCTTCGATCCCCTGGACGACCCCGGTGAGCACGGGCTGCCCTGGCCCGACCCCACGGCGTGGCGCGCGGCCGTCTCGGCGAGCCGGCTCGGCCGCGTCCTGACCGTCGAGCACGGACTGTTCTACCTGGACCGCTATCGCGAGCTCGAGGTCGCGCTGTGTGAGGACCTGACCCGGCGCGCCGCGCTCGAGGCGCCCGCGCTCGACGAGGAGCGGCTCGCGACCGACCTCGACACGCTCTTCGGCGACCGCGCCGACCAGCGCGCCGCCGCCGAGCGGGCCGCCCGGACGGGCACGGTCGTCATCACCGGCGGCCCCGGCACCGGCAAGACGACCACGGTCGCCGGTGTGCTGACGCTCCTGCAGCGTCAGTCCGACGTCACGCACGGGCGGTCGCTGCGCATCGCGCTGGCCGCGCCCACCGGCAAGGCCGCCGCCCGGATGCGCGAGGCGGTGGCCGTCACCGCCCGGCGGCTCAGCCTGACCGAGTCCGAGCGCGCCTGGCTCACGTCGCTGTCCGCCTCGACGCTGCACCGACTGCTCGGGTGGCGTTCGGACAATCGCACGCGCTTCCGCCACGACCGGGTCCGGCGACTTCCGCACGACGTGGTGGTCGTCGACGAGACGTCGATGGCCTCGCTCGAGCTGGTCGCGCGCCTGCTGGAGGCGCTGCGGCCCGAGACGCGTCTGATCCTCGTCGGCGACGCCGATCAGCTGGCCTCGGTCGAGGCGGGGGCCGTCCTGCACGACGTCGTGGAGGGGTGGTCGGAGCGGCACGTCGTGCGTCTGACGCACAGTCACCGCTTCGGCGCCGGGATCGGGCGACTGGCTGCGGCCGTGCGCGTCGGCGACGCCGACACCGCCCTGGAGCTGCTCACCGGCGACGACCCGACGATCGCCCTCGTCGATCCGACCGACGCGACCACGTCCCTGGACCGGACGCTGGGCTCACTCGCGGCCGATCTCGTCGAGTCCGCCGAGCGCGGCGACGCCGAGACCGCCCTGACCCACCTGGCCCGGCATCGTCTGCTGTGCGCGCACCGCGACGGTCCGTACGGCGCATCGACCTGGAACGACCGCATCACCGCCGCGCTGCGCGACCGGGTCGGCCACGCTCGGTGGTACCCGGGACGTCCGGTGCTCGTCACCCACAACGACGCCGGGCTCGGCGTGTTCAACGGCGACTCCGGCGTGACCGTGCTGCGCGACGGCGAGCTCAGCGTCGTCCTGGAGGGCACCCCGGCGCGCGAGCTCGCGCCGTCGCGCCTGCCGCAGGTGCAGACGGGCTACGCGATGACGATCCACCGCAGCCAGGGCAGCGAGTTCGCGCATGTCACGGTGATGCTGGCCGACACCGAGTCGCGGATCATGACCCGTGAGCTGCTGTACACCGCCATCACCCGGGCGATCGACTCGGTGACCGTGGTCGGCACCGTCGAGGACATCCGCGCCGCGATCGGACGGCGGGTGGCGCGCTCCAGCGGGATCGTCGAGCGCCTGGCCTGAGCCTCAGCGCTCGGCGCCGGTCATCGCGTCCGCGGCGTCGAGCACCGGCTCGGTCTCGATCGTCTCGCTCAGCGGCTTCTCGTGGACGAACCACAGCACGACCGCCGACGCCAGCATGAGCGGAGCGAGCCACAGGAACACCGGCATCAGGGCGTCGTTGTAGGACTCGACGACGATCTGCCGAACGGGCTCGGGCAGATGTGCGACCAGGTCCGGGGTGAGCGAGCCGGATCCCCCGGCCGTGCCGCCCGACTCCGGCAGGCGATCGCTCAGCGAGTCGACCAGGCGCGCCGTGAAGATCGAGCCGACCGCGGCGGCGCCGAGCGTCCCGCCCACCTGGCGGAAGAAGTTGTTGGCCGCGGTCGCGGTGCCGACGATCCGGTGCGAGAAGGAGTTCTGGACGATCAGCGTCATGATCTGCATGCCCAGGCCGATGCCGACGCCCATGACGAGCAGCGCCCCCTCGATCTTCCATCGGGCGGAGTCGACGGTGATCATCGACAGCAGCCAGAGGCCGGCGGCGGTGACGACGGCGCCGACGATGGGGTACATCCGGTAGGTGCCAGTCCGGCTGACCGCCTGGCCCACGAGGATCGAGGTGACGAGCATGCCGCCCATCATCGGGATCATCATGAGTCCGGCGTGGGTGGCGTCGACGCCGACGGCCATCTGCAGGTAGGTCGGCAGGTACGACAGGGCGCCGAACATGGCGACGCCCATGATGAGCACACCGACGGTGGTGAGGTTGAAGTTGCGGTCCGCGAACAGGGCCGGCGGAATGATCGGCTCGTCGGCACGGCGCTCGACCACGACGAACGCGGCGGCCGCGACGACGGTGGTGACCGCCAGTCCGAGGATCTGCGGGCTGCTCCAGGCGTACTGGTGTCCGCCCCAGGTGGCACCCAGGATGAGCGCGGTGGTGGCGACCGTCAACAGGGCCATGCCGAGGTGGTCGAGCCGCGCCTGCGGGCGCTGACCGCGGTCCGACTTCTGCAGCAGGAACGCCACGGCGGCGAAGGCCAGCGCACCCAGCGGCACGTTGATCCAGAACGTCCAGCGCCAACCCGGGCCCTCGGTGAACCAGCCGCCGAGGAGCGGGCCGGCGACCGAGGACAGACCGAACACCGCGCCGAGGACGCCCATGTACTTGCCACGGTCCCGGGCCGGGACGACGTCGGCGATCGCGGCCTGCGACAGCACCATGAGGCCACCGCCGCCGAGACCCTGGATGGTCCGTGCGGCGACCAGGACCGTCATGTCCTGGGCCACGGCGCCGGCCAGTGAGCCGACGGTGAACAGCGCGATCGCGACCATCAGCAGGGGGCGCCGGCCGAATCGGTCGCCGAAGCGACCATAGAGCGGCATGGTGACCGTCATGCCCAGCAGGTAGGCGGTCATGACCCACATGATGTGGTCGGCGCCGTCGAGGGAGCCGACGATCGTGGGCAGTGCAGTCGACAGCACGGTCTGGCTCAACGACGCCAGCAGCATGACGAGCATGAGTGCGGCGAAGACGAGCTGGACGGTGCGCTTGTCGGGGGTGGTGGTGACGGGAGTGCTCATACGGCGGTCGAGGTGACCTTTCGGAAGACGGCGACGGCGCGGTCGAGTGCGCCGTCGGGATCGGACGTGAACTGGTCGAGGTCGGTCATCCATGCGTGGGTGACCACGGAGGCGGCCAGCAGGATCAGGGCCCGCGACTCCTCGGGATCGGACGGCAGGCCGTCGATGCCTGGCCAGGGTCGGTCGACGTCGTCGACCATGCGGGCGATCACCAGCTGGCGGCTGGCGGAGAACACCTGGGTGAGTCGCGCCTGCAGGTGCGGATGAGAGCGCGCGATCGCCCGCCGACGCTCGAGGTCGACCCCGGGACCGATCGTGCTCTGGGAGACGTCCCGGACCAGGCGACTGACGCGCACCAGCGGCCGGAGGTCGGTCGACTCGCGCAGACGGGCGAGCGTCTCGTCGGTCAGGCGCGGTGCCCGGACGCCGACGATCGCGTCCTCCTTGGAGTCGAAGTAGTTGAAGAACGTCCGCGGTGAGATGCCGGCGGCCTCGGCGATCTGGGCGACGGTGACCTCGTGCGGTCCGCGGTCGATCGTCGCCGATGCAGCCGCGTCGTGGATCGCGGCCCAGGTTCGCTCCTGCCGCTGGGCCAGCAGCGGACTGGTGTCGGATTGCACAACTGCATTCTATGCAGTAGTGCAGACCTTGCACTACTGCAATTCATGCGCAACCGAGGGTTGCATCCGTGTTCTGCGTCACCTACCGTCGGGTACGGCCGCGTGACACCCCCGAGTACGCGGTCTCGGCCCCGGGAGATGTGGTGCAACCCGGGGCCGTTCTCCTCAGCGCAGGTCGGTGAGATCGTCGACGTCGACTCGCGTGCCGATCATGTCGCGCAGACGGTCCGCGACGTCCCAGATCCCGACGTTCATCGCCGCGGTCAGGCGGTGCTCCCGGCCGATCCAGTACGCGATGAACTCCCCGCCGTCCACGTCGCCACGGACCTCGAGGCGGTCCCCGACCCCGGCACGCCCCACGTACTCCATCTGGAACTCGAACTGGTCGGTGAAGAAGTACGGGGGCCAGTCGTGGACCACGTCCCGACCGAGGAGCACGTCGGCCGCTGCGCGCCCCTGACGGATCGCCTCGTCCCAGTGCTCGACCCGCACCCGATCACGCAGGGTCGGGTTCCACGCCCGCGCGACGTCCCCGATCGCGAGGATTCGACCGTCGGCGGTCTGGAAGCGCTCGTCGACGACGATCCCGTCGTCGACGGCGAGCCCGGCCGCGTGCGCCAGCTCCGTCTCGGGCACGACGCCCACCGCGACCAGGACGTGCGCCGACTCGACCACCCCGCCGTCGACGCGCAGGCCGACGGCACGATCGGACGCGACCAGAACCTCCTCGACGGTCGCGGCCAGTCGCAGACCGACCCCGTGGCCGCGGTGCACGTCGGCCAGGTGACGCGCCAGCCGCGCCCCCAGCACACGCTCGAGCGGGAGCTCGGAGGACTCCACGACGGTGACCTCGATGCCGCGGCTGCGCGCCGCCGCGGCGACCTCCAGCCCGATCCAGCCGGCGCCGACCACGGCGAGCGGGCCGCCACCGGCCAGGACGGCGTCGATCGCCTGCGCGTCCTCGATGGTGCGCAAGCCGAGTGCGTGCTCCGCTCCCGCGATGTCCGGGATCCGCGGCCGGGCCCCGGTGGCCAGCACGAGCAGGTCGTAGCCGACCGACCCACCGGGGTCGACCTCGACCCGCCGCCGAGCCCGGTCGATCGCGACGGCCCGGGTTCCGATCCGGAGATCGATGTCGTGCTCGTCCCACCACGCCGGCGCGAGGACGGTCGGGTCGACGTCCTCCCCGAGCAACAGGGCCTTCGACAGGGGCGGCCGCTCGTACGGCAGGTGGGGCTCGGCGGCCACGACCGTGACCCGGCCGTCGTAGCCCTCCTGGCGCAGTCGCTCGACCGCCTTGGCCGTGGCCAGTCCCCCACCGACGAACACCAGACGCTCCATCTCCCCATCGTCCGCCGCACCCGGCCACTTGCAACCGCGCGCTAGGATTCGCCTCGAATCCCAGTCGTGTCGTCTCGTCATGAAGGAGGTTCGTTGATCCTGTCCCTGATCGCCGCCACGGGTCTCCTCGCCGCGGTGGCGCTGAACTCCGCCGCCTTGAAGATGCGGCGCCACGAGGAGGCCTTCAGCATCGTGGGAGGCGCCGTCGGCATCCCCGAAGACCATGTCAACACCCTCGCCGGGATCGAGATCGCCGGAGCGGTCGGCATCCTCATGGGCCTGCTGATCCCGCCGCTGGGAATCCTGGCCGCCGCAGGACTGGCCGCCTACTTCGGCGCGGCGATCATCGCGCACCTGCGTGTCGGCGACCTCAGCGCCACGGCCGTCCCGCTCGTTCCGCTGTTCCTCTCCCTGGCCGTGCTCGGCCTGCGCGTCATGACCGCCTGAGCACCCAGAGCATCTGCCGACACGACGACGGCGGCGCGGCCGATCCCCTCGGATCGACCGCGCCGCCGTCACGTCGCTGCGGTCAGCTGCAGCCGCTGGTGCTGCCGCAGCCCTCGCACACGTGGCACGAGCCGGCCGGCCGCATCTTCGTGCCGCAGGTCATGCACAGCGGGCTGTCGACCGCCGCGCCGGTGATCTCCTCGAGCAGCTCGGCCGAGGTGTGGGCCGTGCCCGACGCCGGACGCGCCGTCTCGATCTGGACCTCGACCGACTCGGCGTCGGCGACCGGCGCCTCGACCTTGAGCTCGGCGGCGGGATCCTCGGTGACCAGCTCCGCCGCCGTCGTGCCGTCCCCGGAGACCGGCTCGTACGAGCCCGTGTCCAGATAGCGCTGCCGCTCCTCGACCGAGTAGATGCCCATCGCCGAACGGGTCTCGAAGTCGAGGTAGTCCAGCGCCAGTCGACGGAAGACGTAGTCCATGATCGACTGCGCCATGCGCACGTCCGGATCGTCGGTCAGACCGGCGGGCTCGAACTTCAGGTTCGTGAACTTGCTGACGAACGTCTCCAGCGGGACGCCGTACTGCAGGCCGATCGAGACCGCGATGCTGAACGCGTCCATGACGCCGGCCAGGGTCGAGCCCTGCTTGCCGAGCTTGAGGAAGATCTCGCCCAGGGTGCCGTCGTCGTGGGCGCCGGAGGTCATGTAGCCCTCGGCGCCACCGACGCTGAAGCTCGTCGTGATCGACTGACGCGACTTCGGCAGGCGACGACGGATCGGCTTCTCGACGATGACCGTCTTGACCTCGGTCTCGGACGCGGCGGACTTGCTGGTGGCCTTGTCCTGCGACTTCTGCGTCGACAGCGGCTGACCCACCTTGCAGTTGTCGCGGTAGACGGCGAGCGCCTTCAGGCCGAGCTTCCAGCCCTGGAAGTAGATGTCGGCGATCTCCTCGACCGTGGCGGTCTCGGGCAGGTTGACCGTCTTGGAGATGGCGCCGGACAGGAACGGCTGGCAGGCCGCCATCATCCGCACATGGCCCATCGGCTTGATGGCCCGCTCACCGACGGCGCAGTCGAACACCTCGTAGTGCTCCGGGCGCAGGCCCGGGGCGTCGACGACGTGACCGTGCTCGGCGATGTACTCGACGATCGCCTCGATGGTCTCGCCGGTGTAGCCGAGCTTCTCCAGCGCGACGGGGATCGTCTGGTTGACGACCTGAAGCGATCCGCCGCCGACGAGCTTCTTGAACTTGACCAGGCTGAAGTCCGGCTCGATGCCCGTGGTGTCGCAGTCCATCATGAAGCCGATGGTGCCGGTGGGCGCGAGCACCGAGGCCTGCGCGTTGCGCCAGCCGTTCTTCTCGCCGATCTTCAGGTTGGCCGCCCACTGCTTGGCGGCCTCCTTCTGCACCGCGATGTCCATCGCGTGCTTGGTGCGCAGCTCGTCGTTGGCCGCCTGGTGCTTGCGCATGATCCGCTGGTGGGCGTCCGCGTTGGGCGCGTAGCCCTCGTACGGACCGACGACACCGGCCAGCTCGGCGCTGCGGCGGTAGGCCGTGCCGGTCATGAGCGAGGTGATCGACGCGGCCAGGGCGCGCCCGCCGTCGGAGTCGTAGGCCAGACCCGACGCCATCAGCAGCGCACCGAGGTTGGCGTACCCGATGCCGAGCTGGCGGAACTTGCGGGTGGTCTCACCGATCGCCTCGGTCGGGAAGTCCGCGAAGCAGATCGAGATGTCCATCGCGGTGATGATGAACTCCACCGCCTTGACGAACCGCTCGGTGTCGAACATGCCGTCCTCGCGGAGGAACTTCAGCAGGTTCAGGCTCGCCAGGTTGCAGCTGGAGTTGTCCAGGTGCATGTACTCGCTGCACGGGTTCGAGGCGGTGATGCGACCCGACTCCGGCGTGGTGTGCCAGTCGTTGATGGTCGAGTCGTACTGGATGCCCGGATCGGCGCAGGCCCAGGCCGCGTGGGCGATCTTCTGCCACAGGTCGCGGGCGTCGATCGTCTCGATGACCTCGCCGGTCGTGCGAGCGCGCAGACCGAACTCGGTTCCGTCCTCGACCGCCTGCATGAACTCGTCGGTGACCCGGACCGAGTTGTTGGCGTTCTGGTACTGGACGCTGGTGATGTCGGCTCCACCGAGGTCCATGTCGAAGCCGGCGTCGCGCAGGACCCGGATCTTCTCCTCCTCGCGCTCCTTGGTGAGCACGAACTCCTCGATGTCGGGGTGGTCGACGTCGAGCACGACCATCTTGGCCGCGCGACGCGTCGCGCCACCGGACTTGATCGTGCCGGCCGAGGCGTCCGCACCGCGCATGAACGAGACCGGACCGGAGGCGGTGCCACCGGAGGAGCGCAGCAGCTCCTTGCTGGAACGGATCCGCGACAGGTTCAGACCCGCACCCGAGCCACCCTTGAAGATCAGGCCCTCCTCGCGGTACCAGTTCAGGATCGAGTCCATCGAGTCGTCGACCGCGAGGATGAAGCAGGCGCTGACCTGCTGCGGGCTGGACGTGCCCACGTTGAACCACACCGGGCTGTTGAAGCTGAAGATCTGGTGCAGGAGCATGTACGTCAGCTCGTGCTCGAAGATCTCGGCGTCGCGATCGCTCGCGAAGTAGCCGTGCTCCTTGCCCGCCTTGACGTAGGTCAGCACCACCCGGTCGAGCAGCTGCCGCAGGCTCGACTCACGCTCGTCGGAGCCGACCGCACCACGGAAGTACTTCGTGGTGACGATCGTCGACGCGTTGAGGCTCCAGAAGTCGGGGAACTCCACGCCACGCTGCTCGAAGACGGTCTCGCCGGTCTTCCAGTTGGTCTGGACGACGTCACGGCGCTCCCAGGTGACCTCGTCGTAGGGGTGCACGCCCTCGGTCGTGAAGACGCGCTCCATCTTCAGTCCGGCGTTCTTGGACTTGCGGCTGGTGCGAGGCGCGGGCCCCGAGGCTCCGCCGACCGTCTCGGTCATGAGTTACTCCTGTCCTTGTGCTGCGTGGGTGTGGTGGCTGGGGTCTGGGCGGCCGGCGTTCTCGGCCTGGTCGGCCATGAGGCCGGCGATCTCGGCGACGAAGTCGTCGGCCGAGTCGAAGGACTTGTACACCGAGGCGAATCGCAGGTAGGCGACCTCGTCGAGCCGGCGCAGCGGCTCCAGGATCGCCATCCCGATGTCCTGGGTGTGGATCTCGGCCTGTCCCGAGGCGCGCAAGGCGTCTTCGACCTGCTGTCCGAGGCAGGCCAGGTCGTCAGCCGAGACGGGACGGCCCTTGCAGGCCTTCGCGACGCCGGCGATCGCCTTGTCGCGCACGAACGGCTCCGTCGCGCCCGATCGCTTCACCACCATGAGCTGCATCTGCTCGATCGTCGTGAAGCGCTTCTCGCACTGGGGGCACGTCCGACGGCGGCGGATCGATCCGCCCTCGTCGGCGACACGGGAGTCGAGCACCCGGGTGTCGGTGTGCTTGCAGAACGGACAATGCACCGGCCGCCGCCTCCTTCGCTCTCGGGATCGGCCCCGGTGGACGAGCCTGGGGACGAACTGTGGACATCATGGGATGTGATGTGGGCAACATGGTCTGACTTGTTGACCTATATGTGGAAAGTCACATCGCTGTAACTACTAGATGTAGTGGTCACTCTACGTGGCCGCTCCACCGATCGCAACCAGATTCGCGCACGTCACCGACAGAAACCGATCGTTGACTCTCGTCACAGGAGTTTCCGCAGGTCAGCGGCGTGTCCTCGGGGGCTCGAGTCGCGGGACTCCGGCGTGTCGGGGACCATCGAGGAGTTCGCCCAGCAACCCCTGAGGACCACGATGGACCCTTCTGCCCGCCCGTCCCCCGCCCGGGTCCGGGCCGTGGCGGCGCTGATGGCGCGGCTGGGGCATCCCACCGCCGTGCGCCGCGCCGTCGCCGGCGTCTGCGACCACGTCGCCGACCGCGACGACGTCGCCGCCTGGCTCGACCTCGCGTGGCCGGCGGCGCTGGCGGAGCTGGACGCGCTGGGCGAACCCCTACCGGACGACACCGAGCCCCCGACGCTCGACGACGACTCGGCGGCTCGCTGGGGACTGCTGTTCGTCTGCTGCCACGGCAATCTGCCGGCCGCCGCCCGCATCGTGCTCACGCTGGCGCTGTTCAGCGGCCTGTCGACCGCGTCCCTCGCCCGGGCGACCGGCGTCGCGGAGGCGACCTTGGCCCAGCGACTCAGCCGGGTCGAGAGCCGAGTGCGCGGGCGCGTGCCGCCCGTGCCGCAGGACCCGGTCGCGCTCGACGACCATCTCTCACGCGTCCTGGCCGTGGTGATGGCGATCTTCGAGGACGGACGGACGCTACCCGGACCCGACGGCGCCGATCTGCCCGCGGAGGCGGTCGGGATCGGCCGCACGGTCGTCGACCTGTTCCCCGACCACCCCGAGGCACGCTCCCTGCTGGCCTACATGCTCATGGTCCGGGCCCGACGTGACGCCCGCCAGGCGCCGGACGGCAGCCTCGTCCCTCTGACCGCCCAAGACCGCAGTCGCTGGCGTCACGACGAGATCGAGGAGGGTCTGTTCCTGCTGCGATCCTCCCGGCGGCGGGGCGCCGAGGGCCGCTACCACCTGCTCGCCCGGATCCAGTCGATCCACGTCACGACCGACGACCCGCGCGACACCGACTGGGAGCGCATCCTGGGGCTGTACGACCGCCTCCTGCGTCGCTGGCCCTCCGAGACGGTCATGCTGCATCGCGTGAGCGCCCTGGCCGAGGTCGCTGGCCCGGCCCGGGCGCTGGCCGAGATCGAACGCCTCGGCGGCGACTCCCATCTCTTCCACGCGACCCGCGCCGATCTCCTGGTCCGCCTGGGACGGACCGAGGAGGCCGATCGGGCCTGGACCGCGGCGGTCGCACGCGCCCGCGCCGCGAGTGAGCACGCACGCGCCACGGGGCGGCTGGAGCCGTGATCGGACGCACGCTCGCTCCGGTTGCGGTTCGCCCCCCGAGCCCTAGCGTGGACACATGCCTTCCAAGCCCAAGTACACCGTGCCCGGACTGAGCCTCGAGGACGGCGGCAAGCTCGCCGCGACCCTGCAGGACCGGCTCAACGCGCTGAACGACCTCATGCTGACGCTCAAGCACGTCCACTGGAACGTCGTGGGGCCGCACTTCATCGCCGTCCACGAGATGATCGACCCCCACGTCGTCGAGGTCCGTGACATGGTCGACGAGACCGCCGAGCGGATCGCGACCTTGGGCGGAGTCCCGCTCGGCACGCCGGGCGCCATCACCGAGGGTCGCACGTGGCCGGACTACGCGCTCGGCCGGGCGACCACCACCGAACACCTCAAGGCGCTCGACGAGGTCTACATCGGCCTGCTCGACGACCACCGCAAGGCCCAGGAGGTCGCAGCCGAGCTCGACCCCGTCACCGAGGACATGCTCATCGGTCAGATCAGCACCCTGGAGCTGTTCCACTGGTTCATCCGGGCTCACCTGGAGAACGCCGGCGGCACGCTCGACTCCTGACGACCACTCAGCCGCGCCGGCGGGTCACCAGCACCGCCGACCCGTGACCCGCCAGCGCGGCGAACACCTGCGCCGTCATCGAGGTGATGGCCACGGCCAGACCGAGCCACCAGTACACCGGCCCCGATCCCATGCCGACGACGAGGATCAGGACCGACGACACGAACGCCAGTCCGCCGCCGGCGACCACCCACGCCAGTGCCCCCATCTCCGCGGGGCGACGGCGCTGCCAGACGTAGGCGACGACGCCCAGCGCGACGAGCACCGCGAGCGCACCGACCAGGCGCAGCTCCGTCAACGCACTGCCCAGCCAGGCCGCGGGGGTGTCCACCGTCTGGGTCCCGGAGCGCGTCGGAATCAGCCACGTCAGCGCACTCGCCACCAGCAGCACCCCTGCGCGCGCGAGAACCTGACGCCGGAATCGCGTCATCACCGCAAACCGATGCCCGTGGGCGACGACCGCCATGGTGAACCTCCTCGTTCCCCTCCCACGCTACGCCCCCGGCCTGAGCCTCGGGCGGGCCCGGCCGATCGGCGCGCCGCGACCGGCCCGATCAGGCGTGCGCACATGACGACGGCGCCTTCCGCCCCTTCCCCGAGGCATCGGCAGGCGCCGTCGGCGCGGTGCGGCGTCAGTCGCGGGTCGGCACCGCCAGGGTCGCCCCGATCGGCAGCGGTGCGCCGTCCTCGAGGGCGTTGAGTCGGATGATCTGGTCGACCGTCTCGCGGATGTCGGCGTCCGGACGCGCCTCCGCGGCGATGCTCCACAGCGTCTGTCCGGGCTGCACCGTGACGGTCTCGACCGTGCCGGGCATCGGGGCCTCGTCCGTGGCGACGACCGCGGCACCGAAGACCACCGCGGCGGCCGCGATGACCGCCAGGGCCACGCTCACCAGCAGCACGCGGCCGCGCAGGGTGAGACGCACCGGAGCCGGCCGTGCGGTCGAGGAGCGGTAGGTCGTCCGCGTCATCGCGATGGCCGGGCGATCGAGGGTGATGGTGCTCATGGTTGCCTCCGGGGAAGTTCGAGGTCGTTCGTTCGATTCGCTCACGTGTTCTATCGAACACATGAGCGACTCTACGTGCCGCCGCCGACAGAATCGCGCATTGTCGAAAACATGTTCGAACGGCGTGTCGCGGGGGCCGCACCGAAGGCGCCCGGAGGGCCGTCGTCGACGGACACGCCGAATCGAACACGTGTTTGATCCCGTGACGCCGTGAGGCTAGTTTCGACGCATGAGCGAGAATCTCGATGAGCCGGTCGACCTGACCGGGCTGACCAAGCGCCAGCGCCGGATCCTGGTCTTCCTCAAGGACCACATCGAGCAGCGGGGGTACCCTCCGAGCATGCGTGAGGTCGGCGCCGCGTGCGATCTGGCCAGCACTTCATCGGTCTCGCACCAGCTGCGCATGCTCGAGCGCAAGGGATTCATCCGTCGCGATCCGAACCGACCTCGCGCGCTGGAGATCTTCCTGCCCGACACCAAGCCGGCCCGCCGGCCCCGCGCCGCCGAGATCGACGAGACCGGCAGCGGGGACGCCGCCCCGGCACCCGCCTACGTCCCGGTCGTCGGACGCATCGCCGCCGGTGGTCCGATCCTGGCCGAGGAGCGCGTCGACGAGGTCATGCCGCTCCCCCGGTCGCTCGTCGGAGAGGGCACCCTGTTCCTCCTCGAGGTCAAGGGCGACTCGATGATCGACGCCGCGATCTGCGACGGGGACTACGTGGTCATCCGTCAGCAGCAGGTCGCCGAGAACGGCGAGATCGTCGCGGCCCTGATCGACGGCGAGGCGACGGTCAAGACGCTCAGCCGACGCGACGGTGAGGTCTGGCTGCTGCCGCAGAACCCGGCCTACGAGCCGATCGACGGCACCGACGCCCAGATCATCGGCAAGGTCACCGCCGTCCTGCGGCGCGTCTGACCGCCGACGCCACGCGGACCCGCGCGAGTCCGCCGTGCGGTCCGAGCGGGATCAGTGCTTGAAGCGCAGCGTGCCGACCGACGTCGTCTTGCCGCGCTTGACGCTGACGCGGTGCTTGCCCGTGAAGCCACGGTTCACGCCACGCCAGGAGTCCGCGTTCACGACGACCTTGTAGCGACCCGACTCCAGGCCGGTCACCTTGAACCGTCCGTTTCCGTCCGTCAGTGCCGTGCGGTAGACCTTCTTGCCCGCCGAGGACGTCAGCCGGATCATCACCTCGGTGTGGCGGCTGGGCTTCGAGGCGACCAGACGCCCGGTGACCGCACCACCCTTGCGGTTCTTCAACGTGACCTTCGTGGACTTCCCGCTGACGTAGACCAGCTTGTAGCGGCCGGTCGTCCAGGCGCGGCAGTGCTGACGGTACATCCGGTAGTTCTTGGCCTTCCACTTCTCGAAACCGCGATCGAGTCCCTTGAAGTAGGCGTCGTTGTTCTTGTAGCGGCTCTTGTACCAGGCGTTGCAGCCCGTCCGCCGGCCGACCTCGAACCAGTACCAGCCCTCGCCGAGGCGCACCCCACGACCGGAGGTCGCCCGGACGACGTCGGACTTGAGGATCTTTCGGCCCTTGGCGTACTCGCGCACCGTCAGGTAGCGGTCGACCTTCGCCGAGCTCGACGGACCCTGGTAGCCCCTGACCTTCACCGTCACCGAGGTGCGGGCCGAAGCGCCGACGTCGTGGACACGGCCGGAGACGCCGCCGGCCGGCAGCGCGAGCATGCGCGCGCTGGACTTCGCTCCGACCCGGTTGTTCGCCACCGCGTGGCACGTGCCCCACGCCTTCTTGCGGGCGCCGAACCACAGTCCCGCCTCGGGCTTGACTGCGTAGATCCGATGCTTCGAGGTGGGCAGGAAGCCCACGTGGTAGCGACCGGCCTTCGTCGTGGTGTCGCGGCCGTAGATGCTGGCGCAGGACATGATGTCCAGCTCGCGCAACGCCTTGGCCGACTTCGACCAGTAGGGCGGACGTCCGACGATCGTGACCTCGGCGCCGCGCACGGGCGTGGAGCCCTTGACGACGGTGCCCCGGATCGAGGAGTACGTGGCCGGGACCACGAAGCGGAATTTCGCCTTGCGGGTCACCCGGATCGTGCTGGCGGTGCCCATCTCGCGGGTGCCCCCGGCGAACGAGCCGTTCTTGCCTCGCCACCACCAGGATCGACGCTCGCCGTCGGAGGTGGCCACGAACTTGATCTTGTACTTCTTCGAGGGCTTGTTGTTGGCCCCCATCTTGACGCGGAACGAGAACGCGCCGCCGCTGCGCTCGACGTTCGTCCGTGAGGCGACCAGGACGTCACGCTTGCGCGACCCCAGACGCCACAGCTCGACCTTGACGTCGGTGGCGGCCGGCCCGCCGGCCCGCTTGATCGTGCCGCTGATCGTGCCGTACGACACCTTGGCCTGCTGACGGATCGTCTTCGGCGCGGCACCGCTCATCCGGACCACGGCGACCGCGCCGGGTCGCCAGCTCGGGTCACGGAAGGTCACCCAGCCGGCCGAGCGGGGCTCGAGCTTGAACGACCGCTTCTGGTCAGCGTGTCCCTTGACCCACACCTTGCCCTTGCAGGGCTTCTTCTTCTTGGTGCAGCGGGCCCACACCTTGCCGTATCCGGCGGGACTCATCGCCACGACCGTGGTGCGGGTCGTCAGCGGCTTGCTGGCGGCGTCGGCTGGCATCGCGACGGCGAGCGAGCCGAGCAGCCCCACACACGCGGCGACGAGGGCAGGAAGGCGGAAGGACATGCACAGATCCCCGAGCAATCGACTGAGTTGACCGGCTCACGGTATCAAACGGCGGCGGGATCCCCGTGGCTCGCCGCGGCGTCGAGGCGGCGCAGGGCCGCCGTGACGACGGCCCGGTCGGTGGTCCGCCACAGCGGCGGGAGCGACGCGGCGAGGAACCCCCCGTAGCGCGCGGTGGCCAATCGTGGGTCGAGCACCGCGACGACGCCGCGGTCCCCCGCCCGTCGAATGAGCCGACCGGCCCCCTGGGCCAGCAACAGCGCGGCGTGCTGGGCGGCGACCTGCATGAAGCCGTTGCCGCCCCGGCTCTCCACGAGCCGCTGACGAGCGCTCATCAGGGGGTCGTCGGGGCGCGGGAACGGGATCCGGTCGATGAGCACCAGGGTGCACGTGTCGCCGGGCAGGTCGACGCCCTGCCACAGGCTCAGGGTGCCGAACAGGCAGGTGGCCGACTCCGCGGCGAAGCGCCGGGCGAGCTCGGAGAGCTGGGCGTCGCCTTGGCACAGCACCTCGATCCCCGGCAACGCCTGACGGACGTACTCGGCGGCACGCTCGGCCGCCCGGCGCGAGGAGAACAGCCCCAGCGTCCGGCCCCCGGCGGCCTTGACGAGCGCCGCGATCTCTCCGAGCTGCTCGGTGTCGGGGCCGTCGCGCCCCGGCGGGGGCAGATGTCGCGCGACGTAGAGGATCCCCTGACGCGCGTAGTCGAACGGCGACCCGACGTCGAGTGCCGTCCAGTCCGATCCACGGGGGTCCAGCCCCAGGGACGCGGCGACCGGCGCGAACGACCCTCCGAGGGCGAGCGTCGCGCTGGTCAGCACGACGGTCTTCTCGCCGAAGAGCTTCGCCCGCAGCGCCCCGGACACGTCGATCGGCGCGATGCGCAGGTAGAGCGCACCGCGCGACTCGCCCGACCACAACACCTCGGTCTCGCGACCGGCCGCCATCCGCTCGGCGATCGTCCGCACGTCGTCGACGGCGCTGCGCGCCTGCTGGCGGCCGGGGTCGGCCTGCTCACCGGACTCCTTGGCGAAGCCGGAGAAGCAGGCCCGCGCCGCGTCGCGGACGAGGGCCAGCGCTCCGGCGAGGGCCGGGTCGAGCGTGTCGATCCGACCCGCCGGCACGTGCGTGAGGGCGTCGGCCAGCGCGTCGGCGGCGTCCCCGAGATCGTCGGCGAGGCCGGGATCGTCGAGATGGGGCCTGGCACGACGCGCGGCGCGCTCGACCAGACCGGGGTCCAGCTCGTCGGTCGAGGCCTGGGTGACCCGGGCGGCCAGCTCGTGCGCCTCGTCGATGATGACGGCGTCGAACTCCGGCAGGGTCGGCACGCCCTCGATCGCGTCGATCGCGAGCATCGCGTGGTTGGTCACCACGATCTGCGCCCGAGCGGCGTCCTCACGAGCCAGCTCGGCGAAGCACTCCGCGGCATACTCGCACCGGGCGGCCCCCAGGCACTCGCGGGACGACACGCTGATCTGGCGCCAGGCGCGCTCGCCGTGCGGCGGGGCCGCATCGCGATCGCCGGCATGCCCCTGCTCGGCCTGCTCCTCGGCCCACTCCCGCAGCGCGACGACCTCCGCGCCGAGACTCCCCTCGGGGACCTCGACGAGAACGCCCTGGTCGTCGGGTGCCCCCTGCCGGACGCGGTGCAGGCACGCGTAGTTCGCCCGCCCCTTGAGCACCGCGTGATGGGGCACGCTGGTCAGCGTTCCGCGGGCGGCGTCCTTCAGGGCGGGGATGTCTCGCTCGACGAGCTGGTGCTGCAGGTTCAAGGTGGCGGTCGCCACGACGACTCGCTCGCGGTGCAGCAGCGCCGGCACGAGGTAGCCCAGCGACTTGCCGGTCCCCGTCCCCGCCTGGACCAGAAGATGCCGCTCCTCACGCAGGGCCTCGGCCACCGCCTCGGCCATCGCGACCTGGCCGGGACGCTCGGTGCCGCCGACGGCCGTCACGGCCGCGTGCAGCAGATCCCTCACGGTCGGCTCGGCAGGCATGCCCGAACGCTACCGCCCCGAGGCCGAGGCGGCGGACGCCCTCCACACCGCCGCGCCGATCACGATCCGGACGCCACGAACTCGGCGAGCTCCGCGGCCAGCTGGGGATGCACCCGGGCGACCAGGTGGGTTCCCTCGGCCTCGTGGTCGAGACGCTCGATGTCACCGTGCAGGTGGACCTGGTTGACCAGGTCGCCCCGCGAGTACGGCACCACGACGTCGACCCTCACCTCGGGGACGGGCAGGTCGGCCTCGATCGCGCTCCGCAGCTCGTCGATGCCCTCGCCGGTGCGGGCGCTCACCAGCACGGCGTGCGGCTCGCGGGCCAGCAGGGCCTTGACCACGAGCGGATCGGCGGCGTCGGCCTTGTTGACGACCACGAGCTCGGGCACCTGCGACGCGCCCACCTCGGCGAACACCTCCCGGACCGCGGCGATCTGCCCCTGCGGATCGGGATGCGACCCGTCGACGACGTGCAGAATCAGGTCGGCGTCGGCGACCTCCTCCAGGGTCGACCGGAACGCCTCGACCAGCTGGTGCGGCAGATGTCGGACGAAGCCGACCGTGTCGGACAGCGTGTAGATGCGTCCGTCGGAGGTCTCGGCCCGGCGCGTGGTCGGGTCCAACGTGGCGAACAGGGCGTCCTCGACCAGGACGCCGGCGCCGGTGAGGCGATTGAGCAGGCTCGACTTGCCGGCGTTCGTGTAGCCGGCGATCGCCACGGAGGGAATCCGGTGACGCCGACGCTCGGCCTTCTTCGTCTCGCGCGTCCCGCGCAGCTCCTTCAGCTCGCGACGGAGCTTGGCCATCCGCGCCTGGATCCGCCGTCGGTCGGTCTCGAGCTTGGTCTCACCGGGACCACGTCCGCCGATGCCCTCGCCGCCGGCGGCACGACCTCCGGCCTGCCGGGACAGGTTGCCACCCCAGCCCCGCAGCCGCTGAGTCTGGTACTGCAGCTGGGCCAGCTCGACCTGGGCCTTGCCCTCGGCGCTCTTCGCGTGCTGGGCGAAGATGTCGAGGATCAGCGCGACCCGATCGACGACCTTGACCTTGACGCGGTCCTCCAGGTTGCGCATCTGCCCCGGGGTGAGCTCTCCGTCGCAGATCACCGTGTCGGCGCCGGTGGCGCGGACGACCTCGCGCAGCTCGTCGACCTTGCCCCGCC
>JAJUII010000088.1 GCA_029265505.1 Aeromicrobium choanae
CACACGCTCGGGCAACCGACAGCTCAACGCCGCGATCCATCGGATCGCGATCACCCAGGCCCGGCTCGACGGACTCGGCAAGACCTACTACACCAAGAAGAAGGCCGAGGGCATGTCCACCCCCGAAGCCCTGCGCTGCCACAAACGACGCCTCGCCCGCATCGGCTTCAACCACCTGACCACCGACCAGGCAGCGGCCGCGACTGGACTCGCCGCCGCCGCTTGACATAGGAGAAACCCATGAGCGACGTGAAGGGCACGGAGTCGTACTTCCCCTCCATCGAGAAGAAGTGCGGCGAGCCGGTCGAGCACTGGACGCGCCGGCTGGAGTCCGCGGAGACCGCCGAGCACATGGAGCAGGTGACCCTCCTCGAGGACCGATGCGGCAGCGGTCACGGCCATGCCGATGCGCCGGTCGCCGTGGTCCGCCGGGAGCGGGGGCTCTGAGTGGCCGCGCGCATCGCCTTCGCCACCTGCGCCAGGCTCGCCGAGGGATTCGCCGACGACCACAAGGCCGCGCGACTGCTGGACGCCGAGTTCGTGGTCTGGAACGACCCCACCGTCGACTGGGACCGCTTCGACCACGTCGTGATCCGCTCGGCCTGGGACTACACCCTCCAGCGCGACGCGTTCGTCGCGTGGGCGACGTCGCTGAGCGGCAGGATCTCCAACCAGCCCGAGCTGATCGCGTTCAACTCCGACAAGGCGTACCTGGGCACGCTCGGAGCGCCGACCGTCCCGACCATCTACGTCGTGCCGGGCGCCGCGCACCCGCCGCTGCGCGGCGAGGTCGTCGTGAAGCCGACCGTGTCGGCCGGTGGGCGCGACACCGGACGCTTCGACCCGGACCACCACGACGGGGCCCGCGACCTCATCGCCGAGATCAACGCCTCCGGGCGGGTCGCCATGGTCCAGCCCTACGTCGAGGGAGTCGACGAGGCGGGGGAGACCGCCGTGGTCTTCCTCGGCGGCGAGCTCTCGCACACCCTGCACAAGAAGCCCGTGCTGCGCAGCCAGGGCCCCGCCGAGCTGCTCGACCCGGACGACCCGTCCTCCGAGGCGGCCGTCATGCACGACGACGACCTCGTCACGGCAGCCGACGCGGCCGGTGAGTTCGTCGACCTCGCGCACGGCGTCCTGGCCGAGCTGACCGGTCGATTCGGCCCGCCGCTTTACGTCCGCGTCGACATGGTCCCGGGGCCGCACGGTCCGCTCGTCATGGAGGTGGAGGCCGTCGAGCCGTGCCTCTACCTCGACTTGGTCCCCGGCGCGGCCGAACGCCTCGCGGCCGCCGTGCGCGCGCGACTCAGGTGACCGCCGGAGTCCGCGTCCGCGGCGGCGCGAGCCACACCGCGATCGCGGTCGTGATCGGCACGGCGAGCACGAGACCGATCGCGCCCACCAGGGTCCGCACGACCTCCTGGGCGATCTGCTCGGTCGTCGCGACCTCCAGCAGAGGCCGCTGGTACGCCGAGATGAGCAGCAGCGTCGTCATCGCCGTGCCCGCGTACGCGAAGACGAGCGTGTAGACGCTCGAGGCGATGTGGTCCCGACCGATGCGCATCGCCGAGCCGAACAGCTCACCGCGACCGGCCGTCGGCTTGAGGCCGCGCATCTCCCACACGGCACTGGCCTGGGTCACCGTCACGTCGTTGAGGACGCCCAGTCCGGCGATCACCATCGAGGCGGCCACGACACCGGCCAGGCTCATCTGCGGCGCGGTCGCGAGCAGGAGGTGGTCGTCCTCGGAACCGATGCCCGTCAGATGCGCCCAGTCCGTGGTCGCCGCGCCGACGAACGCCGTGAAGGCGATGCCGAACAGGGTGCCGAACAGGGCCGCGGTGGTGCGGATGGACACCCCGTGTGCGAGGTACAGCACGGCCAGCATGATCACCGTCGACCCGGCCACGGCGACCGCGATGGGCGGCTGGTCGGCGAGCAGTGCCGGCAGGACGAACCGCAGCAGGACGAGCAGCGTGATGCCGATGCCCAGCAGGGCGAACAGGCCCCTCCAGCGTCCGATCAGAGCCACCAGCAGCGCGAACACGACCGCCAGGATCGCCAACTGCGGGCCGCGCTGGTGGTCGTAGAACTCGTACGTCGCCTCCTGGTCCTCCGGCTGGATCTCGATGACCCGGATCCGGTCGTCGACCTGGACCGCCTCGCCCACGTAGCGCGTCGGATCGAGGGTGAACTCGGCCGTCGTGCCGTCCTCGGTCCGGGCTTGGACGTGCGCGCAGTCGCCCTCGACCATCGGGATGTTGTCCGGACCCATCCCGGTGCTCCCGCAGTCGAAGGCGGTCACGTCGCTCACCGTCGCGTCCAGGATCCGCACGCCGCCGTAGGGGTCGGCGCCCTGCGGGACGTCGGAGCGGTCCGGCCACAGCATCGCCACCGCGGCGAGCGCGATCGCCCCGACGAGGGCGACGACGACGGCCAGCCCCCAGGCCAGTCGGGGGCGCGGCGGACCTTCGGGAGGCTCGATCACGTGGCTGTGTGTCACGATGCCAGCGTGGCACGTGACGAACAGATCCCTGAACATCTCCCCGGCGGGTCCGGCGGCGTCTGGCGCGTGGGCCGCACCGTCCGGCGCCCCGTGGGCCCGTGGACGCCGGCGGTGCACGAGCTCCTGAGCTGGCTGGCCGACGAAGGACTCGGCGGCATCCCGCACGTCTCGGGCATCGACGAGGACGGACGCGAGATCGTCTCCTACATCGAGGGGCGTGGCGTGCCCGTCGACGACGAGGTGGTGCTCGACACCGTCCTGGGCGAGGCGGTCGCCTGGCTGCGCGACTATCACGACATCGTCGAGGACTTCCGCCCCGACGGTCCCCGGGTCTGGCGGCAGACGGGCGACGAGCCGGTCGAGCTCGCCGAGGACCAGATCATCTGCCACAACGACCCGGGCGCCTACAACTGGATCATCCAGAGCGGTCACTTCGTCGCGATGATCGACTGGGACCTCGCCGGTCCGGGCCGCCGCATCGACGACCTGGCCTTCCTGTGCTGGACCGGCATCCCGCTGTATCGAGAGATCCCGCTCGAGGACGTCGTCCGCCGTCTGGACCTCGTGGTCGACACCTACGCCGAGTGGGGGCCGTCGACGCTGCTCGACGCGGTGGTCGAGCGGATGACGACCGCCAGCGAGCGCATCGCCGCCGGGATCGAGCGGGGAGATCCGGGGATGATGAACCTCGCGCGCCGGGGTGAGCCGCAGCGGACCCGGGACCGGGTCGCCGCCTTCCGCGAGCGGCTGCCGCAGATCCGCGCCGCGCTCTAGCCCGCCGCGTGCCCGGCCCGGAGCCGCCGCGACCGGGGCGCCCGCTACCGTCGCACCATGCGTGAGGTCCACTTCGACGAGCGCGACGACGCCGAGGCGTTCCGTGACGAGCTGGCCGAGGCCGGGATCGCGGCGACGCTGCACCGCGACGAGTTCGCCGGCGAGGACGACTACGAGGACGCCGCCTGGGTCGTGGCGGTGGCCGATCACCCCGGTCTGGCCGCGCGTGTCGAGCGGGCCGGAGGCTGGCTCGCGCCAGACGAGCAGCCGGTGCGGGCGGCGCCGCTGCCGACGGCGCCTCGACGGCTCAAGCGGGAGCCGGCGTCTCCTCCTCCGGAAGGGTGATGAGTCCCTCCTGGATGGTCAGCATCATCTGGTCGATGACGGCCTCGCGGTCGTAGGGTCGGCCGGTCCAGCGGGCCATCTCGGCGGCGAACCACAGCGCCCCGAAGATCTTCTCCAGGCCGAGCCGCACGTCCACGTCCTCCTTCATGAGGTCGGGGATGCCGTCCTCGGTGATCGACGTGGCGACCGCGAACAGGGCGTCGAGGCGGTCGATCAGCTTGGCGCGCACGGGGGAGTCGGGACCGAACGCGGTCGCCCCGATGAGGGGTCCCAGGTCGACGGCCAGGTCGACCAGGTCGCGGAAGAACTTGCGGATGCCGTCGTCGATCTGCGCGGCCGAGCCGGCCAGTGAGCGGCTGATGCTCTTGGCGTTGTCCATCGCACGGACCATCGCGGCGTCGATGGACTCCAGCACCGACGCCTCGAACAGCTCCTCCTTGGACGGGAAGTGGCGATAGAGCATCGCCTCGTTGATCCCCGCCTCCGCGGCGATCTCCCGCGTGCGGCTCGCGGCGTACCCCTGACGCGCGAAGACCCGCCGTGCCGACTCGATGATCTGGGCACGGCGCGCCTCGGCGCTCATCCGCCGCTTCGGTGTGCGTTCACTGGCCACGGGGAAACCGTAGGACAACCGGTGTGACTCCGCTGAAATAACGGTGAAACCAGTGGGACAAATGTGACTGGCGTGACTGGATTGACAGATGGTCATGAGGTGGGTCACGCGTTTTCCCATTTCAGATTGCCAACCGCGTCAGAACACACCTAGTCTGGCGTCACTTCCCGAAGTCAATGCCTACTTACCAGGGCCGGTCCGCTGCACCGGTCGCCATGGAACCGGTCGCCACAGAGGAGATCCGATGAGCGTTCCGAAGCCGCTCGTGCGCACCCGTTTGCGGATGGCGCGTTCTCTCATGCACTCGCCGCGGGTGAGTCTCGGCGCCAAGCGCACGACGGCCGACGCCGTCGTCGGTGGTGCAGACGCTCCCGAGGGTGCGATCTACGACTTCGACGTGATCGCCGGACTGCCGGTGCAGTTCGTCACCGTCGAGGGGGCCGGTCCCGCGGCCGATCGCGCCACGATGATCTACCTTCACGGAGGCGGACGCGTCGTGGGCAGCGCGAAGGCCTACCGTGCCTTCGCCGCCAACCTGGCCCTGCACGCCGGGATGGACGTGATCCTCCCGGAGTACCCGCTGGCGCCGGAGAACCCGTACCCGGCCGCCCTGGACTCGCTCGTCGCGCTGTACCGGGCGCTGCCAGACTACGGCGTCGATCCCGCCACGGTCGTGCTGGCCGGTGACGACGCCGGGGCCGGCCTGGCCCTCTCGCTCGCGCTCGAGGTCCGCGACCAGGGTCTGCCGATGCCTTCGGCGATCGGCATGATCAGCCCGTGGCTGGACCTGCACGCCGACGTGCAGCAGTCCCGCGCCGGCGGCTCCGACCCGTGGTTCACCCCCGCCCTCGCCACCCGGTGGGCCCGCGCGTACCTCGCCGGTGCCGATCCGCTCGACCCGAGCGTCTCGCCGCTGTACGCCGACTTCGACCAGATGCCGCCCATCGTCGTCCACTACAGCGGTCACGATCCGCTGCGCGCGGACGCCGAGGCGTTCGTCCAGAAGGTCATCGAGATGCCCGAGGGGCCCCGCGTGATCGCCCGCGAGTACCCCGAGATGTGGCAGTCCTTCCACCTGCAGCTCGGCCGTCTGGCCGAGGCGCACCAGGCCGTGGAGGAGTTCGGTCGGGCGCTCGCCTCGCTCGTCCAGGCGCCGCGTCGCCACGCCGAGGTCGTCTCCATCAACCGGCCGGTCGCCGGTCGTGGCGGCCGACGCCTGCGGCTCGTCACGACAGATGCCGCCGCAGGAACTCCATCTGTATGAGCTTGAGGTTCTCGGCCACCTCCTCCTGAGGCGTCATGTGGGTCACGCCCGACAGCGGCAGGACCGTGTGCGGACGACCCGCCGCCAGCAGCGCCGATGACAGGCGCAGGGTGTGCGCCGCCACGACGTTGTCGTCCGCGAGCCCGTGGATCAGCATGAGCGGACGGCTCAGTCGCGGGGCCAGCGGCAACAGCGAGTTCGCGTCGTAGACCTCCGGCTGCTCGTCGGGGTGTCCCAGATAGCGCTCGGTGTAGCACGTGTCGTACAGGCGCCACTCGGTCACCGGAGCGCCTGCGACCGCCGCGTGGAAGACGTCCGGGCGCGCCAGCACGGCGAGCGCCGCCAGGTAGCCGCCGTACGACCAGCCGGTGATGCCGACCCGTCCCGCGTCGACGTCGTCGGGCCAGCGTGCGGCGACCGCCGCGACCGCGTCGACCTGGTCCTGGAGGGTGACCTCGGCGAAGCGGTGGAGGATCTCGCGCTCCCAGTGCGAGCCACGTCCCGGCGTGCCCCGCCCGTCTGCGACCACCACGCAGAACCCCTGGTCGGCCATCCACTGGGCCTCGAGGAACATGCGGCCGGACGCCAGAACGCGCTGGGCGTGCGGTCCGCCGTAGGGGTCCATGAGGATCGGCAGTCGGCGTGAGCCGGGCACGTGATCGCGGGGGAACAGCACGGCCGCGCGCAACTGGCGCTCGCCGAGCTTGACGAACTCCGGCTGGGCCTCGAACGGGACCGGCTCGGCGACGACCGCGATGGTCCCCGCCGGCCGTGTGGGGGAGAGCACCGTGACGCTGGTCGTGGCCGACTCGGCGTCGTTGCGGACCACGACGGTCGTGTCGCCGCCGACCACGGCACCGTGGACGGCGGCCCCGTCGGTGAGCACCTGCTCCCTGCCGTCGGGGGCGAAGCGCACGATCTGGACCTCGGTCGGCTCGCTCGACGCCGTGGTCAGCACCCCGTCGTCCTGCACCGCGACCAGCGAGCGCACCTGCCAGGCGTCACCGCTGATCGGCTCACCGTCGAGGCACACCCGCCGACGACCGTCGACGTCCTCGAGGGTCACCAGCCGACCGTGCGGATCACGCTGCGGCGCGGAGGCCAGCTCGACCCAGGCCGGGTCGCTCAGCTCGCGCAGCACCGTCGTCGCTCCGCTCGACGGATCGACCTGCAGCACGAGGCTGCGCCGCTGGTCACGGCTGAGCACCTGGACGATCGGGTCGGCGTCCTCGGCCCAGTGCACCCGGGCGAGGTATTCGAAGGCGTCGTGGTCCCAGCGGACCTCGATCGGATCGGTGCCGTCGAGGGAGAGGCGCCACAGTGTCACCCGGCTGTTCGACGTCCCGGCCGCCGGGTAGCGCTGGGGCTGGGCGGGTCGGTCGGGATGGGCGGGATCGGCGATGTGCCAGACCGGCACGTCGCGGTCGTCGAAGCGCTCGGCCAGCAGCGAGGAGCCATCCGGCGCCCACCAGAATCCGCGGAACCGCTCCATCTCCTCGGCTGCGATGAACTCCGCCCGCCCCCAGGCCTGCGTGTCGGAGTCCGGAGCGGCCAGGACGCGGTCGCCGCTGCCGTCGGCCTCGATCACGCGCAGCTCGCCGGCGGAGTTCGCGTAGGCCACCCGGCTCCCGGTCGGGTCGAGACGCGGATCGATCACCGCCCCCACCGCGGGCAGCTCGCGGACCCGGCGTTCGGCCAGGTCGACCACGAAGAGCCGCCCCGAGAGCGGGAAGCAGGCGCGGCGTCCCTGCTCGTCCACGTCGTACGAGACCAGCCCGCCGGACCCCTCGCGGTCGAGCTAGCGGCGGGCACGCTCCTCGGTCGAGATGTGGTCATACTCGCAGCCCAGCATCGCCTAAGGGTCCACCAGGAGGTTCTACTGGCCGGTCTAGACGTCGTACTCCCACAAGCGCCCCGATCGGGTCACGCCGTCGGGGGTGCGGATGAAGCGCTCCGTCCTGCCGTCGGACGCGACCGTGAGGTTGCGAGGGATGCCGAGCGTGAAGCGCAGGGTGCGAGCTGCCAACCGTGGATAGGAGTCGGTCATGGGGTCCATCCTGTCAGCCGCGATCACGCGTCGATGTCTAGATTGGTCCGCATGGCTGATCGTCGACTGCTCCTCGTGCACGCCCACCCCGACGACGAGTCGATCGGCACCGGCGTCGTGATGGCCAAGTACGCCGCCGAGGGCGCCCACGTGACGCTCGTGACCTGCACGCTCGGTGAGCACGGCGAGGTGCTCGTCCCGGAGCTGGCGCACCTGGCCGCCGACCGGGAGGACGCCCTCGGCCCCCACCGGCTGGGCGAGCTCACCCGCGCGATGGAGCACCTGGGAGTGACCGACTTCCGGCGCCTCGGCGGTGACGGGCGCTACCGCGACTCCGGGATGATCTGGGACGAGAACGGTCACGCCGCGCCGATGGAGGACGTCGACCCGCGCGCATTCTGGCGTGCGGACCTGCTCGAGGCGGCCGATCATCTCGTCGAGGTCATCCGCGAGGTCCGCCCGCAGGTCCTGGTGACGTACGACGACTTCGGCAACTACGGGCACCCCGATCACATCCAGGCGCACCGGGTCGCGCACTACGCGGTCGCGCTCGCCGCGGTGCCCTCCCATCGTCGCGACCTCGGACCGGCGTGGGACGTCGCCAAGGTCTACTGGGTCGCGCAGTCGGCGTCCCGCCTGCGCGAGGGTGCGCGCCTCATGGAGGAGTCCGGCCTGGAGGCGCCGTTCGACTTCGACCCGGACGCGCCGCCGCCGATGTTCGTCGAGGACGAGGATCTGAGCGCCGCCATCACCGCGCCCGATCTGGTGCCCGCGAAGCTGGCGGCGATGAAGGCCCACGCCACGCAGATCACGCCGGACGGCCACTTCTTCGCGATGGGCATGGACCTGGCCGCCATCACCTGGGGCACCGAGTACTTCCGTCTCGCCAAGGGCGAGCAGGGGCCGGTCGGCGAGTCCGGCTTCGAGGAGGATCTCTTCGCCGGGATCGCCTGAGCGACCGCACCGCCACACGCCGGGACGACGCCGTGATGTCGGGCCCGTAGGCTGGACGGGTGGAGAAGTCCGTCGATCAGGCCGCGTTCCGCGGCGCGCTGTCGCGATTCGCCAGCGGCGTCACGGTGGTGTCGACCGTCCACGACGACGTCGATCACGCCATGACTGCGAGCGCGTTCACGTCCGTGTCGCTCATCCCGCCCCTCGTGCTGGTGTGCAGCAACAAGGGGAGCCGCTTCCACGAGGCCGTGGTCCAGTCCGGACGCTGGGCCGTGTCGATACTCAACGAGCGCGGCTTGGAGGCGTCCGCCTGGTTCGCCCACCGCGGTCGTCCCCTGGAGGGCCAGTTCGCCGACATCGAGCACCATCGCAGCCCCGGAGGGCTGGCGCTGCTGGATCACGCGCTGGCCTGGCTCGAATGCGAGACCGAGGCCACGCACGAGGGTGGGGACCACCTGATCATCGTCGGCCGCGTGGTGTGGGCCGACTACCAGGACGAGACCGACGACCCCCTGCTCTACTACCGGTCGCACTACGGCTCGATCGTGCGTCACGAGGAGTCCGAGAAGACCGCCTACAGGGGTGGCCGGTGACCCGCCGACGTCTGTGGATCGGTGGCGGGGCCCTGGTGGGCGTCCTCGCGCTCGCCTATGTCGTCGGCCACATCATGACCGGGGAGCGGCTTCCGGCCGACACCACGATCGCCCGGGTCGACGTCGGCGGGATGAGCCCGGACGAGGCCGAGCGGGAGCTGTCGCGAGCGCTCCGGGACCGGATCGACGAGCCGATCA
>JAJUII010000172.1 GCA_029265505.1 Aeromicrobium choanae
AGGGCACCGCGCCCGACCTCGTCGACGCAGGCGACGGCCGCGCGACCCTCCCGCAGCAGTCGGCGCTCGATCCGCAGCGACGGGGCGGCGCTCATGGGACCTCGTCGAAGGCGTCGGTGCCGTCGATCAACCCGAAGCGATCCATCGGCCACACGCGCAGCCACGCCTTGCCGACCACGTCGTCCTCGGAGATGAACCCCCCGCCCGGCTCGCCCATGTGGGCTCGCGAGTCGGCGGAGTTCCCGCGGTTGTCCCCCATCACCCACAGGTAGCCCTGCGGCACCTCGATGGAGAACTCCTGCTCGGCGTTCGCCTCCTGATCAGCCAGATACGGCTCGTCGATCGGTGCGTCGTTGACGGTCAGGCGACCGTCGTCGTCGCAGCAGGCCACCGTGTCCCCGCCGATGCCGACGACGCGCTTGATGAGGTGGCCACCGGAGGGGAAGAGGCCGACCACCTCCAGGGCGCGCTGGACGGCGTTGCTCTGGCCGCCGGAGTCCATCGCCCCCAGCCAGTTGCCCGGATCGCGGAACACCACGATGTCACCGCGCTCGGGCTCGTCCCCCCAATACGACCACTTCTGGACGAGGAGCTTGTCGTCCTGGATCATCGTCGGGACCATCGAGTCCGACGGGATGTAGAAGGCCTGGAAGAGGAACGTCTTGACGATCAGCGCCAGCACGAGCGCCGTGGCCACCAGCAGGATCGACTCCTGCCACAACGGCAGCTGGTGCTTCTTCTCCTCGGCCACCCGACGAGCCTAGCGGCTCGGTCCCGCACGAACGCGCAGCGGTGCGCCGACCCCGAGACGACGTCGACCCCGCTCGATGCGCGGGGTCGACGTGCTGAGGCGCGGAGTCAGTCCTCGCGCTTCTCCTTGATCTTGGCGGCCTTGCCGCGCAGGTTGCGCAGGTAGTAGAGCTTGGCGCGGCGGACGTCGCCACGGGTGGCGACCTCGATCTTCTCGATCACCGGCGAGTGCAGCGGGAACGTGCGCTCGACGCCGACGCCGAAGCTGACCTTGCGGACCGTGAACGTGCGGCCGATGCCCGATCCCTGGACCTTGATGCAGATGCCCTGGAAGACCTGCACACGCGACCGGTTGCCCTCGACGATGTTGACGTGCACCTTCAGCGTGTCGCCGGCGCGGAACTCGGGGATGTCGTCGCGCTTCTGCTCGGCGGCGATCTGGTCGATGACGTTGGTCATGGTGGTCTCCTCGCCGGTGCCACAAGTCACCTGACGGACGATCGGTGTTGCGAAGGATTCGGTGTGGTGCGTGGCGGGGGCTCCCTCGTGGCAGAGCCGTCCGGCACCAGCGCCCCATTGTGCCACAGCGCCCCGCCCCCGACGAAATCGGGGACGGGGCGCCGCGAGGGTCGAGGTCTCAGTCGAACTTGTAGGCCTCGCCACCGTGCAGGACGTTGTCGATGCCGGCGATCTCCTCGTCCTCGGTGACGCGGAAGCCGATGGTGGCCTCCAGCGCCTTCGCGATGACGAAGGCCACACCGAACGAGTAGGCCATGACGGCGATGACCGGCACGATCTGGGTGATCAGCTGGTCGATGCCTCCGCCGACGAACAGGCCCAGGCTCGACCACTCGGCGACGGCCGCGGCGTCACCGTCGGCCGCCGTGAACGAGTCCAGGCCGATCGCGAAGAAGCCCAGGTAGAGGGTGCCGATGACGCCGGCGACGAGGTGCAGACCGACCACGTCGAGCGAGTCGTCGTACCCGAGCTTGTACTTCAGGTCGATCGCGAAGCAGCAGGCCGCACCGGCGACCGCACCGAGGACGATGGCCCAGAAGGGCGACAGGTTCGCGCAGGCCGGGGTGATGGCGACCAGACCGGCGACGATGCCCGAGGCGGCGCCGACGGCGGTCGGCTTTCCGTCCTTGAAGTACTCGATGACGATGTAGCCCAAGATGCCGGCGGCCGGCGCGACGATCGTGTTGAGGAAGATCAGCGCACCCGTGCCGTCGTCGGTGGCCGCGCCGGCGTTGAAGCCGAACCAGCCGAACCACAGGATGGCGGCACCGATGAGCACCAGCGGGACGTTGTGCGGCTCGGCCGACTCCTTGTCGAAGCCCTGCTTGCGCTTGCCGAGGACGAGAGCCAGGGCGAACGCGGCCGCACCGGCGCTGATGTGGACCACGGTGCCGCCGGCCCAGTCGAGGACCTCACGGCCGCCGACGCTGAAGTTCTGGATCCAGCCGTCGCCGCCCCAGATCCAGCCCTGCGTCGGGAAGTAGACGAGGGTGGCCCACAGGCCCGCGAAGATCATCCACGGACCGAAGCGCGCACGGTCGGCGACCGCGCCGGAGATGAGCGCCGTGGTGATGACGGCGAAGGTCGAGCCGAACGCGATGCCGGCGAGCGCGGAGGGATCGGCCTTCGTCAGGTCGGACAGTGCGAAGTCGGAGAACGGGTTGCCCAGGACGTGCGGGATCAGGTCACCGTCTCCGTCCGCGGCCATGTTGAGGCCGTAGAGCACCCACAGCACGAAGACCAGACCCATCGCCCCGAAGCTGAGCATCATCATCGAGATGACGCTGCGCGCCTTGACGAGGCCGCCGTAGAAGAACGCCAGGCCGGGCGTCATGAAGAGCACGAAGGCTGCCGTGACCAGCAACCAGATTGTTCCGGGTTCCATATCAACCTCTTCGCAGTAGAAGTTCGAATCGAGGCGCCCGAGCTCCCTTGCCCCGTGACGCTGGATCGATACTGCTCAAGGCCGATTACGGCCCGCCGACCTCTCTGTTTCGGTCGTGTTACGGCGCCTGCTCCCCGGTTAAATCCGGGCGACGCTCGCGAGTGCGCCGCTCGGACTGCTCTCGGCGCCAGGCGGCTATCCGCCCGTGGTCGCCGGACAGCAGGATCTCCGGCACGTCGAGCCCGCGCCAGTGCGCCGGCTTGGTGTACACCGGATACTCCAACAGCCCGTCCGCGTGGGACTCCTCGGCGAGCGACTCCGGGTTGCCCATGAAGCCGGGCAGCAGTCGCACGACCGCCTCGATGATGGCGAGTGCGGCGACCTCTCCCCCGTTGACGACGAAGTCGCCGAGGGAGATCTCCTCGACCCGCCAGCGCGAGGCGGCGTGGTCGATGACCCGCTGGTCGATCCCCTCGTAGCGACCGCAGGCGAAGACCAGGTGACGCTCGCTCGACAGGCGGACGGCGTCGGCGTGGGTGAAGGGCAGGCCCGACGGCGTCGGGACGATCACGAGGGTCTCGTCGCGGCACACGGCGTCGAGCGCCTCACCCCAGGGCTCGGGACGCATGACCATCCCGGCGCCGCCGCCGTAGGGCGTGTCGTCGACCGTGCGGTGACGATCGTGGGTCCACGTCCTCAGATCGTGGGCGGCGAACTCCACGATGCCGGCGCGGCGCGCCTTGCCGGGCAACGACAGGTCCAGTGGCGCGAAGTAGTCGGGGAAGATCGAGATCGCGTCGATGCGCATCAGCGGACCTCGTCGGCCTCGTCGGGGTCGAGCAGCCCCGGGCGGTCGAGGACCGTGACCCGGCCTCCGGCGAGGTCGACGTCGGGGACCAGCGCCTCGACGAACGGCACCTGGACCTGCCGACCGCCGACGTCGACCACGAGGGAGTCGTGGGCGGGAAGGTGCAGCACGTCGACCACCCGGCCGCGGTCGACACCGTCGGCCACGACGGTCAGTCCGATCAGCTGGTGGTCGTAGAAGGCGCCGTCGTCGCTGGTCTCGTCGGGATCGACCTCGACCTCGAGCAGCGCACCGTGGTAGCCCTCGGCGGCCGTTCGGTCGGGGATCTCGGCGAACGAGATCAGCAGGCGCCCGGCGTGCGGGCGGCAGGCCGTGACGGTGAGGACCCCGTCACGGCACAGGACCGACGAGCCCGGCGCGAAGCGCCGTTGGGGCTCGTCGGTCCTGGACTCGACGGAGAGCTCGCCGCGGATGCCGTGGGCGCGGCCGATGCGGCCGACGACGAGACGCATCGGCGGTCAGCGGCGGCGGTCGACGTCCACGAAGTCGATCCGGGCTCCGCCGCGGCCGGCGATCGCCGATGCGACGGTGCGGATCGCCGTGGCCGTGCGACCTTGGCGGCCGATGACCTTGCCGAGGTCGTTCGGGTTGACCCGAACCTCGAACAGCTCGCCACGACGCGTCTGCTTGGTGCGGACGCTGACCTCGTCGGGATGATCGACGATGCCGGAGACGAGGTGCTCGACGACCTCCTGCATGGGCGCGCCCATGATCAGGCCTCGTCGGCCTTCGCGTCCTCGGCCGGAGCCTCGTCGGCGGTCGACTCCTCGGCCGGGGCCTCCTCGGCCTTCGGCTCCTCGGCGGCCGGCTGCTCGTCGGCCTTGTCCTTCTTCTTGGCCGTGGTGGCCGACTTCTTCGGCTCGGCGTGCAGGTCCTTGAGCGCGGCGTCGAAGATCGCGGCCTTGTCGGCCTTCGGCTCCGGCTGCTTCAGGCTCGGCTTGCCACCGATGTCGCCGGTGAGCTTGAGGATCGCCGCGACGGCCTCGGTCGGCTGCGCGCCGACGCCCAGCCAGTACTGCGCGCGCTCGGAGTCGACGTGGATCGTCGACGGCTCGGTCTTGGGGTTGTACGTGCCGATCTCCTCGATCACGCGGCCATCGCGCTTCTTGCGGCTGTCGGCGACGACGATGCGGTAGAACGGCGTGCGGATCTTGCCCATCCGCTTGAGGCGAATCTTGACTGCCACGAGTGTGGTGTCTCCTTGGTGTGTCGATCTGTGGTGACGGCGCCGTGGCGTGTGGGGCAGGCCGAGGCGGCATCGAGGGGCCGGTGAGGGCAGGTGAGAGGGCCTGGCCGACTCCGGACGCGATCCCCCATTCTGCCAGACTCCACGCCTCGGTTCCAACCGGCCTCCGCCCGTGGCGGGATCAGCGGCGCGCGAGCTCGACGATGTGGTCGATGACCTGCTCGAGCGACAGGTGCGTGCCGTCCACGACCACGGCGTCCTCGGCCTGCGCCAGCGGGGACGCGGCGCGGTTCGAGTCGATGCGGTCCCGCTCGGCGAGGGCGGCCGCCATCGCCTCCTCGTCCTCGACGCCGAGCTCGGCGGCTCGGCGTCGTGCACGGGCCACCGGATCGGCGACGAGGTAGATCTTCAGGTCGGCGCCGGGCGCCACCACCGTGCCGATGTCGCGCCCCTCGACGACGATCCCCTCCCCCGCCTGCGCGATGAGCTCGCGCTGCAGGGCGACGAGCTGCTCGCGCACCTCGGGCACGGTCGCCACCGGGCTGACCACCGCGGTGACCTCGGGCTCACGAATCGGCGCGGAGACGTCGACGCCGTCGGCGGCGATCGTCGGATTCTCCGGATCGGTC
>JAJUII010000222.1 GCA_029265505.1 Aeromicrobium choanae
AGTCGTACATGGTCGCCTCGGGCAGGACGACCAGATCGGTGTCCCGGACGGCCGCGAGCCGCTCCCGGACGAGGTCACGGTTGCGTGAGCTGTCGAGAGTGGCCGCCAATTGGATGAGCGTCGCGCGCATGCACCCCAGTGTGCCCTCACTACGGTGGGACCCATGCGAGCCGTGATCGTGGAAGAGCCCGGAGGACCCGAGAGCCTCGTCGTCGCCGACGTCCCCACGCCCGAGCCCGGACCCGGCGAGGTCGTCGTCGAGATCGCCGCCGCCGGCGTCAACCGCGCCGACCTCCTGCAACGCCAGGGCCACTATCCGCCGCCTCCCGGCACGACCGAGGTGCTCGGGCTGGAGTGCTCCGGCGTCGTCGCGGCCGTCGGCGAGGGCGTGGCGGACCTGACGGAGGGCGACGAGGTCTGCGCGTTGCTGTCCGGCGGCGGCTACGCCGAGCGCGTCGCCGTCCCGGCCGGCCAGGTCGTCCCGATCCCGGACGGGCTGTCCCTGCTCGAGGCGGCCGCGGTGCCGGAGACGTTCGCCACCGTCTGGTCGAACGTGTTCCAGGTGGCGGGGCTCCGTGAGGGCGAGACGCTTCTCGTGCACGGCGGCGGCAGCGGGATCGGCACCACCGCGATCCAGCTCGCCAAGGCCTTCGGCGCGACGGTGATCACCACCGTCGGCAGCCCCGCGAAGGCCGAGGTGGTTCGCGGGCTGGGCGCCGACGTGGTCGTCGACCACCGCGAGGAGGACTTCGTCGAGGCGTGTCGCGAGCACGGTGGAGCCGACGTCGTCCTCGACATCATCGGCGCGAAGTACCTGCCGCGGAACGTCAAGGCGCTCGCGCGACGGGGCCGGCTGGTCGTCATCGGCCTGCAGGGTGGCGTCAAGGGCGAGCTCGATCTCGCCGCGGTCCTGCAGAAGCAGGCCACCGTCACCGCCACCTCGCTGCGGTTCCGCCCGGCCGAGGAGAAGGCCGCGATCATGGCCGAGCTCGCCGAGCGGGTCTGGCCGCTGGTCGCGGCCGGACGGGTCCGCCCCCTGGTCCACGAGGTGGTGCCCCTCGCACGGGTCGCGGACGCCCACCGCACCCTGGAGGCGTCGACCCACGTCGGCAAGGTGGTTCTGGACGTTCGCGCCTGATCCGTGGGGCCCTCCCACCGGCCGTCGCCTAGGCTGGACCCATGACCGACGACCGGATCATCGACCCCGAAGGCAAGCCTGTCGCCGCCTCCCAGGACTCCAAGGCCACGCCCTTGACCGACTTGGTGGAGCAGCCCGCGAAGGTCATGCGGATCGGCGGGATGATCCGTCAGCTGCTCGATGAGGTGAAGTCGGCGCCGCTCGACCCGGCCAGCCGCTCGCGGCTGCGCGACATCTACACGCAGTCGATCGACGAGCTGAAGGACGGTCTGGCGCCCGAGCTGGGCCAGGAGCTCGACCGCTTGAGCCTGCCGTTCGACGCGGAGGCGCCGAGCGAGGCCGAGCTCCGCGTCGCCCAGGCGCAGCTCGTCGGTTGGCTCGAGGGCCTGTTCCACGGGATCCAGGCCGCGCTGTACGCCCAGCAGGTGCAGGCGCAGAGCCAACTGCAGAACATGCGGCTTGCGCTGCCGAATCACGCCGGTGAGGGTGAGCAAGGCGACAAGGGCGAGAACGCCCCACCGGCCGAGACCGGAGGAATGTACCTCTAGGCTGGGGGCATAGGGAAAGAGGTGGTGGCAATGAGGCCAACGCTCCCCCCGTGTGCGATGGCACCGGAGATGTACCAGGACGAGATCCTGCTGTCCCCGCCCTCGCGTCGCGAGGTCTCCGCCGACCAGTGGCGTGACTATCTCGCCAAGCGCCGCGCCGCCCATCGCCGGTGTGCCGGCTGCGACGTCTTCGCCGAATGCCTGTACCGCGCCGTCGTCGAGGTCGACGTGTCCGGGTTCCTGGCCTGCACGAGCGAGGCCGAGCGACGCAAGCTGCGTCGCGAGCTCGGTATCGAGGTGCAGGTCGACTCCAGCCCCTACGGCACCGCCCGTGTCGGCGGCGGCCCGGTCGATCACGAGGCGGTGATCGCGGCACGGCGGGCCCATCCGGACGAGACCTGTCGGCAGCTGGCCGAGCGACTCGGCTGCTCGACGTCGACGATCAAGCGACACCTGCGCCAGGAGCGTGAGGGTCGCGCCCCCGCGGCCGTCGCGACGATGGAGAAGCCCTCGATGGAGCAGGTGCTTGACGCCTTCGACCGGCTGGAGTCCGCCCGCCGCATCTGAGGCGGGCTCAGAATCGGCGGTCCACGCGCACCCGTTCGGGGGTGTGCAGTCGCACCATGGTGCGGCCGACGTTGGCCGGCACCTTCGATCGCGACACCAGCGAGCCAGCGACCATGAGGCCGAAGCCGATCGGCACGGACCACACGGCGGGCTGAACAGCGGCATTGCCAATCTCGCGGAGCCAGTCCCAGTAGCGTGCATCGGAGAAGCTGGTCTTGGCGATTCCGGGAATCGAGCTGAAGGCGATCTCGGCGACGATGGGCGGGGACACCACGGGCCGGTAGGCTTCCGGCATGTCGGCGGTGACCTCCGCCTCGCCCCAGGCCAGGACCTCGTCGAGCCAGGTGATACCCTCGGCCTGGACAGTCAGGCGCAGATGGCGCCCGGTCGCGGGTGCGGCCAGCATCAGCCTGTGGAACTGCGTGTCGGGGCAGTCGGCACGCGCCCGGTCGTAGGCCGCCTGCCAGGGCCCCGTTGCCGCCGCGGCGACCTCGATCCTCACGCTGAGCCGCTTGCTGCGGCTGATGAGGACCACTTCGCGAAACGTGCACGGGCGCTGGAAGTCGAAGGTCACCGCGAGC
>JAJUII010000018.1 GCA_029265505.1 Aeromicrobium choanae
CCCCCCCGCGGGCCCCCGCGACCCGAGGGCGTCGCGGCCACCTCTGGGGTCGGCCCGTCGCGAGACGCCGACCGGCAGCGGCACGAAGTTCACCACCCGTGCGGCGATCCTGCTCGTGGTCGCCGTCTCGCTGATCGCGTCCTACACCGCCTCGGTGCACGCCTGGTGGCAGCAACGGTCCGAGATCGCCGCGCTCGAAGCGCAGAACCGCGCCGCCGAGGCCGAGATCGAGGAGCTGGAGGACCAGCAGCGCCGGTGGAGCGACCCGGCCTACATCCGTCAGCAGGCGCGTGAGCGCTTCGGCTGGGTCATGCCCGGCGAGGTCGGCTACCGCGTCATCGGCGTCGACGGCGAGCTGCAGGGACGCGCCTCGACGCTGCGCGATCCCGAGCTCGCCCCGCGGCCGTCCTGGCTGGAGCGGCTCTGGGGCTCGGTCGAGGAGGCCGGCCGCGAGCCGGGCGAGCAGGACCGGACAGAACCCACCGACGACCCGCTGGAGCCTGAGTGATGATCGACCCTGCCGACATCGAGGCCGTCCGAGCCCAGCTCGGTCGCCCCCCTCGCGGCATCATCGAGGTGGCCTCGCGGTGCCCCTCCGGCCACCCCAACAACGTCAAGACCGAGCCGCGACTGCCCGACGGCACGCCGTTCCCGACGCTGTACTACCTGACCTGTCCGCGGCTGACCGGCGCGATCGGCACCCTGGAGGCCTCGGGCCTCATGGCCGAGATGAGCGAGCGGCTGAAGACGGACGCCGAGCTCGCGGCCGCCTACCGCGCCGCGCACGAGTCCTATCTCGCCGCGCGCGAGGCGATCGGCCACGTCGAGGAGATCGCCGGCATCAGCGCCGGAGGCATGCCCGACCGGGTCAAGTGTCTGCACGTCCTGGTCGCGCACGCCCTCGCGAAGGGGCCGGGCGTGAACCCGCTCGGCGACGAGGCGCTGGACCTGCTCGGGGATTGGTGGACCGGGACCGACTGCGCCGCGCCCGAGCCGGCCGACTCCTGACCGCGACCGGAGCGGAGGGGTCGACCACGATCGCCGACCGATAGCCTGATCGGCATGGGCGGGACGAGCGTGGCGGCCATCGACTGCGGAACCAACTCCATCCGGCTGTTGATCGCCGAGATCGACGGAGACTCCAAGACCGACCTGCTGCGGGACATGCGCATCGTCCGGCTCGGCCAGGGCGTCGACGAGACCGGCGCCCTGGCGCCCGAGGCGATCGAGCGGACCCTCGAGGCCTGCCGCGAGTACGCCCGCACGATCGAGACGATGGGGGTGCGGACCGTCTCCTTCGCGGCAACCTCGGCGGTTCGTGACGCCTCCAACGCCGCGGAGTTCTCCCAGGCGGTGCAGGCCGTCCTGGGCGTCGAGCCGCGCGTCCTGTCCGGGCTCGAGGAGGCGCGCGCCTCGTTCGAGGGCGCCACCGGCGATCTCGCCGAGGTGCTCACCACCGTCATCGATCTCGGTGGCGGCTCGACCGAGGTCGTCCAGGGCGTCGCCGGACCGACGTTCTCCCATTCCTTCGACCTCGGCTCGGTGCGGATGACCGAGCGCTTCCTGCACGGCGATCCGCCCACCGTCGCCGAGGCGACCGCGTGCATGTCCCACCTCGACCAGGTGATCGCCCCGGTGATGCGTGACCTGGAGCCGACGCGCGAGATCGTCGGTGTCGCCGGCACGATCACCACCATCGCCGCTCACGCGCTCGGTCTGCCGTCCTACGACCACGAGCGGATCCACCTCGCCCGGCTGCCGATCGACCAGGTGCGGGCGGCCTGCACCTCCCTGGCGCAGATGCCGTACGCCGATCGCCGGGCCCTGCCCTTCATGCATCCGGGTCGCGCCGACGTCATCACCGGCGGTGCGCTCATCTTGGACCGGATCCTCGAACACCTGCCCCGCCAGACCGACGAGATCGTCGTCAGCGAGCACGACATCCTCGACGGGATCGCCCGAGCCGCCGCACGGAGGTCATGATGCGCGTCACCGTTCCGGACGAGAGCTGGCTGCCGGTTCTGGCCGAGCGACCCGTCGAGGTCGCGGTCTGGGACGGCGTGCACGAGCCACAGCCGGCGGGCTGGATCGACCTGGCCCTGTGGCCGTACACCGTCGACCCGTCCGCCCTCGAGCGCGTCGACGCCTCGCGGATCGGACTGATCCAGGGGCAGGCACTCGGGTACGACGGCGTCGCCGAGCGCATCCCCGGCGGTCGGTACGCCAACGCCGTCGGCGTGCACGAGGACTCCACGGCCGAGCTCGCGACCGCACTGCTCCTCGCCGCGGTCCGTGACCTCGACGTCTTCGCGCGGCAGCAGGCACAGGGCCGCTGGGAGAAGCGCTGGACCTCCAGCCTGCTCGACCGGCGGGTGATGCTGCTCGGCGTCGGTGGCATCGGGTCGCGGGTCGCGCGCCGACTCGACGGCTTCGGCTGCGAGCTTGTGCGGGTCGGCTCCCGCGCGCGCCGCGACGCCGACGGGATCGTGCACGGCCCCCAGGACCTGCCCGAGCTCCTGCCGACGGTCGACGCCGTGGTCGTCGCCGTGCCGCTGACGGCCGACACCGAGCGGCTGGTGGACGCCGACTTCCTGGGCCGGCTGCCCGACGGGGCGGTCGTGGTGAACGTCGCCCGCGGTCTGACCGCCGACACCGACGCGGTGCTCGCCGAGGCCGGGCGACTGCGCTACGCCTCGGACGTGTTCGATCCCGAGCCCCTCCCGGCGGACCACCCGCTGTGGTCGGCGCCGGGCGTCATCATCAGTCCGCACGTCGGCGGCATGAGCTCGGCCATGCGGCCGCGGATCGAGGCCGTCGTCCTGCGTCAGGTCGACCGACTGCTCGCGGGGGCCGAGCCGATCGACGTCGTCGTCGATCGCCGGTCGGACGCCTCGTAGGCTGGGCCTGCTCCCGTAGCCCAACGGCAGAGGCAGACGGCTTAAACCCGTCCCAGTGCGGGTTCGAGTCCCGCCGGGAGCACCGTCAGTCGTGATCGAGCGAGATCGCCGCCCACGTGTCGTCGAGGGTGAGCGTCTCGCCGGCCTCCCAGCCGTACTCGTCCACGCCGTTGCGCACGATCTGCAGCGGAACCTCGTGGGGCGGGAAGACGATCCACACCCGGTCGACCGAGCCCATCCGGGGGAGGGCGTCGTCCAGGCGCATGTGGAACTCGTGGGTGTTCGACACGGCCACCACCGCGGTGTCGACGTCGGTCGGTCGCGGCGGCTCGACCGGCTCGCGCTGGTGCTGCGCGCCTGTCCAGGTGTCGTCGAACCAGCCCTCGACGACCTCGGGCTCCTCGTCCTGGAAGAGCTCGACACCCTCGGGCAGCGGATCGAGCAGCGCGGTCTCCTCGACCGAGTCGCCCACGATCCACACCCGGGACTCGGGCTCGATCCCCAGCATCTCGGCGATCGTGGGCTCGGCGCTCATGGCGTCATCCTAGTCGCGCTCAGATCGCGGATGGTGCGACCGGCGCGCAGGCCCTTGGCCTCGAACTTGGTCACCGGTCGGCCCTCGAAGCGCGGATCCCAGGCGCCCGAGAACGAGAAGCCCTCGGCGCGGTCGAGCACCTCGCGCATCTGGTCGGCGTAGTCCTGCCAGTCGGTGGCCAGTCGCCACACCCCGCCCGGCCGCAGCACACGACGCACGAGGGGGACGAAGTCGTCGGTGACGAGACGTCGCTTGTGATGGCGCTTCTTGTGCCACGGGTCGGGGAACCAGACCCGCACCTCCTCCAGGGAGGACGCCGGCAGCATCCGGCCAAGAGCGGGAACGGCGTCGACCACGGCCAGTCGGACGTTCCGCACGCCGGTGCGACGCATCGCCAGGAGCGTCTGGGCCACGCCGGGCACGTAGACCTCCAGGCCGAGGAAGTCGACGTCAGGATGCTCGGCGGCGGCGTGCACGAGCGACTCGCCCTGGCCGCTGCCGATCTCGAGGACGACGGGGGCCGACCGGCCGAAAACGGTCACCGGGTCGAGCGTGAACCCCTCGGCGACGGAGGTGCTGGACCGACCGCGCGGCACGTCGACGACGAACGCGTCGGCCAGCTCGTCCCAGGCGCGCTGTTGGCGGTCGTTGAGTCGGCCGCCGCGTCGGGTGAAGGAGACGACGCCGCGGTGGAAGCGGTCGTCGACGTGGGCAGGTGCGGTCTCGGCCATGCTCCGAACCTATCGAGCGCGGTGGCGCGACCCTCGGACATGCTCGCGACACGGGTTCTTCGCGATGCACACTAATGCGCATTGCGTGGTACTGTTCACGACATGGATGCCACCCAGCTCCTCAAGGGGGTGCTCGACGTCGCCGTGCTCGCGGTCGTCCACGACGAGGACGGCTACGGATACGACGTCGTCCGCCGCCTGCGCGCGGCCGGGCTGAACGAGGTCGGCGACGCCTCCGTCTACGGGACGCTCCGCCGCCTCTACTCGGCGGGTGCCCTCACCTCCTACGTGGTCCCGAGCGAGGAGGGGCCGCATCGCAAGTACTACGGGATCACCCCGCAGGGCCGCACGATGCTGGCCGAACAGCGCAAGACCTGGGCGGACTTCGCCCGCACCATGGACCGTCTGCTCGAAGGAGTCGCCTCATGAACGCCCCGACCCTCCCCGCCGAGATCACCGCCTTCGCCGCCGCGGTCCGCGCTGCCCTGGCCGACCTGCCGCCGGAGGAGGTCGAGGAGCTCACCGAGGGGCTCGAGGCCGATCTCGCCGAGGCCTACGCCGAGGACCTCGCCCGCGAGCTGCCCGACCCCGATGGCTACGCCGCCGAGCTGCGCCGGGCGGCGGGACTGCCGTCGCCGGAGCGCCGGTCGGATCCGCTGCGACGGACGGCCGAGGATCTCCGGTCCCGGCTGCGCGATCTGAACCTGTCCCTGCGCAGCAGCCCCGCGATGGACGCCGTTCTGGACTTCCTGGTCTCGCTGCGTCCGGCGTGGTGGCTGGTCCGAGGCTGGGCCGCCTACCAGATCGTCGGCGTGCTGTTCGGCGTCACCGGTGACCTGATGCCCGGCTCGTTGGTGTTGTGGGTGCTGCTCGGCGTGATGGTCGCCGGCAGTGTCGTGGTCGGTCTGCGTGGCTGGCCCGCGTGGATGCGGGGGCTGATCGTCGCGGGCAACGCCTTCGCGGTGATCGTGACGCTGTCGGTGCTCAGCCAGGTGCCGACCCGAGCCGATCTGGACGCCGCGTGGTTCGAGTCGTCCACCGCCGAGATGCCGTACGTCGGCGACGCCGGCGGGCTGATGACGACGGACGGCCGGCAGGTGACGAACATCTTCGCCTACGACGCGACCGGGGCCCCGGTCAGTGGCGTCCAGCTCTTCGACCAGGACGGACGGCCGCTGACGACCTCCGCGCCCGGAGGCGACGGCTGCCTGGTCGAGTTCGGCCCCGACGACGCCGATGCCTGCACGGTCCCGGGCGCCTGGGTGCCCGTGGTCCTCGAGACCGGAGCCACCGCGTGGAACGTCTACCCGATGCGGATGGTCGAGTCGACCCTCGACGACCCGACGCAGCCGGTGGCGGGCGCCGAGCCGCAGGACCGACCGGCGCCGTACCTCAAGGTGCCCGCCCTGATGTCCGCGGTCGAGGACGCGCCGAAGGCGGGGAAGAAGAGCGAGAAGAACCGCTGAGCGGGAAGAGCACGGGCGTCGGGAGCGTTCGTTAGGGTAGAGACACCGACCCCGCCACCACCGGCGCGCGGGGCCAGACTTCCCGGAGGAAGCATGAGAAGCAGCAACCCGGTCTTCGCGAACAACGCGGAGTTCAACGGTCGGGCGACGACGCAGTACGCCGACCCGTCGCAGTGGAGGATCGACCTGTCCGGCGGCGCCGGCGGACAGTCGTCCGGCCTGCCGACGGCGGCACCGAGCGGTCGCATGACGCTCGACACCGTGGTGGAGAAGACCGCCATCACGCTCGGCACCGTCGTGCTGGCGGCGGCCGTCACCTGGTTCTTGATCGGCGATCTGTGGACGGCCGGCGGCGTCGACGCCTCGGCGGTGCAGAAGGCCTGGATGTTCGCCATGGGCGGCGCCATCGTCGGCTTCGTCCTGGCGATGGTCAACTCGTTCAAGAAGGTGATCAGCCCGGCGCTCGTGCTCGCGTACGCCGCGGTCGAGGGCGTGTTCGTCGGTGCCTTCTCCAAGATCGTGTCCACCTGGGTGGGCGACGCGACAATCGTCTTCCAGGCGGTGCTCGCCACCTTCGTGGCCGCCGGTGCCACGCTGGCCGCGTACAAGTTCTTCAACATCCGGGTCACCGAGAAGTTCCGCAAGGTCGTCATGATCTCGCTCTTCGCGTTCCTGGGCGTGATGCTGGCGAACTTCGTGCTGAGCATCTTCGGCGTGCTCGATCAGGGTGGGCTGCGGTCGTTCGGCGCCCTGGGCCTGGTCGTGTCGCTCATCGCGATCGGCCTGGCGGTGCTGTGTCTGATCCTGGACTTCGACTACGTCGAGCGCGGTGTCGCGGCCGGTCTCCCCGAGCGGGAGTCCTGGCGCGCGGCGTTCGGTCTGACCGTGACGCTGGTCTGGCTCTACCTGGAGATCCTGCGCGTCCTGGCGATCCTGCGCGGCGACAACTGACGCTGACGAACGAAGGGCCCCGCCGTCACGGCGGGGCCCGTCGTTCGTCCGGGAGCGGCGTCAGCGCCGACGTCGCAGCTCGGTCGCCCAGCGCCGGCCGCGGGACGGGGAGACCTGCGTGCCGCCGTGCTCGGACGCCCTTTCCGCGGCACGCTCGAGCGGCATCCGCTCCTCGGGCTCGCCCTCGATCGGCGCCGCCTCGCGGGTGCGCCACTGAGCCACTGCGGCAGCGACCAGGAAGCTGGACACCGTCGCATACCCCTCGGCGCTCGGATGGAACCGATCGTCACCGAACAGGGCGTCGCCCTTGAGCAGGAACAGCGGCTCGAGGACGTCCGCGAGCGACACGACGCGGGCCCCGGCCTCGACGGCGGCCACCGTCTGCCGACGGGCGAGATGGCGGCTCCAGTAGCGACAGACCGTCCGCAGGGGGACCGGCAGCGGCTTGATCGTGCCGAAGTCCGGGACGGAGCCGACGACCACCTCGGCGCCCATCGCCCGCAGGCGACGGACCGCGGACGCCAGCCGACGGGCCGAGCGCTTGGCGGGCACCTGGTGGGTGATGTCGTTCGCGCCGACCAGGATGATCGCCAGGTCGGGGACCATGTCCGCCGCGGTGATCTGGTCGTGCAGATCACTCGATCGCGCTCCCACGACCGACTCGTTCCGGATCTCGATCGGCCGGTCGAGGATGTGCGCCAGACCGACGCCGATGAGGGCCGAGGGCGTCTGGTCGGCGGTCTTCATCCCATACCCGACCATGGTCGAGTCGCCCAGGAGCAGGCAGCTCAACGGCTCGCCGGGCAGGTCGACGCCGTAGACGCCGTTGCCGGAGGGCGGACGGTCCGTCGTGGTCCCGATCCGTCGGCGGGCCAGCAGAGCCTCGCCGATCAACAGTCCGTAGGTTCCGAATCCGACCACCGCGGTCCCTGCGGCGGCCTTCGCGGTCGTCTTCACAGGGCTAGGCACGCATCCAGTGTAGGAAGCGGGCCCTCGTTCGAGGTGGGTGTTCCTAGGATGGCGGTGTGAGTGAGATCGTTCCCAACCTGCGCGACCTCGGTGGCACCGACGTCGCCGGCGGCTCCATCCGACCCGGTCGACTGTTGCGCAGCGCCCTGCCCCAGCGCGACGACGTCGCCCCCGACGGCATCGTCTGGCCCCCGAAGGTCATCGTCGACCTGCGCTCGGAGGTCGAGATCGAGCCCGAGCACCCCCTGTCCGGGCCCGGCGTGACGGTCCACAACTTTCCGCTGCTGACGGCCCTGCGGCCCGGCGTCGCGCCGCCGGAGTCGCTGGCCGAGCTCTACCAGCTCATGCTGCAGACGACGTCGCGGCATCTCGTCGAGGTGGTCGACACGGTCGCGCGGGCCGAGGACACGACCTTGGTGCACTGTGCGGCCGGCAAGGACCGCACGGGCGTGTCGGTCGCGATGGTGCTCGCCCTGCTGGGGGCCAAGCGCGACGACATCGTCGACGACTATCTCGCCACGGCTCGGCACCAGGCGGAGATCCAGGCTCGGTTCCGCCGGATGTACAAGACACGCAGCGCCGAGCTGCCCGCGGCCTACGTCGCGACCCCGATCGAGGCGATCACGGGTGTGCTCGACACGTGGGAGCAGCACCCCGGAGGCCCGCTCGGCTGGTTCCGGCGCTGGGGCGGCACCGACGAGACGGTCGAGCGCCTGCGCGAGAACCTCGTCGGCTGAGCAGGGCGTGCACCGAGGATCGTGACACTCTCGATGTAAGATAACTCGCAGTTACCCTTGACGGCCTGTCGCGCTCGGATACTGTCGGTATCTGGAGGTGGGCATGACGTACTTCACAGGCAAGGTCGCCGTGGTCACGGGGGCCGGGTCCGGCATCGGGCGGGCGCTGGCCGCGGAACTGGCCGTTCGCGGCACGAGGGTCGCCATCAGTGATGTCGACGCGGAGGGTCTCGCTGCGACCGAGCGCCTGCTCGTCGATCGCGGGGCACGGCCGCATGCGGCCCTTCTCGACGTCAGCGAACGCCCGCGGGTCGTCGAGTACGCCCGTGAGGTGATCGACCACTTCGGCGTCGTGCACCAGATCTACAACAACGCCGGCATCGCCTTCACCGGCGACATCGAGGCGATGGACGTCACGCACCTCGAGCGGGTCATGGACGTCGACTACTGGGGCGTCGTCCACGGCACCCAGGTCTTCCTGCCGCACCTGATCGCCTCCGGCGACGGCCACGTCGTCAACGTCTCCAGCGTGTTCGGCATCATCGCGGTGCCGAGTCAGGGCGCCTACAACGCCGCCAAGTTCGCCGTCCGCGGCTTCACCGAGGCGCTGCGGATGGAGATGCAGGCGCGCGGTCGTCCCGTCAAGGTCACCTGCGTCCATCCCGGCGGCATCCGCACGAACGTCGCCCGCAACGCCCGGCAGGTGGAGGGCCTGGACCATGACGCGTTGGTCTCCTCCTTCGACCGCGTCGCCCGTACGAGCCCGGAGCGTGCCGCCGACGTCATCCTCGCCGGCGTGGCGAAGAACCGGGCACGGGTGCTCATCGGCGCCGACGCGCGCGCGATCGACCTGCTTGCGCGCGTGACCGGACCGCACTACCAGCGCATCGTCGCCCGTCTGGCCGGGAGGTCGGGACTGTGAGCCTGTTCAAGGTCAAGAACTCCTGGAGCGGTCAGAAGTTCCCCCACCCACCCGGCCGTCGACCGGTGGCGTACGACGCGTTCAACCTCCGTACCGGGACGCCGCTGGCGAACATCATGCGCCTCGGCGCCGGCCTGGGTCCGCTGTTCGAGGTCCGCGTCTTCCAGCAGAAGTTCGTGTTCGTCGCCGACGCCGCCCTGGCCGCCGAACTGTGCGACGAGTCCCGATTCCACAAGAACCTTCCCCCGGCGGTCGCGGCGTTGCGTGAGTTCGTCGGCGACGGGCTGTTCACCGCGTACGACCACGAGCCGAACTGGCACACCGCGCACGGCATCCTCATGCCGGCGTTCACGAAGTCGGCGATGCGCGGCTATCACGAGACGATGGTCGAGACCGTCGATGAGATGTTCGCGATGTGGGGCGACCGCACCGGGCCGATCGACGTCACCGCGGACATGACCCGCCTGACTCTGGAGACGATCAGTCGCTGCGCCTTCAGTCGTGACTTCGGATCGTTCACGTCGCCGGAGCGGCATCCGTTCGTCGACGCGATGATCGCCGCGCTGATGACCGGCATGCAGAAGTCGGCGGTCGAGCCCATTCCGGGCGGCAAGCGCATCGCGCGGCGGATCGACGAGGCGAACGCCGCGCACTTGGCCTACGTCGACGAGCTCGACGACGACCTCAGCCGGGAGCGACGGGCGTCCGGGGCGCGACCGGGCGACCTGTTGGATCGGCTGCTCGATGAGTCCCATCCCCAGACGGGTCGCCGCCTGGACGACACCAACATCCGCCAGCAGATCCTGACCTTCCTCGTCGCCGGGCACGAGACGACGTCGGGGGCGCTGAGCTTCACCCTCTACTACCTGTCCCGCCATCCTGACGTGCTGGCGCGGGCGCAGGAGGAGACCGACGCTCTGCTCGGGCCCGACCCGGACGCCGTCCCGACGTTCGAGCAGGTGCCGCGGTTCCGCCACCTGCGGCGGTGCCTGGACGAGGCGCTGCGGCTGTGGCCCACGGCGCCGGCGTTCGCCCGCTCGCCACGCGAGACGACGAGGATCGCCGTCGGCACGGACCGCGAGGCGGTCATGACGCCCGACGACTGGGCGATCATCGTGCTGCCGATGGTGCACCGCGACCGCCGGGCGTGGGGTCCGACCGCCGACGAGTTCGATCCGGACCGATTCCTGCCGGAGAACTCGCGTGGCCGGATGAAGAACGTCTACAAGCCGTTCGGAACGGGGGAGCGCTCGTGCATCGGACGGCAGTTCGCCCTGCACGAGGCGATCCTCGTGCTGGCCCGGCTCCTGCATCGCTACGACATCGCCGGCGATCCGGACTACGAGCTGCAGATCGACGAGCGCCTGACGATCGTGCCGAAGGGCTTCCGCCTCACGCTGACGCCCCGCACGCCGAACTCCCGGCCCGCCGGCGCGCCGGCGTCCGACGAGGGACCCGCCGACCGGCCCGCGGGCACCTGCCCGGTCGCGCACTGACCGTCGTCACAGGCGCACGACGGCCTTGCCGATGTTGCCGCCGCGAAGCATCTCGATGAAGGCGGTCGGCGTGTTCTCCAGTCCCTCGGTGATCGACTCACGGTAGGTGAGCCGTTCGTCGCGGAGCCAACCGCCGACGGTCTCGAGGAAGGTCGGACGCAGTGCCAGGTGGTCGGTCGAGATGAATCCTCGGATCGAGAGGCGCTGGGCGATGATCTGAAAGACGTCGGCTTTGATGCCACGCTCGTCCGGCGGCCTGTTGTAGTCGGCGATCATCCCGCACACGGCGATGCGGCCGCCGAGGCGCAGCTGCTCGATCGCGGCGCCGAGGTGGTCGCCGCCGACGTTGTCGAAGTAGAGGTCGAGGCCGTCGGGGCAGGCGGCGCGAAGCGCCTCGCGGACCGGGCCGTTGCGGTAGTTGAAGCACGCGTCGAAGCCGAGCTGGTCGACCACGAGTGTGGCCTTCTCGTCGGTCCCCGCGCTGCCGACGACTCGGCTGGCGCCGAGCAGCCGCCCGAACTGGCCGGCCAGACTGCCCACGGCGCCGGCCGCACCGGAGACGAAGAGCACGTCGCCCTCACGGATCCCGCCGACCTCGGTCAAGCCCGCGAACGCCGTCAGCCCGGGCATGCCGAGAACGCCCAGGTGGTAGGAGAGCGGGAACTCCGTGTCGGGGATCAGCTCGGTCTCGCGGGCCGAGGCGATCGCGAGGTCACGCCAGCCGTACGAGTGGCGCACGCGCGCCCCGACAGGCCGGTCGGGCGACTCCGAGGCGATGATCACGCCGACGGCGCCGCCGGTGAGGGGCTCGCCGAGCTCGTAGGGCGGCACATACGAGGGCCGGTCGTCCATCCGGGGGCGCATGTACGGATCGACGGACAACATCTCGTTGCGGACGAGCACCTGGCCGGACTCGAGCGGGGGCAGCTCGACGGTGCGCAGGGCGAAGTTCTCCGGAGTCGGTGCGCCGGTCGGTCGCGAGGCGAGAAGGAACTGGCGTGCCTGCATGAGGTCTCCTCTGAATGTGAGTTCAACATCATATCGGACATGCGACGCCGGCGGTCAGGAGACGGTGGTCCGGCCGTCGGGGTGGAGCACCCACGAGGGGTTGTGTGCGACCTCCCAGAGGTGCTCGTCCGGGTCGGCGAAGTAGCCCGAGTAGCCGCCCCACGCGGTCGGGGTCCCAGGCTTGAGAATCCGCGCGCCGGCATGCTCGGCCTGGGAGAGGACGGCGTCCACCTCGGTCGGCGAGGTGACGTTGTGGGCCAGGGCGAATCCGCCGAATCCTCGGCCGTCCCCATCGGGGAGACCGGCGTCCGCGGCGAGGGCCGAGCGCGACCACAGGGCGAGGACGAAGCCGGCGAGCTGGTAGAACGCGACCTCCTCGTGCGCGTTGGAGCGAACGAAACCCAGGCCGTCTTCGTAGAACGTGCGCGAGCGGCTCAGGTCGGCCACGCCCAGGGTGATGAGGCTGATGCGCTGTTCCATGACGACACGGTAGCGGCCGAGCGTTTCTGAACTTGAGATCAAAATCATATGATGGCCGAACCCGAGGAGAGGTGGACCGATGACCCGCATCGCTGGTGGACCGCTGGAGGGGATCCGCGTCATCGAGTTGACGCATGCGATCGCCGGCCCGCACACCGGGCAGATGCTCGCCGATCACGGCGCCGACGTCATCAAGGTCGAGCCCCCGGGAGGAGAGCTGGCCCGCTTCGCCTATCCCTCGATCGACGACGAGAGCGTCTACTTCGCCTCGCACAACCGCGGCAAGCGCAGTGTCGAGCTCGACCTGAAGTCCGAGGTCGCGCGCACCGCACTGCGTCGGCTGGCCGAGACCGCCGACGTGCTCGTGACGAACTACGCCGACGGCGTTCCGGCGAGACTCGGATTCGGCCACGTGGAGCTGCGGGAGGCGAATCCGCGGCTCGTCTACGCGCACATCACGGGGTTCGGGGTGAACGCGGACTGGGCACCCCCGCGCGCCTTCGACGGTGTGATCCAGGCGATGAGCGGGATCGCAGACCTGACGGGCCCGGCCGAGGGCGGACCCACCTTCACGGGGCTCTTCCCGGCCGACCACCTGGCCGCGAACCAGACCGTGATCGCGATCCTCATGGCGCTTCACGAGCGTCAGCGGACGGGGCGCGGCGCGTTCCTGCCGATCAGCATGCTCGACACGTACCAGTCGATTCTCGGCCACGAGGTCGGGATGGCGCGGGAGGGTGTGCCGATGCGTCGTCACGGCAACTCGATCCCCGGATCCTTCGGCGACGTCTTCGAGACCGCCGACGGGGCGGCCTTCATCTCGCCCATCGCACAGCCGGCGTGGGAGCGGTTCTGGGAGGCGCTCGGCCGACCGTCGCGGGCCTTCGAGATCTCCTACGAGGAGTCGGTCGGTGAGCCCTACGAGGCGTTGCACGCCGAGGTCTCCGCCTGGACCCGGGCCCGCACGACCGAGGAGGTCACCAAGACCATGTCCGCCGCCGGGATCCCGAACGGGCCGGTGCTGACCGTCACGGAAGCCGCCGATCACATGGCGTCACCGGATCGACGGCGGCTCATGCGGGTGCGGGCGCCGGGCGGGCGGGAGTTCGACGTGGCGATGAGCCCGATCCCCGTGGCCCGCGCCGAGGACGCACTGGCGCGCGCGGTCCCGGCGATCGGCGAGCACACCCGTGAGGTGCTGGCCGAGGTGCTCGGGCCGGAGGAACTCGCGGCGCTCGACGGCGAGTGATCCCGTCCGGCGCAGAAATCGCACTAGTAACTTCCGTTTCGATGACCGCACGGGTCACAGACCGCTAGCCTTCATCCCGGCCTCGGCAGCAGGCGAGGCGTCCGTGGCTGGAGGAGTCGACGTATGAGTGTGCGGTTGGTTCTGGTCTGTGGTGTCGTGTCGGCGGTGATCGGCGGTGGCACGGCTGCGGTGGTGAGCCGGTCCGGCAACGACGACGCGGTGACCGTCGGGTCTCCGATGTTCGGGTGTGTCGACGTCGCGCGAGGAGCACTGCATCTCTCCGACACGGCCGATGAGTGCGGCGACGCCATGGTGCCGGTGACCTGGCACGCCACCGACGGACGCGACGGTGCCGATGGCGCGGACGGCTCGGACGGGCGCGACGGTGCCGACGGTGCCGGCGGACGCGACGGGGTGGACGGTCGCGACGGGTCGGACGGCGCCGATGGTCGAGACGGCGCGGCCGGTCCCCGCGGACCGCGAGGCGCCACCGGCGCGACGGGAGCCACCGGTTCGTCGGGGGCGAAGGGCGAGAAGGGTGACCCGGGCGAGCGCGGTGAGAAGGGTGACCCGGGCGAGAAGGGTGACCCGGGCGAGCGCGGTGAGAAGGGCGACTCCGGTGCCGTGCCGTGGAGCGTGGTCTCGGCCTGGAGTGAGGTGACCCCGTACACCGCCGGCCCGCCGGCCTCGGTGGTGACCCGCGGCGGCTCGACGTATGTGGCGGCTCGCTCCTCGGTGGGCGCCGACCCGGCCACCTCCCCGTCCGACTGGATCCTCGTCGCTGCGGCGGGCGAGAAGGGTGAGAAGGGCGACCCGGGTGAGAAGGGCGACCCTGGTGAGAAGGGGGACAAGGGTGACCCCGGCGACGTGGGCGCCACAGGCGCGACCGGTGAGCCGGGTCCGGCCGGTCCTCCGGGACCGGAAGGTCCGACCGGTCCGGCCGGCCCTCCGGGACCGCCCGGGCCCCAGGGCCCTCCGGGTGACTCGACGCTCTCGTCCAAGTTCGGGTCCGGCTTCGGCTCGTCGCGGGAGTACCGGCCCAACGAGTGCACGCTCGGCACTGTGACGCTCTCGGCGGCCGGCTACTACGGCATCCCGGCGGACGGGCGCATTCTGTCGATCCAGAACAACACGGCGCTGTACTCCCTGCTCGGCTCGATGTTCGGCGGCGACGGGGTCACGACGTTCGCGGTGCCCGACCTGCGTCCGGTGACGCCGAACGGCCTGCGCTACAGCATCTGCGACGAGGGCTTCTACCCCAGCTCTCGCTGACCCTGGTCAGCCGCCGACGACACCGGCGGCTCGCGCCGCCTCGCCGTACGCGCGGGCCAGCGACGCCACGGTCTCGTGGGCGTTGAGCCCGCTCGGATTCGGCACCACCCAGAGCCGGGCGCCGACGAGGCCGTCGGGCTGGGGGCCGGGTGTGGCCGAGCGTCTGCCGAATGCGGTCCGGTACGCGGTGATCCCGGCGACCGAGACCACCGCGGGACGCCGCTCGCGCACCAGCTCCTCGAGGCGGGCACGGCCGGCCACCAGCTCGGCGCGCTCCAGCTCGTCGGCGCGGGCCGAGGCGCGGGCCACCAGGTTGGTGATCCCGACGCCGGCCGCGCGCAACTGCCCAGCGGCTTCGGCCGGGTCCTCCGTGGTGATCACGCCGGCCAGCCGCAGGGCCGGGTAGAAGCGGTTGCCGCGGCGAGCGAAGTGCAGGCCCGTCGCTGCGCTCACCAGTCCGGGGTTGATCCCGACGAACAGCAGTCGCAGCTCGTCGGGCATCAGATCCTCGATCGTGCGCCCGGCGTGAGCCTCCAGCTCGGCGCGCGTCCGACGCACGGGTCAGGCGTAGGTCACGCCGGTGGCGTGCAGCGGGCAGTAGCCGTTCGGGTTCTTCACCAGGTACTGCTGGTGGTACTCCTCTGCGTACCAGTAGTCCTCGAGCGGGCGGATCTGCGTGGTGATCCGTCCGTACCCGTGGGCGGTCATCCGTTCCTGGTAGGCCTCGCGCGACGCCTCCGCCTTGACCAGCTGCTCGGGCGTGGTGGTCAGGATGATCGAGCGGTACTGCGAGCCGCGGTCGTTGCCCTGACGCATGCCCTGCGTCGGGTCGTGGTTCTCCCAGAACACCCTGAGCAGGTCGTCGTAGGTGATGACCGACGGGTCGAAGATCACGCGGACGACCTCGGCGTGTCCGGTGCGCCCGGTGCACACCTCCTCATACGTGGGGTTCGGGGTGTAGCCGCCCGCGTAGCCCACCGACGTGGACCACACGCCGGGCTGCTCCCAGAACGTCTTCTCCTCGCCCCAGAAGCATCCGAGGCCGAACACGGCGATCTCGAATCCCTCCGGACCGTCGGTCTCGATCGGGTTGCCGGTGACCAGGTGGCGGTCGCCGACCTCGAACGGTCGCGTGTCGCGACCGGGCAGCGCCGTCTCCGGTGTGGGCAGGGTCTGCTTGTCGAATCCGAATCTCATGGGGCCTCCTGCGCCTGTCAACGTATCGAGGGTCCGTGGTGTTCCCCTAACCTCGAAGCGTGAGCGCACAGCAGCCCCGAGGCCCGGCCCGCTACGAGGTCCCGATCGGCGTCGAGATCGCCGCCGCCTGGGCGTGGCGGGTGGTGATCATCGGGGCCGCCGCCTATCTCCTCGCCCGCGTGCTGGGTCACTTCTCGGAAGTGACGGTCCCGGTCGCGGTGGCCGTCCTGCTCACCGCGCTGACGATCGGCGGGGTCGACTGGCTGGGCCGCCGGGGTGTGCCGCGGATCGTCGCGACGATCATCGTCGTGCTCGGCCTCTTGGTCGGCGTGTTCGGTCTGATCGGCCTGGTGGGCCAGCAGCTGTCGACCCAGTTCGACGATCTGCGCGACAGCGTCGTCGAGGGCATCGCCCAGCTCCAGGACTGGGCGCGCACCGGTCCGCTGCAGCTCTCCGACGCCCAGCTCGCCGACTGGGTCGACCGGGTCAAGGAGGCCATCGCCAGCAGCGACACGCAGGTGATCTCCCAGGCGACCGAGGTCGGGACCCGGATCGGTCACTTCGTCGCCGGGTTCTTCATCGCCCTGTTCACCTTGTTCTTCCTGCTGTACGAGGGAGAGAGGATCTGGTCCTGGGTCGTCGGGCTGTTCCCGCGCCAGTCCCGTGACCGGGTGCGTTCGTCCGGGCGGGCGGCCTGGGGCTCGCTGACGGCGTTCGTCCGGGCGACCGTGCTCGTCGCCCTGGTGGACGCGATCGGCATCGCGGCGGTGGCGCTGCTGCTGCAGGTGCCGCTGGCCGCTGCGATCGGGGTGCTGGTGTTCCTCGGTGCGTTCGTGCCGATCATCGGCGCACTCCTGTCCGGCATGGTCGCAGTGCTGGTGGCGCTCGTCGCGCAGGGTCCGGTGACCGCGGTGCTGATGCTCGCCGGGGTCATCGCGGTCCAGCAGATCGAGTCCCACGTCCTGCAGCCGTTCCTCATGGGTCACATCGTGGCGCTGCACCCGCTGGCGATCCTGCTCGCGATCGCCGCCGGCGTCGTGACGGCGGGCATCGTGGGGGCACTGCTCGCGGTCCCGTTCGCGGCGTGCCTCAACAGCGTCGTGCGCCATCTCGCCGAGGGCGCGCCGGTGGCCACGGACGGGGTCGTGGGGGAGGAGTCCCGCGATCCGCTGGCCGACGACGGCTGACCCCGGGCCGCACTCGTCGCCCCTCGGTCGGTGTCCGACGCCGTTGGTAGACCGACGCCATGACCGACACCGCACCCGCCTGCCCCTGGTGGTGCACCGATCACCGATCCGGCGCCACCGTCGACGACGACCAGCACGCCCGACTCCTGGCGGCCCCGGCCGGGTCGTGGGTGGCGATCCTGGCGGGCACCGGCCCCCGGGACCGGGCCGAGCTCGGCTACGCGATCGAGGGGTACGACGCCGATCCAGGGCGGGCGAGGGCCTTCGCCCGTGCGCTGCTCGCCGCGGCCGAGATCTTCGATCGCATCGCGCCGTGAGCGTCAGCTCGACTCGCGCAGACGGCGCACCTCGACGAGGGACTCGCCCAGCGGCAGATCGAAGACGGACTCCAACGCCAAGATGGTGTCCAGGCTCGGGTTGGCCGAGACGCGCCCGGCCGCGTTGTTGTTGCGGTTGTTCTCCAGGTTCTGGATCTGGTTGCGGCTCAGGCCCGCCCGGTGGGCGAGCTGCTCCTGGGTCCAGCCGGCCGTCTCGCGTCGTCGCCGCAGCCACTGGCCGAAGGACCCGGCGACGTCGGCGGTGTGAGCAGAGGCGGAGCGCTTGGGCATGCACAACAGCATGGGTCCCGTGACCCAGGCTGTTCAGCCCAATAGGTTGGGTAGTTCTCGGTTGCGGCGGTCAGTCGAAGACGTCCTCCATGGCGATCCCGAGGGTGTGGGCGATCGCGAACAGGACGTCGGTGCGGAACGCCGGCGGGCGCTCGGGGCATCGGTCGGCCTCGATGTTCTGGATCGTGTTGCGGTGGACGCCGGCGAGCTCGGCGAGTCGTTCCTGTGTCAGTCCGCGGGCGATCCGGGCCGCGCGGAGGCGGCTCGACAGGCGCCGCAGCGTCTGGGCGTAGTCCGGTGGGAGGTGGGGTGTCGGCATCGACACCATATTGGGCCATCGGGCCGACGGCGTCAGCACAGATCGATGTGTTTCACGGCGTGATTCGGCTGTGACTCCAGGGGTGGGCGAGGCCGCTGTGAAGCTTTCCCGATTCGGGTGACGACCCTCACATCCTATGTTACATTCATGATGTCACATACAGTCGCCCCGAGGAGGTCGCCATGACCGTCACCGACGATCGCGCTGCCGTCGAGTTCCGCAAGACCATCGACATGGACACCGAGCTGCAGCGGCTCCTGGACTCGTCCGCCGTGCTGTCGTACGACCCCGACAAGGAGATCGACTGGGACAAGCCGCTCGACGAGTCCAAGTACGGACTCAACCCCGAGTGGAGCACGCTCTACGGGACCGCGCTGTGGGACCGGATGACCGAGCAGCAACGCATCGATCTCACCCGTCACGAGGTGGGCTCGATCATGAGCACCGGCATCTGGTTCGAGACGATGCTGCAGTCGATGGTGCTGCGCTCGCAGTACTCGGCCGACTACGGGGACCCGGAGTTCCGTTTCGCGCTGACCGAGATCGCCGACGAGTGCCGCCACTCGCTGATGTTCAGCAAGACCTGCTCCAAGCTCGGCGTGCCCCACTACCGCCCCCGCCGGCTCTACCACGAGCTCGCGCGCGGGTTCCGCACGACCGCCACCGGCGAGATGTGCTACGCCGCGATCCTGGTCGCCGAAGAGGTCCTCGACGTCATGCAGCGCGACTGGATGCGCGGTGAGGACGTCCTGGAGGAGGTGCGCACGACCTCGAAGATCCACGTCGTCGAGGAGGCGCGGCACATGAAGTTCGCGCGGCTGGAGATCAAGGACTACCTCGCCGGGATCAGCAAGCCGCGCCGCCACTTCGCCGCGTTCCTGATCTCGATCGTGTCGGCGATCATCGTCGACTCGCTGGTCAACCCGGACGTCTACGCCAACGTCGGGCTGGACCCGGACGAGGCGCGCGAGGCGGCCAAGAACAACACGCACCATCACAACCTCATGCGGATGAGCTGCGTGCACCTCATGGATTTCCTCGACGAGGTCGGCCTGCTCACGCCGACGGCGATGCGGATCTACCGCACCGTCCACATGCTCTGACCCGCCGACCACGACCTCTCGGGAGCCGACCACCGTGGCCTACGTCATCACCCAGTCCTGCTGCAAGGACACGTCCTGCGTCTCGGTGTGCCCGGTGGACTGCATCCACCCCACGCCGGACGAGCCGGACTTCGGGAACGTCGACATCCTCTACATCGACCCGCGTGCGTGCATCGACTGCGGCGCGTGCGCCGACGCGTGCCCGGTCAAGGCCTGCAAGCCGGCCGATCTGCTGAGCGGCCAAGAGGCGGTGTTCGAACAGCTGAACGCCGACTACTACGAGCACCACCCCGAGCGATTGAACCCGAAGACGTACACCTGGGAGGAGATGGGAGGCGACCTCGCCCGGAGCCTGTCGATCGCGATCGTGGGCACCGGACCGGCCGCGGCGTACACGGCGCGCCAGCTGCTGCTGGCCACCGACGCCAAGATCACGATGATCGACAAGCTCCCGGTGCCCGGTGGGCTGGTGCGCGGCGGAGTCGCTCCCGACCACACCGCGACGAAGGCGTTCGGCGAGATGTTCGGTTGGGCCTACAAGCACCCGCGGACGAAGATGGTGATGAACGTCGAGGTCGGCCGTGACATCACGCACGAGCAGGTGCTCGAGCACCACGACGTGGTGATCTACGGGGTCGGCGCGCGCCGTGATCGTGAGCTCGGCGTGCCGGGGGAAGACCTGGCCGGCGTCTACGGAGCCCCGCAGGTCGTGGGCTGGTACAACGGCGCCCCGGACGTTCCTGCGACGGAGGTGCGGATCGAGGGCGATCGCGTGGTCATCATCGGCAACGGCAACGTGGCGCTCGACATCGCCCGGCTGCTGCTGGAGGACCCCGACGTGCTCGCCCGCACGGACATCGCCGACCACGCGCTGGAGGCCTTCCGCAGACTGCGGGTGCGCGAGGTCGTGCTGCTCGGGCGCCGCGGCCCCGCCGCGGCCGCCTTCACCCGGCCCGAGCTGTTGATGATGCCCGAGGGCATCGACGTCGTGGTCGCCCATGACGACGCCACGGCCGAGGAGCTGGCGAACGCCGAGATCGACTCCAACGCCGAGCTGCTCGCGAAGTTCCCGCTCGTCGACGTCGACCTGACCGCGCCGCCGCAGGGCAACCGTCGCCTGGTGTTCGCCTTCGGTCGTCAGGTCGTCGAGGTCGCGGGCGAGGCACGGGTCGACCAGGTGCGGGTGGCGCCGACCGGACGCCCCGAGGAGGCCGTCACGGTGCCCTGCGGCACGCTGATCCGTTCGACCGGCCATCGCGGCGCCCCGATCCCCGGGCTCCCGTTCGATCCGGTGACCGGAACCGTCCCCAACGACCGGGGCCGGGTGGTCGATCCGCAGACCGGACAGGCCCTGCCGGGCACCTACGTCGTCGGCTGGATCAAGCGCGGGGCGGTCGGCGGCATCGGGGAGAACCGGACCTGCGCCCACGAGACGATCTCGACCCTCATCGCCGATGCGAACGCCGGTCGGGTCCCGCGGGCTCCGCGGTCGCGGGCGACGTTCGTGCCGTCCGTGGTCCGACGCGTCCCCGACGCGGTGGGCCGGCGCAAGATGCTCGCGATCGAGAAGGCCGAGATCACGCGCGGACGACGTGAGGGGCGACCGCGGGTGAAGTTCGAGTCGGTCGGCGAGATGCTC
>JAJUII010000055.1 GCA_029265505.1 Aeromicrobium choanae
CCCACGTCGACGAGCTGCGCCGGCGTCATGCCGGCGTTCTCGACCTGGCGGGCGAGCATGTCGTTCTCGCCGTACTGGCGGACGACGTCGTCGCGAAAGAGCACGAGGGCGGCCAGCACGAGCCCGCACGCCGCCGTGCCGAGTGCCGAGCCGATGCCGGCGACGGACAGGGCGAGGGTGACCGGACGCGGTCGGGCCGGGGCGACCACGTGGTGCGCGTGCTGGACCGGATCGTACGGCGGCGGCGCCACCGTGCCCGGCGCGGTGCCGGGTCCGGGCGGGGCGGTCGGACCCGGTCCGGGCCGGACCGTGGGCGCGGCCCCCAGGGACACCGGGGTCCGGCCGTTGACGACGGCGAACCACTCGCGCGCCGGTGCGGACCACAAGAGGTAGACCACCAGTCCCGCCAGCAGCGCGGGCAGCAGGCCCGCGACACCGGACAGGACGAAGGTGACCGCCGCGAAGCCGGACAGCAGGCTCAGGCCGATGCGCGAGGCCTGGTGCCCGCGGGCGGCGTAGAAGGCGAAGACCGTCGCCGCGATCGAGGCGACGAGCAGGCCCATGACGACCCAGCGCAGGGTCGGCAGCAGGGCGTCGACGCCGACATCGGCACCGAGCTGGGTGAGGCTGGCGTCGATCGCCTCCTGCATCTCGAGCGATCCCCAGCCCTGCAGCACCTCGAACAGCAGGATCGTCGACAACAGCCCTCCGAGTCCGCCGTACACACAGCCGAGCGTCACCGATCTGGGTCTGGGGGTGGACATGTCGTCGATCCTTCCAGATCCGGCCCAGTCACCGGGAGTGGGCGCGAACCGCGACGCGCCTCCCGACGGTCGTCGGGAGGCGCGTCGCCGGTGGGCTCACGCCCGGCGCACGATCAGTTCGTCCGCCTCGGGCGCCCGGTCGACCAGGACCGTGTCGCCGTCGCGGATCTCGCCGGCCAGCAGCTCGCGGGCGAGCCGGTCGCCGATCGCCTGCTGGACCAGTCGGCGCAGCGGGCGCGCACCGTAGGAGGGATCCCAGCCGGTGAGGGCCAGCCACTCCTTGGCGGCGTCGGTGACCTGGAGCGTGATCCGCCGGGGAGCCAGGCGACGGCCCAGCGCGTCCAGCTGCAGATCGACGATCCGCGTGAGGTCCTCGAGTCCGAGCGCGTCGAACATGACGATCTCGTCGAGCCGGTTGAGGAACTCCGGCTTGAACGACATCCGCACGACCTCCATGACCCGCTCGCGCTTGGTCGCCTCGTCCAACGTGGCGTCCACCAGGAACGACGACCCGAGGTTCGAGGTCAGGATGAGGATCGTGTTGCGGAAGTCGACCGTCCGGCCCTGACCGTCGGTCAGGCGACCGTCGTCGAGCACCTGCAGCAGGATGTCGAAGACCTCGGGGTGGGCCTTCTCGACCTCGTCGAGCAGCACGACACTGTAGGGACGTCGGCGCACCGCCTCGGTGAGCTGACCGCCCTCGTCGTAGCCGACGTATCCGGGCGGGGCGCCGACCAGCCGCGCGACGGCGTGCTTCTCGGAGTACTCGCTCATGTCGATCCGGACGATCGCTCGCTCGTCGTCGAACAGGAAGTCTGCGAGCGACTTGGCCAGCTCGGTCTTGCCCACGCCCGTCGGGCCGAGGAAGAGGAACGATCCGGTCGGCCGATCCGGGTCCGACACGCCGGCCCGTGCGCGGCGCACCGCGTCCGACACGGCGCGCACCGCGGTGCGCTGGCCGATGAGCCGCTTGCCGAGCTCGGCCTCCATGTTGAGCAGCTTCTCGGTCTCGCCCTCCAGCAGTCGGCCGGTGGGAATGCCGGTCCACGAGGCGACCACCTCGGCGATGTCGTCGGGGCCGACCTGCTCGTGCACCATGCGGTCGCCCGCGGCCGACTCCTCGGCGGCCTGCGCCTCGGCGAGCTGCTTCTCCATCGCCGGGATCTCGCCGTAGAGCAGGCGGCTGGCGGTGTTGAGGTCGCCCTCGCGCTGGGCGCGCTCGACGGCGATACGGGCCTCGTCGATCCGCTCCTTGATCTCGCCGACGGCGTTGAGGCTCTGCTTCTCGGCCTCCCACCGCTGCTCGAGGGCGCGCAGCGCCTCCTCCTTGTCGGCGAGCTCCTGCCGCAGCGCCTCGAGACGCTCCCGGCTCGCCTCGTCGGTCTCCTGCTGCAGGTGCAGCTCCTCCATCTTGAGGCGGTCGACGGCACGACGGAGCTCGTCGATCTCGACCGGGCTCGAGTCGATCTCCATCCGCAGCCGGCTCGACGCCTCGTCGACCAGATCGATCGCCTTGTCGGGCAGCTGGCGACCCGGAATATAGCGGTGCGACAGCGTGGCCGCCGCGACCAGCGCGGCGTCGGAGATCTCGACCTTGTGGTGGGCCTCGTACTTCTCCTTGAGGCCGCGCAGGATCGCGATCGTGTCCTCGACGCTCGGCTCACCGACGAACACCTGCTGGAAGCGGCGCTCCAGGGCGGGGTCCTTCTCGATCGACTCGCGGTACTCGTCGAGCGTCGTCGCACCGATCATCCGCAGCTCGCCGCGGGCGAGCATCGGCTTGAGCATGTTGCCGGCGTCCATCGCCGAGTCGCCGGTCGCCCCGGCGCCGACGACGGTGTGCAGCTCGTCGATGAAGGTGACGATCTGCCCGTCGCTCTCCTTGATCTCGGCGAGCACGGCCTTGAGCCGCTCCTCGAACTCGCCGCGGTACTTGGCTCCGGCGACCATCGCGCCCAGGTCGAGGCTGACCAGACGGCGACCCCGCAGCGACTCGGGCACGTCACCGGAGACGATCCGCTGGGCGAGCCCCTCGACGACCGCCGTCTTGCCGACTCCGGGCTCACCGATCAGCACCGGGTTGTTCTTCGTGCGACGGCTGAGCACCTGGACGACCCGACGGATCTCGGCGTCCCGGCCGATGACGGGGTCGAGCTTGCCCTCGCGGGCCAGCGCCGTCAGGTCGATGCCGTACTTCTCCAGCGCCTGGTACTGATCCTCGGCGTCCTGGCTGGTGACGCGCGCCGAGCCGCGGACGGACTGGAAGGCTGCGGTGAGCGCCTCCGGCGTCGCCCCGCGCGCCCGCAGCGCCTCGGCGGCCGGGCCGGCGACGGTGGCGACACCGACGACCAGGTGCTCGCTGGAGACGAACTCGTCGCCCATCTCCTGCGCGAGGTCGATGGCACGCTGAAGCGCCTCGTGGGTGGCACGGGACAGGCCGGGGTTGCCGACGGTCGCTCCGCTGGCGCTGGGCAGCTTGGCCAGCAGCGCGTCGACGTCGGCGCGCACGGCGTCGGGGTCGGCACCCGCCGCGCTCAGCAGCGGGGTGGCCGTTCCGCCCTCCTGCGACAGCAGGGCGGCCAGAAGGTGGGCCGGTTCGACGGCCGGGTTTCCTGCAGCGGCGGCCTGCTGCACGGCGGCGGCGAGAGCCTGCTGGCTGCGCGTGGTCAGGTGATTCAGGTCCATGTCAATACCAACGATAACAAAGTTGAGTCCATTCCACTCAACCCTGAGAACCGGATCACATCCTCGCATCGCAGCGAAATGGCCGAGGCCGCCCGCGACGACGCGGGCGGCCTCGGTCGGGCGGGGTCAGGCCGTTCCGGGGCCCGACTCCTTGGCCGCGGCGGCCTCGCGGGCGAGGATCTCGTCGCGCTCCTTGCCCGGGACCCACCCGGCGTCGACCACCTTGACCTGGAACACCGACGCCGCCACCACCAGGACCACGCCGATCACGATGCACAGGACGATGCCGATCCACGGACCGGCCAGCAGGCTCGTGCCGAGCAGCGCGCCGAACCAGCCGAAGTCCGCGTCGCCGAAGGTCGAGTTGGCGAAGCCGAGCTCGCCGAAGACCTCCAGCAGGAGCGCCGGCAGGATCGTGATCAGCACACCGTTGACGAAGCCGCCCACCGCGGCGCCGATCCGTCCACCGGTCGCGTTGCCGAAGACGCCTGCGCCGCCGCCGGTGAAGAAGTGCGGCACCATGCCCGGCAGGATGAGCGCGAGCCCGAACGCCGGACCGAGCCACACCGCGAGCAGCGCGAGCATCGCCAGACCGCCCACGAACGAGGCGATGAAGCCGATGAGCACCGCATTGGCGGCGTACGGGAACACGATCGGGATGTCGAGCGCCGGCTTGGCGCCGGGGACGACTTTCTCCGCGATGCCCTGGAACGCCGGGACCAGCTCCCCCAGCACGGTCCGCACACCGTAGAGGATGACCGCGACGCCCACGCCGAACTGGAGCGCCTGACCGAAGCCGGCCATCACCGCGGCGCCGGCGTCGGCCGCGCCGAGGCTCTCGCGGGTCGCCTCCGGACTGGCGATCAGCCCCCAGATCACGAACACCTCGTAGATCAGCACCATCGACAGCGCCGTGGCGACCATCGAGTCGCGCAGGAAGCGCAGGCCCTGCGGGAAGTCGATCTCCTCGGTGGACTTGCTGCGCTTGCCGACCGCCTGGCCGGAGGCGCCGGCGGCGATGTAGCCCAGGGTGCCGAAGTGACCGATCGCGATGCTGTCGTCTCCGGTGATCTTGCGCATCCACGGATGCGCCAGGGCCGGCATCACGACCATGATCACGCCGAGCAGGAAGCCGCCGACGAGCACCGTGAGCCAGTCGTGCTTCTCCTCCAGACCGACGGTGAGCACGACGGTCAGCATGAGCGCCATGAAGACCATGTGGTGGCCGGTCAGGAAGATGTAGTGCAGGGGCGTGAAGCGCGCGAGCGCGAGCATCACCAGGAAGCCGAGCACCAGGATGTAGGCGCTCTGGGCGCCGTACTCCTCGGCCGCCATGGCGGTGATGACCTCGTTCGTGGGGATGACGCCCTGTGCCCCGGTGACGTCGAGGATGATGTCGCCGAGCGGGGTCAGCGAGGCGACGACGACGCCGGCGCCGGCACCGAGGATGAGGAAGCCGAGGGCCGCCTTGAGGCCGCCGCCGATGACCTGACCGGAGGTGCGCCGCAGCGCGATCAGGCCGATCGCCGTGATGATGCCGATGAGGTACGCCGGCACGTTGAGGATCTCTTGTCCGATGAAGTCGAGTACGTCGACGAACCAGTCCATCTTTCTCTCCTTCTGTTCCCGCGCCCGTCAGGGGACGAACGGAGTCAGCTTCTCGGCGATCTCGGAGACGTCGGTGAAGTTGTCGACGACCACCACGGGGGTCGAGACGTCACCGATCTCGGAGACCAGCTCGGCCGAGGTCAGCACCAGGTCGGCGGTGCGCGCCGCGCCGCGGGCCGTGCCGATGTCGGTGGCCTCGACGTCGACGTCACCGTCCTTGCCGAGTTCGCGCAGGACCTTCTCGATGTTCATCTTCAGCAACACCGAGGTGCCGATGCCCATACCGCAGACTGCGACGATCTTCATGAGGGGGAGCCTTCCGTTGCGAGGAGGTCGAGCACGCGCGCCGGGGAGTCGGCGTCGCGCAGCGCGGCGAGCAGGGGGGTGTTCCCCAGCACCGCCGCGAGGGAGGACATCAGCGCGATGTGGCCGTCGTGGTCGAGTGCCGCGAGCGCGACGACGAGCCACACGGGGTCGTTCTTGTCGTGACCGAACTCGACCGGCTCGGCGAGCTGGATCCAGGACAACCCCGGGCGAAGGACGGCCGGGGAGGGTCGCGCATGGGCGAGGGCGATGCCGGGCGCCAGCACGATGTACGGGCCGAGCTTCTCGACCGTGGCGATCATCTCGTCGGTGTACTCGTCGGTCGCGACTCCGGTCGCGGCGAGAAGCGCGCCGGAGCGCCGCACGGCGTCACGCCAGTCGGACGCCGTCACACCGACGGCGATCGCGTCCTCCACGAGGTGCTCGGCCAGTGCCACGAGGATCGCCCCCTTCGCCCCCTCCGGTGTTGGAGGGCTGAGTGGAGCGTACCGCGGAGAAGGCCCCTTTTGTACAACGCTGAGCAATAGCCGGTGTGTCGCCGACTCACCTCGGACGGTGCAGCACCCGCAGGCTCTCGGTGTGGCCGACCTCGACGAAGCCGTCGGCCAGCGCCCGCTCGTACACGTGGAACGGCGCCTGGCCGCCGTCGTTCGGGTCGGGGAAGACGTCGTGGATCGCCAGCGCCCCGCCGGGCCGGACCCACGGCGCCCACCCGGCGTAGTCGGCCTGGGCCGCCTCCTCGGTGTGGCCTCCGTCGATGAACACCAGGTCCACCGGCGTCCGCCACCAGGCCGCCACGGTCGCCGACCGACCGATGATCGGCACGACGACGTCCTCGAGTCCGGCGTCCCACAGCGTGCGACGCAGCACCGGCAGGGTGTCGAAGGCGCCCGTCTCGGGGTCGACGAGCGAGGCGTCGTGGTACTCCCAGCCGACCTGGTGCTCCTCCGAGCCGCGGTGGTGGTCGACCGTCACGAGGGTCGCCCCGGCCGAGCGGGCCACGTGACCCAGGTGCACCGTGGACTTGCCGCAGTAGGTGCCGATCTCGACGAGCACGCCGCCTCGGGTCGCGACCTCGGCGGCGGCGGCGCGCAGTGCGGCCGCCTCGACGTCGGGCAGGAAGCCGCGCACCTCGTCGGCGACGCGGGCGAGCTCGGGAGGCAGTGCGTTCACCCGCCGCACTCTACGGGCACCCACCCGCGTCGTGACGAACGTGGCACCGGGGCCCGAGCTCTCGCGTAGGCTTCGTCCGTGCTTCCCCGCCTCCTGACCTGGGCCGTCGCCGCCGTGGCGACGGCCTCGTTGATGTCGGCGCCCGCCGCGGCCGCCGGCGCCCCGACGGCCGGCGAGACGAAGGAGCCGCGCCTCCTGGTGTTCGGCGACTCGATCTCGGCGGCCGGCCGCTACCGGGCCCGCGCCGACCGCTCCCACGTGAAGGCCTGGTGGGCGCACGTCGCCGAGCGCGCCGGGATGGACCCGACGAAGGTCAAGATCAGCGCACAGCCGTCCAGCGGCATCGTCGCGCACGGCCGGGCGGACTGCAGCGGGACGACGTACGCCGAACGCCTCGACAAGATCGAGCGTGCACGACCGGACGTGATCATCGTCGAGGTCGGCCGCAACGACGTCCGCCGCTGCGTGAACGGCCGACACGTCGGCGTGCCCCCGGCCCTGCGCGAACGCCGAGCCCGCGCGTACTTCTCCCAGCTCGCCCGGCGCGCCGACCGCCAGGGCGTCGATCGGTCGCACGTGTACGTCTTCACCGCCTGGGGGTCGCGCCAGAACGAGCTTCACCCGCAGATCACCGTCCTCTACGCGCGCCTCGTCCGGGAGCTGGGGCTCACCTGGGTCCCGGTGGCGCCGCTGCCGCGCAGCCAGACCGTGGACGGGATCCATCCGACCGCACGAGGCTCGCTGACGCTCGCTCGTCGGGTGATGGCGGCGTCCGACGTCACCCGAGCCATCGCCTCGCGCGGCCGCCGGACCGGGCGGGTCGCCTCGGGCGTCCAGGTCCGATGCCGCGGAGCGAAGGCCTGCCGGACCCTGGGGCTCGGTCATCGTGGCTACCCGCGCGGAGGCCGCATCTGGGGCCTGCGTCAGCACGGTCCGACGCGGTACGCGGCCCACCGCGTGACCCGGGGACGCACCGTGGCCCCGGTGTCGACGCCGCGGGACGCCCGGTCCTGGCGTGCCGACGCACTCGCCTCCGGCGCCGCGGTCGAGTCGGCCGTCGCGCGACCCGGCGACGTGGCCTGGTGGGACCTCGACCCGTCGGCCGCCGGGCGCTCCGGCCACGTCGCGATCGTCGAGAAGGTCGCCGCCGACGGCTCCTGGGTCCTGGTCACCGAGATGCGCGCCGGTGGGGCCTTCCGCGCCGTGCGATATCGCGATCGCGCTCTGCCGGCGGCCTACCTGCGCTTCGTGCCGACCGACGGCAGCCCGGCCGGGGCCGCCCGCGTGGACCGGGCGCGTCCGGACCGCCTGCGCGTCAGCGGCGTCGTCGCCGACACCGACGCTCCCCGACGCAAGGTCGCGCTTCGCATCCGGGTCAGCCAGGGCGGCCGGACCTGGACGCGACGGACGTCGGCCCGCGCCTTCGACTTCGACCACCGGATCGGCGTCCGAGGTCTGCGAGCCGGCCGGGCCACGGTGCAGGTGTGGGCGATCAACCCGGCGCGGACCCGCGGTCACGACCGGGTGCTGCTGCGCACCCGGGTCACCGTCCGCTGACGCCGACCCCCGCCCGGGCCACGCGCGGGACGGTCACCGGCCCATGAAGCCCGCGGCCGCGGTGGCGCCGGTCAACGCGTCATGGGCGAGCAGCGCCGTGCCCGCGGTCCACGTCGACTGCTCCACCGGCCATCTCTTGCCGTCGGAGTACACCAGGCCCGTCCACCAGGAGCCGTCCGGATCGCGCAGGTGCTGGATGTCGGCGTACACCGCCTGGGCGGCCTCACGACGACCCGCCCGGACGAGCGCCAGCACGAGCTCGAGCGTCTCTCCCCCGGTGACCCAGGGATTCACGGTGACGCACCGCGTACCGTGCCCGGGCACCACGAACTCGTCCCATCGCTCATCGAGCCGGTCCCGGGCGTCCTGACCGTCGAGCACCCCGGTCAGCACCGGGTAGTACCAGTCCATCGAGAATCGCGGCTTGGGCGTGAACAGCTCCGGACGGTGAGCCAGGGCGTGAGCGATCCGGTCGGCCGCGTCCTGCCACGCCGGGCGCGGGCTGCCCCAACGCTCGGCCAGCCGGGCCGCGCAGCGCAGGCTGAACGCGATGCTGGAGTTCCCGGTCACGAGCGACTCCGCGGCGATGCGACCGTCGACGCCACGGGCCCAGGCCACCGTCCCGTCCCGGCGCTGCAGCCCGAGCACGACGTCGATCGCGAGCTCGAGCATCGGGGCGAACCGGGTAGTGTCGACGCCGAGCAGCTCCAGGTGCCACAGACCGGTCGCGACGTAGGCGCAGTAGTTCGCGTCGGTCTCCGGCTCCTCGACGCCGTCGTCGTCGGAGCCGGGCCAGTACTTGCGAGCCCAGGACCCGTCTGGCCGCTGCGCGCCGGCCAGCCACTCGTACGCGGCCACGGCCTCGTCGTGCAGACCCATCACCGCCAGCCCCATCGCGGCCTGGACGTGGTCCCACGGATCGAGGTGACCGCCCTCGAACCACGGGATGGCTCCGGTCGGCAGCTGGACCGAGGCGATCCACTTGGCGGTCAGCTGGGCCTCGTCGGGGGTCACCGCCCACCGACCTCGCGCGAGAGCGGGGTGACCGCCATCAGAACGGTTTCCGGAAGTAGAGCGCGACGCTCTTGCCCAGCACCGGATTGAGCGCCCGCTCCGTCCAGCGCGTGGCCTTGGGCGCCTTCATCATGTCCCAGACGAGCAGCCGGTGGTAGGCGCGCACCAGCGGATGCTGATCGCGGTCGACGCCGACCGCGCACTTGATCCACCAGTACGGCGAATGCAACGCGTGCGCGTGATGCTGGTGGACGAACTCCAGACCGGTCGCCTCCAGCTTGGCGCGCAACTCGTCGGCCTTGTAGATGCGGATGTGGCCGCCCTCGTTCGCGTGATACTCGTCCGAGAGCGCCCAGCACACCGCCTCGGGCATCCACCGCGGCACAGTGACCGCCAGCATCCCGCCGGGTGCCAGAATCCGCTCGAGCTCGCCGATCGCCTGCACGTCCTCGGGCACGTGCTCGAGGATCTCCGAGGCCAGCACCACGTCGAAGGAGCCGTCCTCGTAGGGCATGTCGAGGATCGTGCCGACCTGCACCCGCCCGGCGCCACCGGGCGGGACCTCGCCCTCGAGCGCCATCGCGGCGAACATGTCCTCGACACCCTTGAGCTCGACCTCGTCGAGGTCGAAGGCGGTCACGTCGGCCCCGCGCCGGAGTGCTTCGAACGAGTGCCGTCCGGCACCGGCACCCACGTCGATGAAGGTGGTCCCGCGTCCGACACGGAGTCGGTCGAAGTCAACGGTGAGCATCAGGATTCCTTCCGGGATCGGCGTGCGCCGTGGTCGGCGATCACCTTCTCATAGGTCTGCACGGTCTTGCGCGCCACCGCGAGCCAGCTGAAGCTCTCGAGCGCGCGGGCACGCGCCGCCCGGGACAGCCGCTCACGCTCGCCCGGATCGTCCATCAGGCGACCGATCTGCGTGACGAGCTCCTCGACGTCGCCGGGCGTGACCAGGACGCCGGCGTCGCCGACCGTCTCGGGCAGGGCGCCGGCCGCGCTCGCCACGAGCGGCGTGCCACACGACATCGCCTCGACCGCCGGGAGGCTGAACCCCTCGTACAGCGACGGGATGACCATGACCTCCGCCGAGGCGATCAGAGCCGCGAGCTCCGCGTCGGAGATCCCGCTGTGCACGGTCACGACGCCGGCCAGGTCGCCACGGTGGATCCGGTGGTGGGCGGGCCCGTCCGGGTCGAGGTTCGACACCAGCTGCACGTCGATCTCGCGCTCGGTGCTGAGCTTGGCGGCCGCGTCGAGGAAGTGCGACAGCCCCTTCAGCGGCGAGTCCGCGCTCGCCACCACGACGATCCGCCCGGGCACGCGCTCGGTCGACGGCCGGAACAGGTCGGTGTCGACGCCCAGGGGCACGACGTGCATCTGCTCCGGTCGCAGTCGGAAGTCCGCGATCGTGTCGGCCGCCGAGATCGACGACACGCCCAGGATCGTGTCGATGCGGCGCGCGACGAAGGCCTGCATCCGGACGAACGAGTACCACCGTCGGGTGGTGAGCTGCTTGCGCAGTCCTGCCGCGGCGATGTCGAGGGCGCGGTCCCGGCTGATCGGGTGATGGATCGTGGCGAGGAACGGCTGTCGACGGTTGATGGCCAGCAGCCCGTAGCCGAGCGACTGGTTGTCGTGCACGACGTCGAAGTCCGACAGATCGAGGCGGCGGGCTCGCAGGCTGAAGGTCAGCGGCTCGGGGAACGCCGCCGTGATCATCTGCAGATACTCCAGGACGTCGATCCAGTCACGGAACTCCGACAGCCGAGGGGTGCGGAACGGGTCGTCCTCGCGGTAGAGGTCCAGACTCGGCACCTTCTCCAGACGGACTCGCGGATGCAGGTCCTGCGGATAGGGCTGGCCGGAGAAGATCGTGACGTCGTGACCCAGCTCGGCCAGGCCGGCGCTCAGATTGCGCACGTAGACGCCTTGTCCGCCGCTGTGCTGCTTGCTGCGGTACGACAACAGGGCTATGCGCACGCGGCCTCCTCATACTGAACGGTAACCATTGTGCCGGGTCGCTCCTCGGCCCACGCCGGAACCCTCAGTACCCGAGGAAGTGATCGGTGCGCACGGCACGCACCCGGCCACGCAGCTCCCGGGCGAGCCGGTCGACGAAGTCCGGTCGTCCCGAGATCAGCGCGGTCCGCTCGGCCAGGTCCGGGACCGCCCGCGCGATGCGCTCGGCGTCGACCTCGTCGGCGGACATCCGCAGCACGCGCGCCCCGGACGCCTCGAGCTCGGCGACGTAGGGCTGATCGTCGCGCTCGCCGAGCACGAGGACGACGTCGCGCTCGCGATGGGCGGCGATCTGACTGAGGAAGGGCGTCACCCCGATGCCGGCCCCGACCAGGAGCACCGGGCCTCGCCGCGGCCAGACGAAGTCGCCGTGCACCGCCGTCACACGGACGCGATCACCGGGCGACAGCGCGGCCAGGGCGCGCTTGTACGACGAGCCCGGCTCCGGGTGCCGGGTGGCGAGGACCACGCGAGAGCCGGGCGTCGACACGACGCTGAACATGCGCCGGCGGCCGCGGACGTCGGCGCCGCGGTGCGGCACGTCGAGCTCGACGTACTGCCCCGGCGCGAACCGCAGCGGGCGGTCGGCGTCGAAGACGTACTCGACCACCTCGGGGCCGAGCGGCCGGCGTTCGCGCAGCGTCAGGGTGCGCGCCCCCTGGCGCAGCCCGAAGGCGATCAGTCCGGTGCCGACCAGCGTGAGCTCGTAGGTGCTGGTGAACGGCTCGACGGTCCACGGCTCCCCGGCCAGCCGCAGGGTCAGCAGCGGCCAGGTGAACAGCACGCCGGCGACGGCGGCGACGGCGAGCTGCTGGGGGCGACGCGGCGGCAGGGTGAGCGGCTCGCTCAGCATGAAGCCGGCGAAGAACACGATCGGGGTCGACAGGAAGGTGAACCGCAGCGCGTCGGTCGACCCGACCCCGAGCCCGGCCTGGGACCAGAGCGTGATCGTCGCCGCGGCCACGGCGAACGTCACGCCGAGCGCGAGGCGGCGGGTCCGACGCAGCACCACGATCGCACCGACGAGCACGAACCAGAACATCGGCTCGGTGGCGATCCACCACGCGGTGAAGGGCGCCGCCCACCCCGTCGCCCACCCCAGGAGCACCGCGAGAACGACACCGGCCGCCGCGGGGTTCACCAGGTGCCGGCGCCGCCAGGCGATGAGGTACTTCGACGCCTGCGCCGCCACCGCGACGACGGCGAGTCCGGCGAGCTCGGCCCGGTCGGTCGTGGGCAGGAAGAGGAATCCCAGGATCAGGGCCGTCACGACCGAGGACTCCAGGTGCGGCGCTGCCCCGACCAGGCGCCCGACGGCCAGGTTCGTCAGCACCGAGGCGACCACGAGGGTCGCGAACGTCGCGAGCAGCGCCGGCACCGCGAAGACGACCGGGTCGAGGACACCGAGCGCACTCTCGACGAGCGCGACCGCCACCAGGGCGAGCAGCACGACGGTCACGAGTCGGTACATCGTCAGGCGACCGAGCCGATCGTCGAGCCAGGTCACGAGAACACCTCCCCGGGGAGTCCGCGGATCCGAGCGCGTCGGTCCCGGTCGAGCGTGACGGTCCAGTGTCGGTCATCGGCGAGGTCGGCGAAGAAGGCGGCCGTCGCGAGGCCGTCCGC
>JAJUII010000146.1 GCA_029265505.1 Aeromicrobium choanae
AACAGGTCGTTGCCCGAGACGTCGGCGCGGTTGCCGGCCGAGACGAAGGTCGACAGGCCGAGTCCGCGCGAGGCGACCGTCTCGAGGATCGCCGAGCCGAGCGCACCGGACTGGCAGAAGAAGCCGACGCGCCCCTGGGGCGGCATCGTGGGCGACAGCGAGGCGTTGAGCTGGACCTCCGGCGCCGTGTTGATGATGCCCAGACAGTTCGGGCCGATCAGGCGCAGTCCGTGGGTCCGGCACAGGTGCAGCAGCTCCTGCTGGCGTGCGCGGCCCTCGGGGCCCTCCTCGGCGAATCCGGCGGAGATCACCACAAGCCCGTGGACGCCCTTGGCCGCGCAGTCCAGGACGACGTCGCGCACGTGCTCGGCCGGCACGGCGACGATCGCGATCTCGACCTCGCCGGGCACGTCTCGCACCGTCGGGTACGCCTGCAGCCCGGACACCGCCTCGGCCTGGGAGTTGACGGCGTACACCGTGCCGCCGTAGTCGCCGAGCACGAGGTTGCGCAGAATCGCCTGGCCGATCGACCCGGGGCGGCGGCTGGCGCCGACCACGGCGACGCTGCGGGCGCCGAAGATGTGGGCGATCGACGCGGCCTCGGCCCGCTGCTCGCGGGCGCGCATGACGCCGAGCGCGGCGTCGGTCGGGTCGATCGCGAAGGTGAGGCGCTGCACGCCGTCCTCGAGCGTGCCGCTGACGGTGTAGCCCATCTCCCGGAAGACCTGGAGCATGCGGACGTTCTCGGGCAGCACCTCGGCGGCGAACTCACGGAAGCCACGCTCGCGGCCGGCCTGGGCGAGGTGCTCCAGCAGCAGCTGCCCGATCCCCCGCCCCTGGTGGGCGTCCTCGACGAGGAAGGCGACCTCGGCCTCGTCGTCGGAGACGGCGTCGTAGCGGCCGACGGCGATGATCTCGTCGTGCTGGGTCACCACGAACGCCACCCGACGATCGTGGTCGACGTTGGTGAACCGCTCGATGTCACGGTCGGACAACCGCGGGTACGGCGCGAAGAACCGGAAGTACTTCGACTCGGCGGAGACGCGGTCGTAGAACTCGACGAACTTGGGCGCGTCCTCGGGGACGATCGGGCGGATCTGGGCGACGCGACCGTCCTTGAGCAGGACGTCGGCCTCCCACTCCGGGACGGGGTGGCGCGACTCGTCCCTGGCCTCGTCTGGTTCGCTGCCGCTCACGCAGACAAACCTACCGTGGCAGCGGCGCGTCGGGTGTGACGCTGGTGCGTGGCGCGGGAGAATGGCCCGCGTGACTCGATCCGGTACCGAAACGATGGACTTCGAGGAGCACATCCTCGACACCGACGTCGGCGACGAGATGCGCTCCAGCTTCCTGGAGTACGCGTACTCGGTGATCTACTCACGCGCGCTGCCCGACGCTCGCGACGGACTCAAGCCCGTCCAGCGACGGATCCTCTACACGATGGACGAGATGGGTCTGCGGCACGACCGGGCCCACGTCAAGAGCGCCCGTCCGGTGGGCGAGGTCATGGGCAAGCTGCACCCGCACGGCGACAGCGCGATCTACGACGCGCTGGTCCGGCTCGTCCAGCCCTGGGCGCTGCGCCTGCCGCTGCTGGACGGGCACGGCAACTTCGGCTCCCCGGACGATCCGCCGGCGGCGATGCGGTACACCGAGATCCGCATGGATCGGGCCGCCGAGGCGATGACCGCCGAGCTGGACGAGGACACCGTCGACTTCAAGCCGAACTACGACGGCCGCCTCGAGGAGCCGACGGTGCTGCCGTCGGCCATCCCGAACCTGCTGGTCAACGGCGCCTCGGGCATCGCGGTCGGCATGGCCACGAACATCGCGCCACACAACCTCGTCGAGGTGGTGCAGGCGCTGCGTCACCTCATCGACCACCCGGACGCCGACGTGGACGCGATCATGCGGTTCATCCCCGGGCCGGACCTGCCGACCGGGGGCAAGATCGTCGGCCTCGACGGCATCCGCGACGCCTACGCGACGGGCAACGGCTCGTTCAAGATGCGCGCGACGGCCCGCATCGAGAACGTCACCCCCCGCAAGAAGGGCATCATCGTCACCGAGCTGCCCTACAACGTCGGGCCGGAGAAGATCATCGAGTCGATCAAGAAGCTCGTCCAGTCCAAGAAGATCCAGGGGATCTCGGACCTGAAGAACCTCACCGACCGCACGCACGGCCTGCGGCTGGTGATCGAGGTCAAGAACGGCATCGTCCCCGAGGCCCTGCTCGAGCAGCTGTATCGACTCACCCCGCTGGAGACCTCGTTCGCGATCAACGCGGTCGCCCTCGTCGACGGGCAGCCGCGCACGCTCGGCCTGCTGGAGCTGCTGCAGGTCTACCTCGACCACCGGATCGACGTCGTGCGTCGGCGGACCACCCACCGTCGCGACAAGGCCGCTGCCCGGCTGCACCTGGTGGACGGTCTGCTCATCGCGATCCTCGACATCGACGAGGTCATCCAGTTGATCCGGTCGTCGGAGAACCGGGCGGAGGCTCGCGACCGACTCATCGCGGTCTTCGACCTGACCGAGCTGCAGGCCGACTACATCCTGGACCTGCAGCTGGGCCGCCTGACGAAGTTCTCCCGACTGGAGCTCGAGCGCGAGGCCGACGAGCTGCGTCGCACGATCGAGGAGCTGGAGGCGATCCTCGCCGACGAGGGTCGGTTGCGTCGCGTCGTCGGCGACGAGCTCGCCGAGGTGGCCCAGACCTTCGGCACCGAGCGCCGCACCGTCCTGCTGGAGTCCGCCGGCACGCCCGCCGTCGCGGCCAAGGGCGCCTCGCTGGAGGTGCCGGACGACCCGTGCTGGGTCCTGCTGTCCTCGACCGGTCTGATCGCTCGGACCGCCGACGACGCCCCTCTCGGCGGGATCGGCCGACGCGCCAAGCACGACACGATCGTCGCGGTCGCCCGCACGACCGCGCGCGGCCAGATCGGCGTGGTGACGTCGGCCGGCACGGTGCACCGCCTGGAGGTGCTGGACCTGCCCTCCCTGCCGCCGACCGCCGACTCGCCTCGCCTCGACGGCGGCGTGCCGCTGACCGAGCTGCTCAGTCTGGACGGCACGCCGCTGACCCTGATGACCTTCGACGAGGACGTGCCCGGCCTCGCGCTCGGCACCCGCCGAGGCGTCGTCAAGCGGGTCAAGCCCGACCACCTGACGAACCGCGACTCCTGGGAGGTCATCCGCCTCGACGAGGGCGACGCCGTCGTGGGCGCGGTGGCACTGCGCACCGGCGAGGAGGAGCTGGCGTTCGTCACCTCCGAGGCCCAGCTGCTGCACTTCCCCGCCTCGCTCGTGCGTCCCCAGGGTCGCACCGGCGGTGGTGTCGCGGGGATCAAGCTCGGCGCGGGCGCCTCGGTCGTCGCCTTCGGCGCGGTGGCCGACCTCGAGGGGGCGCACGTGGTGTCCGTGGCGGGCAGCTCGGACGCGCTGCCGGGTACCCAGACCGGGTCGGTCAAGGTGTCGCCGCTGTCGATCTACCCCGCCAAGGGCCGCGCCACGGGAGGCGTGCGCTGCCAGCGTCTGCTCAGCGGCGAGGACGGCATCGTGTTCGCCTGGGTGGGCGACGGCGCGCCCATCGCGGCCGCGGCGAGCGGCTCCCCGGTGGACCTGCCCGAGCCGGTCGGGAAGCGGGACGCCTCCGGCACGCCGGTCGGTCAGCCGATCGCGGGGGTCTCCTCGGCGGCGTCGGACCTTCTCGCCGCCCGAGACGTGGAAGACTGACGTCGTGCTGACCCGACGACTGTTGACCTCCGCGGCCGTCGCGGCCCTCCTCCTGGTGACCGGCTGCACCGGCGGGGACGACCCCGACGAGACCGTCTCCCCCGAGGATCGACTCGCCCACGCGGCCGAGGCGATCGAGCAGGCGCCGTCGCTGGAGATCTCCCTACGGACGGACCGCCTGCCGACCGGCACCCGTGGACTGCTCTCGGCCGACGGCGTGGGCGATCACTCCCCCGCCTTCGACGGCGAGGTCCAGGTGGTCGCCGGCGGTGCCACGATCGGCGCCGAGATCGTCTCGGTCGACGGCAAGGTCTGGGCCAAGACCGGCCTGTCCCCCGTCTGGGCTCCGCTCGATCCCGCCGACTTCGGGGCGCCCGACCCGGCCGACCTGGTCGGCGTCGACGCCGACTCCGGTCTCGCGGGCCTGCTCGGCCAGACCGACGACCTCCGGGGCGGCGAGAAGTCGCGCGACCGCGAACTCGTGCTCACCGAGGTCACCGGAACGATCCCCGGCGAGCGGATCGCGGCCCTCATCCCGACCGCCGACGACGCCGGCGAGTTCCGCGTCACGTACCGGCTGACCGACGAGGACACCCTGCACGACGCGACACTGACCGGGCCCTTCTACGCCGGCGCGGACGAGGTGACCTACACGCTCAGCCTCACGCCACGCGACGAGCCCGCCACCATCGGGGCGCCCTGAGAGGCGGACCGTGAGGGAACTGGCCTCGCGCGGGCTGCTGACCCTCGCCGCGATCGCGATCGGCTTCGCCGCCGCCGACACCTACGTCGTCGTGATGGCCCTGCCGGAGATGATGACGGCGGCCGGACTGACCGTGGGCGATCTGCAGCGTGCCGCGCCGATCGTCTCGGGATTCCTGCTCGGGTACGTCGCCGTCCTCCCGCTGATCGGACGGGTGTCGGACCTGCGTGGCCGCGTGCCGGTGCTCCTCGGCTGCCTGGTGGTGTTCGCCGTGGGCTCGATCGTGACGGCCGCCGGCTACGACCTGGCCACGATCGTCGCCGGGCGCCTCGTGCAGGGCATCGGAGCCGGCGGTCTGATCCCGCCGACGCTCGCCCTCATCGCCGACACGTGGCCGCCCGAACGGCGCGGCCTTCCGCTCGGTGTCGTCGGAGCCGTGCAGGAGCTCGGCAGCGTCGTCGGGCCATTGTGGGGGGCGGCGGTGCTCGCCTTCGGCACGTGGCGGGACATCTTCTGGCTCAACGCCGCCGTCGGCCTGGTGATCGGGGCCGCACTGCTGCGACACCGCCCCGCCGGCGCCGCGGAGCGACGCCGGGACTGGATCGGCCTCGGCCTGCTGGCCGCCGGCGGCGCCTGCCTCCTGCTCGTCATGCTGTCGCCGCGCAGCCTGACCACCGGGGTGACGAGCGGCCTGGCGTTCCTGCCGGTCGCCGGCGAGTCCCGGTGGCTCGCTCCTGTGGCACTCGTCGGCTTCGGCCTGCTGGTCGCCTTCGGCGCGTGGCAGGTGATCGCGCCGACTCCGCTGCTGGACTGGCGCGGATGGGGGGACGTGGCGCGGCAGACCGATCTGTGGGGCGCCGCCGCGCTCACCGTCGCCCTCGGGGCGGTGATCGTCGCCTTCGCCGGCGCCGAACCCGAGACGGCCGCCCTCTCGTCGGACGCGCTCGTCCTGTTGCCGATCGCCGCGGTGGCCCTGGGCCTGTTCGTCTGGCGCGGACGACGGGCGGCCCACCCGCTGATCCCCCGCGGCGCTCTGCGGGCGACTCCCGCGTGGGGCGCCATCGTGCTGTCGTTCCTCGTCGGGTCCGCGCTCATCGCGGCGCTCGTCGACGTGCCGTTCTTCGCGCGTCTGACCGTCGCGGTCGACGACCAGCTCGCGGCCGCTCTCGTCCTCGTGCGCTTCCTCGTGGCGCTGCCGCTCGGCGCGGTCCTGGGCGGCTGGCTGCTGCGCCTCGTCCCGCCCGCGCCACTCACCGCCGCAGGGATGGCCCTGGCCGGAGCCTGCTTCGTCGTGATGTCGCGCTGGGACGCCGGTGCGCTGGAGTCGCCCGGCGCGACGATCACACTCGCGGCGTGCGGTCTGGGCTTCGGCCTGGCGATCGCTCCGGTCAACGCGGCGCTGCTCGAGCACACGACCGCTGACGTGCACGGCCTCGCCTCGGCGCTGCTCGTGGTGGCCCGGATGGTGGGCATGCTGGTCGGGATCTCGGCCCTGACGACCCTCGGTCTGCGCGCGTACCACGCCGCGGCCGCGAGGATCCCGGCCGTCGACGAGCTGTGCCCCGACGGCGCCGCCTGCACGGCGTACACCCTCGCCCTGCGAGACGCGGGCATCAGCCAGCTGCAGGCGGTCTTCGCCGGAGCGGCGGTCGCCTCGTTCCTCGCCGCCGCCCTCGCGCCGCCGCTCCTGCGTCGCCGCGCTACCTTGTCTCCATGACGGACGCCTTCGACGACCTCCTCGCCGCCAATCGGCGCTACGCCGCAGATCACGAGGGAGGATTCGACGGCATCGCCCGTGCGGGCGTCCTCATGGTGACCTGCATGGACTCGCGCATCGACCCGCTGGCGATGATCGGGCTCAAGGAGGGCGACGCCAAGATCCTGCGCAACCCCGGCGGCCGGGTCACCGATCAGGCCCTCGTCGCGATCGTGCTCGGCGTCAGTCTGCTCCAGGTGAACCGCGTGCTCGTCGTCGAGCACACCCGCTGCGCGATGGCCTCCTCCACCGAGGAGGAGGTCAAGGCCCGGATCGGCGAGTTCACCGGCACCGACGCCTCCTGGATGACGATCGGCGTCCTACAGGACCAGGAGGCGACGGGGCGCGCCGACGTGCACCGCGTCCGCAGTCATCCGCTCGTGCCCGAGTCGGTGACCGTGGGCGGGTTC
>JAJUII010000036.1 GCA_029265505.1 Aeromicrobium choanae
CCGTGCTCGGACTGCAGGACCGCCTCGGCGCCGTCCGGCGGGACGGCCCCGGTCACGATCGGGCGCGCGGAGCCCGCCGCGAGGTCGCCCGAGCCGGTGTCGAGCCGCCACGGCCCGGATCCGCTGACCGCCCAACCGTCCATCGCCGACGTGGCCGCGTGGGGAACGGGTCCCAGCGCGACGAGGTCCTCGGCCGCCCAGGAGCCCAGCGCGGACGCGAGCGTGACGGTGAGCACCGGCCCGGCCGGCATGGTCTCGCGTGCCAGCTCGCGAGCGCGCCACCAGGACGGCTCGGTCACGTGAAGTCCTCGGCTGCGCTCTCGGCCTGCGCGACGAGCCGCTCGATCGCCGCGCGGTCCGCGTCGGACCGGCCGGCCGCGTAGCCGACGAGGAAGGTCGTCAACGGCGCCGCCGGACGGGTGACCGCATGCGCCGCGGTGCCCGCCAGGTCCAACAGCGTGTCGATGTCGGCCTCAGGGTCGATGCCGAGCTCGGTCGTCAGGGCCCGCCACCAGCGCTCGAGGGTCTCATCGGTGCTCATCGCCGTACTCCTTCACGTCGTCCGGGGTGTCGAGGTCGGCGCAGTCCCGGCGGGACAGGACGACCTCGTCGAGGTCCAGTCTGCCGAGCAGGGCTCGCAGGGACCCGTCCGACACGTCGCCCGCCGCGCGGATCGCCGCGTCGAGCTCGGCGGCGCGCAGCCGCACGCACGCCCACTGGCGGCGGCCGGCGGGGTCGACCACGATCGAGCTCGTCCGGCCCAGTGCCTCGACGACCGCGTCCGGACGGACCAGATCGGCGGGCAGCAGCATGACGTCGTCATCCGGCGCCGCGTCGACGCACGTCCACCCGGCGCATGCGGCGATGGCCGGACCCGCGAACGGCGGCTCCTCGCGCACCCCGCCGACCTCGCGGTCGAGCTCGCCCGGGCGCGGCGGACCGACCCCGACGACGCGCGCGGCGGCGTCCAGCGCGGCGACGACGCCGGCGAGCAGCGGGCGCCCCCCCGACCGGGATCATGACCTTGTCGGTGCCGCCCAGGTGGCGCGCGACCTCCGGCCAGGACGATCGCGTGGAGGGCGCTCATGGCGCCATCGTCGCACCGGACGCCGGCCCGGGGGTGTGGGGTGTGCGACCACTCAGCCGAGCGGCAGCTCGGTCTGGCCGTCCTCGTCGTCGCTGCTGGAGCCGATGTGGCGGTGGGCCTGCAGGATCTCGACCTCGGGACGCGCGGCCATCCAGCGCTCCACCTCGTCGAGCACCCGGACGACGTGCGCGCGGTCGATCGCCACGAGTGACCCGCCGATGCCGGCGCGGCGATACAGGTCGACCGAGTCGGTCTCGGCGGCCGCGACGGAGAAGCGTCGCTGGAGGTCGTTGACGATGGGTCGCACGATGCTGCGCTTCTCCTTGAGCGAGTGCACGTCACCCAGTCGGAGGTCGAACTCGATCCATCCCACCCACATGCGCCCAGTGTGTCAGTGGGCGGCGGCGGTAGGGTGGAGCACCGGTGTGCCGGGAAGTCTGGTCGGCGTCATGACGTCGACCCCGAAAGGCCCCTCGATGAGTGTTCTGTTCACCCGCGGCAGCTGGCCCGAGGCTGCGCGCATCACCGAGATCCTGCGCCGCGAGGCCGTCGGCGGCATCATCTTGCTCGTCGCCGCGCTCGCCGCCCTGATCTGGGCCAACTCGCCGTGGGCGGAAGCGTACTTCGACCTGGCCGGGGCGCACGTCGGACCGGAGTCGCTGCACCTGGACCTGTCGATCGCGCACTGGGCCTCCGACGGCCTGCTGGCCGTCTTCTTCTTCGTGGTCGGGTTGGAGCTCAAGCGGGAGTTCGTCGCGGGCGACCTGCGCGACCCCGGTCGCGCGATGCTGCCGATCGTGGCTGCCGTCGGCGGCATGGTCGCGCCGGCGGTGATCTTCGTCGCGATCAACGCCGGCCACGGCACCACCCACGGCTGGGCCATCCCGAGCGCCACCGACATCGCTTTCGCTGTGGCCGTGCTCGCCGTCGTGGGCACCTACCTCCCGGTCGCCCTGCGGACGTTCCTGCTGACCCTGGCGGTCGTGGACGACCTGCTGGGCATCACGATCATCGCGGTGTTCTACACCGAGGCGGTCGATCTGCTCCTGCTCACGGCGGTGCTGGTGCCGTTGATCCTCTTCGCTCTGGTCGCGCGGCGTCGAGCCCACTGGTGGTGGGCGCTCATCCCGCTCGGGGTGATCGCGTGGTGGCTGATGCACCAGTCGGGTGTCCATGCCACGGTCGCGGGCGTGCTGCTGGGATTCACGGTTCCGGCGCGTGGCGAGAACAGCGTCGCCGAGCACCTCGAGCACCGGGTCCGGCCGCTCTCGGCCGGTGTCGCGGTGCCGATCTTCGCGTTCTTCGCCGCCGGGGTGTCGGTGTCGGGCGACGTGCTCTCGGGCGCCTTCGGCTCGCCCGTGACCTGGGGGATCGTGCTCGGGCTCGTGCTCGGCAAGCCGATCGGCATCGTCGGCAGCTCCATGCTGTTGGCGGCGACGACCCGTGCGCACCTCGATCCGAGCATCAAGTGGATCGACGTGCTCGGGGCCGCCATGCTCGCCGGCGTCGGCTTCACGGTGTCGCTGCTGATCGGCGAGCTGGCCTACCGGAGCGACGACCTGTCGGAGTTCGTCAGGATCGGCGTGCTCGTGGGCTCGCTCACCGCGGCGCTGCTCGCCGCGGTGGTGCTGCGGGCGCGCAACGTCCACTATCGCGACGTGGAGTGGGAGGAGTCCGTCGACGAGGACGACGACGGCGTCCCCGACGTCTACCAGCGCTGAGTCACAGCACCCAGACGAACCCCGCGACGCAGATCGCGAGCAGCAGGCCGAGCCACGGCAGCGTCCGGACGCTCAGCGGCGGCTTGTCCAGGATCACGATCGTGACCGCCCAGATGATGATCGCCAGCGGCACCGAGACGATCAGCAGGATGATCTGGTCGCCGCGTCGCGCCGGGCCGATCGCCTCCGCGGCGCCGATCGCGCCGAGCAGTCCGTGGATCGACGTCACGACCCAGGTGATCGCCAGGATGCGACGACGGACGAGGTTGAGCGACTCCTCCGAGGAATCGGTGAGTCGGTTGCTCATGACACGATCCTTTCCTGCGCCCGGTCGGCGCGGTCGATCAATTGGTGCAGCCAGTCGTTGAGCTGGTCCAGCCGGTCCAGGTCCAGGTCGAAGCGCTCGAGCATCGTCTGCGGGACGCTCAGCGCCCGCTGCCGCAGCGCCCAGCCCTCCTCGGTGACCGTGAGGGCGAACGCCCGCTCGTCGCCGTCGCGGCGGTCGCGTCGGACGAAGCCGGACCGCTCGAGTCGCTTCACGAGGGGGGAGACCGTGGCCGGCTCGAGCCGCAGACGGTCACTGAGGGCGCGCAGGGTCAGACCGTCGCGCTCCCACAGCGCGAGCATGACGAGGTACTGCGGGTGCGTCAGGCCGAGCGGAGCGAGGACGTCGCGATAGCAGCCGACGACCGCCCGGGCCGCGACCGACACCGCGAAGCAGATCTGCTCGTCGAGGGAGAGGGGGTCACGGGTCTCGGGCACGATCATGAGTGTACTGATCGTTCGTGCCCTCATCATCGGCGGGTCCGGGGTCGTACCTTGTGATCATGGCCTACCGCCACCGTGAGGAGTACGACGAGTCGGTGCCGCGCGCGCTGCGCCGTGCGCGGGAGGAGTACGACGCCGCGACGGCCCGATACGAGCAGGAGATGGCCCAGGCGCGTCGGCGCTGGGCGGCAGCCTTGGTCGAGGCGATCGAGGCCGGCATGTCCTACCAAGAGATCGCCGACGAGGTGGGCGTCTCGCACACCAGCATCAGCCGGGCGATCAAGCAGTACGGACGGCGTTGATGCGGCGCGTCCACGTCGTCGTCCGAGGCGTCGTCCAGGGGGTCGGCTATCGACAGTCGCTGCGGGTCGTGGCCGAGCGCGAAGGGGCGTGCGGGTGGGTCCGGAACCTGCCCGACGGCAGTGTGGAGGCCGAGATCGAGGGCCCGCCGCCAGTGGTCGAGCGGGTCCTCGACTGGATGCTCGACGGCCCGCCGGCAGCGCGGGTCGCGGCGCGCGACGTCGCCGAGCGGGAGCCCACCGGCGAGTCCGGCTTCCGGGTCCGGGCGACCTGAGCCGGAGATGCGGCAGGCCCGGAGTCTCGATCTCTCGAGAGTCCGGGCCTGTCGAACTGGTACACCCCCAGGGACTCGAACCCTGAACCCGCTGATTAAGAGTCAGCTGCTCTGCCAATTGAGCTAGGGGTGCTCGCCGTGGCGCGATCCCCAACATTACCGCACGGGTCGGCGAGAGTGGAAATCGGGTCCCCTGGACGTCGGTCCGTCCGGAAGCGGCGCCGACCGGCGTCGGTCAGGACAGCGACTCGAGCAGTGCTCGCGCCGCGTTGTGACCGCCGATCCCGCTGACGGCGCCACCGCGGCGGGCGCCGCTGCCGCACAGCAGGACTCGCGGGTGGCGGGTCGCCACGCCCCAGCGTGCGGCGGGCGATTCGGCCACCTCCTCGTCCTCGAGCCACGGCCAGGACAGGTCCCCGTGGAAGATGTGGCCGCCGGGCATGGCCAGCTCGCGCTCGATCTCCGTCGGCGTGTTGGCCTCCAGGCCCAGGATGAGCGGCTCGATGGGCTCGGCGAGGTACTCGTCGAGCGCCGCCAGCACCCGCGCGACCGCCAGCTCCTTCGCGCCCGGGGCGTCGAGCACGTCCGGCGGGGTGTGCAGTCCGAAGTACGTCAGGGTCTGAGCCTCGGTGTCGCGCAGCTCCGGGCCGAGGATCGAGCGGTCGGTCAGCGTGTGGCAGTAGAACTCGCCGCAGGCCTCGGGCAGGTGACCGTCGTGGGCGACCTGCCAGGCCTCCTGCAGCGCGCCGTAGCCCTCGTCAAGGTGGAACGTGCCGGCGAACGCCACCCGCGGATCGACCTCGCAGCGCAGCCGCGGCAGGCGTGACAGCAGGATGTTCAGCTTCAGCTGGGAGCCGGCGGGCTTGCGGTCGGGGCTGTGACCGAGCAGCCGGTCCAGCACGTACGGCGCCGCGCCCATGAGGACGTGGTCGGCCCGCTCGACGAAGCCGTCGCCGCAGACCGTGACGTCCACGTCGCTGACGTCGATGCCGTCGACCTCGGAGTTGAGTCGGATCGTCGCGCCGGCCTCGGTGGCGACCCGCGCCAGCTCGTCGGTCACCGCGCCCATCCCGCCGACCGGAACGCGCCACTCGCCCGTCCCGTCGCCGATCAGGTGGTACAGCAGGCAGCGGTTCTGGATCAGCGACGGCTCCTCGAGCGAGGCGAAGGTGCCGATCAGTGCGTCGGTCGCCACGATGCCGCGCACCAGATCGTCGGCGAACCGCCGGTGCAGCGCCTCGCCCACCGGGCGCTCGACGACGTCCTCCCAGATCGTTCCCCCGACGCGGTCCCGCAGCTCGGAGCGACGCGGGAGCGGATCGAGCAGGGTCGGGGCGATCGCCTCGGCGAGCGAGCCGACCTCGGCGTAGAACTCCTGCCAGGCCGCGAACTCCCGGTCGTCCCCGGTCAGGTCGGCGAAGCCGGCGCGCGTCCGCTCGCCCGGCTCGGTCTCGATCACCAGGCCGCCGTCGCGCCCGTCGCGCCGCCACGGTGTGAACGAGGCCGTCGGGCGGGACCGCAGCTCCAGGTCCAGACCCAGATCCGCCACGAGGGCCCGTGGGAAGAGGCTCACCAGATACGAGAATCGGGACAGCCGAGCCGGGTGGCCGTCGAAGTCCGGCGTGCTGACCGCAGCGCCGCCGACGTGCCCCGACCGCTCCAGGACCAGCACGTCCAGGCCTGCTCGCGCGAGCAGTGTCGCCGCGACGAGTCCGTTGTGCCCGGCTCCGATGATCACGACGCGTTCGGCCATGCTTCAGCCTAAGCCGTCCCGGTCCGAGCAAGCCGCGATCGGCCGCGCCGCGTCGGACGCGAGCACCGCCTGCCCGCACTAGGGTGGCGCGCATGCAGCAGTTCGTCGGAGCGATCGACCAGGGCACGACCAGTACCCGCTTCATGGTGTTCGACCATGACGGCACCGAGGTCGGCCGCCATCAGATCGAGCACGAGCAGATCCTGCCGCGGGCCGGGTGGGTCGAGCACGACGCCACCGAGATCTGGCGCAACACGCAGACCGTGGTCGCCGAGGGTCTCAAGGCCGCGGGCGTGTCGGCGCGCGACCTGGCCGCGGTCGGCGTCACGAACCAGCGCGAGACGACGGTGGTGTGGGACCGACGCACCGGCGAGCCCTACGCGAACGCGATCGTCTGGCAGGACACCCGCACCGCCGATCTCGCCAGGCGGCTCGACGAGGACGGCAGCGGTGAGGTGATCCACGCCCGCTCCGGCCTGCCGCCGGCCGCGTACTTCGCCGGAGGGAAGCTGCACTGGATCCTCCACAACGTCGAGGGGGTGCGCGAGGACGCCGAGGCCGGCCACGCGCTGTTCGGCACGATCGACAGCTGGCTCATCTGGAACCTCAGCGGCGGCCCGGACGGCGGGACGCACGTCACCGACGTGACCAACGCGAGCCGCACGATGCTGATGAACCTCGAGGAGCTCGACTGGGACGACGAGCTGCTGGAGATCTTCGACGTCCCGCGGCGGATGCTGCCGACGATCACCCCGTCCTCGATCGAGTTCGCCCGGACCACAGCGGACGGCCCGTTCGGCGCCGAGGTCGTGCTGGCCGGCAACCTCGGGGACCAGCACGCGGCGCTCGTCGGGCAGGCGTGCTTCGAGCCGGGGATGCTCAAGAACACCTACGGCACCGGCAACTTCCTGGTCCTCAACACCGGCACCGAGATCGTCCGCTCCGAGAACGGGCTGCTCACCACGGTCGCCTACCAGTTCGGCGACGAGCCCGCCCACTACGCACTGGAGGGGTCGATCGCGGTGACGGGCTCGGCGATCCAGTGGCTGCGCGACCAGCTGCAGGTCTTCGACGACGCCGCCGACTCCGAGTCGCTCGCCGAGACCGTCGAGGACAACGGTGGTGTCTACTTCGTCCCGGCGTTCAGCGGCCTGTTCGCGCCCTACTGGCGCTCCGACGCGCGCGGCGCCATCGTCGGTCTGTCGCGCTACAACACCGTGGCCCACGTCGCGCGAGCCGCGCTCGAGGCGATCTGCTACCAGTCCAAGGACGTCGTCGACGTCATGGTCGAGGACGCCGGGATCGAGCTGGAGGTGCTGCGGGTCGACGGAGGCATCACCCAGAACGAGCTGTGCATGCAGATCCAGGCCGACATCCTCGACATCGAGGTGAGTCGTCCCGTGGTGGCCGAGACCACGTGCCTGGGCGCGGCCTACGCCGCAGGACTGGCGGTCGGCTTCTGGTCCGACACCGATGAGCTGGTCCGGAACTGGTCGGAGTCGAAGCGCTGGACCCCGCAGTGGGACGACGAGCGTCGCCGGGAGGGCTACCGGCAGTGGAAGAAGGCTGTCGAGCGGACGTTCGGCTGGGTCGACTGACGACGCGTCGTCGAGCGATCACTGGTTGACTGGACGACATGCGTTCCGTTGCCCTCTCGCCCCAGCACCGCCAGGCGGCACTCGAGGCGATGGCCTCCGAGCACCTGGACGTCCTCGTCATCGGCGGCGGCGTGGTCGGCGGCGGTGCCGCGCTCGACGCGGCGACGCGCGGCCTGTCCGTCGGCCTGGTCGAGGCGCGAGACTTCGCCTCCGGCACCTCGAGTCGCTCGAGCAAGCTGATCCACGGTGGTCTGCGCTATCTGGAGATGCTCGACTTCCGGCTCGTCGCGGAGGCCCTCGCCGAGCGCAGCCTGCTGATCGAGAAGCTCGCGCCCCACCTGGTCAAGCCGGTGCCCTTCCTGTACCCGCTGACCCACCGGGTGTGGGAGCGGTTCTACGCCGGGGCCGGCGTCGCCCTCTACGACTCGATGGCGATGCTGTCCGGTCGCTCCCGCGGCGTGCCGGCGCACCGGCACCTGACCCGGACCGGCGCCCGCCGTCACGTCCCGGCGCTGCGCAAGGACGCCCTGGTCGGCGCCCTGCGGTACTACGACGGGCAGGTCGACGACGCCCGCCACACGATGTTCCTGGCGCGGACCGCGGCCGCCTACGGCGCGCACGTCGCGAGTCGCACCCGCGTGGTGGACCTGCTGCGCGACGCCGACCGGGTCGTCGGCGCGCGGGTGCGCGACCTGGAGTCCGGCCGGGAGTTCGACATCCGCGCCCGGCAGGTCGTCAACGCGACCGGCGTCTGGACCGACGAGACGCAGTCCTTCGCCGGCGAGCGGGGACAGTTCCACGTCCGCGCCAGCAAGGGCATCCACCTCGTCGTGCCGCGCGACCGGATCCGTGGCGACTCCGGCCTGATCCTGCGCACCGAGAAGTCCGTGCTGTTCGTCATCCCGTGGGGACGGCACTGGATCATCGGCACCACTGACACCGACTGGTCGTTGAGCAAGGATCATCCGGCGGCGAGCGCCAGGGACATCGAGTACTTGCTCGATCACGTCAATCGGGTGCTGGTCGAACCGCTCGTGCCCGAGGACGTCGAAGGCGTCTACGCGGGGCTGCGGCCGCTCTTGGCCGGCGAGGACGAGGCGACCAGCAAGCTCTCGCGCGAGCACGCCGTGTCGACCTCGGTCACGGGCCTGGTGGTCATCGCCGGGGGCAAGTACACGACCTATCGGGTGATGGCCAAGGACGCCATCGACGCCGCCGTCCAGCAGATGAGCACGCTGCTCGACCGGCGGGTCCCCGAGTGCGTCACCGAGGACATCCCGCTGCTCGGGGCCGACGGGTACGCGGCCCTGTGGAACCAGCGCCAGGCCCTCGCCGAGCGACACGGACTGGGCGTCGGGCGGATCGAGCACCTGCTCGATCGATTCGGGTCGCTCACCCCGGAGGTGCTCGACCTCATCGCCGAGCAGCCCGACCTCGCTGAGCCGCTCGGCGGCGCCGACGACTACCTGCGCGCGGAGGTCGTCTACGGCGTGACCCACGAGGGCGCGCGACACCTCGACGACGTGCTGGCACGGCGCACCCGGATCTCCATCGAGACCTTCCACCGGGGCACCGAGTGCGCCGCGGAGGTCGCCGACCTGATGGGGGAGGTGCTGGGCTGGTCCGCCGAGCAGCGTGAGCGCGAGATCGACCACTACCTCAAGCGGGTGGAGGCCGAGCGCGAGAGCCAGACCATGCCCGACGACGAGACCGCCGACGCCGCCCGCATGGGTGCTCCCGACGTCGTTCCGGTGGCGCATCGGTGAGCGCGCCCACGATCCTGGTCGTCGCGGCGACCCGAGCGGAGGCGGCCCATCTGCCGCCCGAGGTCCGCGTCGTGCTCACCGGGATCGGCAAGACCGAGGCTGCCGCGGCGACCGCCGAGGCGATCGCCGCCGTGCGCCCGGATCTCGTGTTGAACGTCGGCACCGCCGGGGCGCTCCGGTCGGGTGCCACCGGGCTGTTCCTGCCGTCGGTGGTGCTCAACCACGACTACTCCGCCGAGGCGGTGCGCGCGCTGGGCCATCCGGCCGTCGATCGCGTCGAGATCCCCGACGGCGACGGCACGGTGCTGGCGACCGGCGACCTGTTCGTCACCGACCCGCAGGTGCGCGACGAGCTGGCCGCTCGGGCCGACCTGGTGGACATGGAGGGCTTCGCGGTGGCGCGCGCCTGTGAGCGCGCCGGCGTGCGATGCCGGCTGGCGAAGGTCGTCAGCGACGCGGCGGACGAGTCCGCCTTGGAATGGCCCGCGGTGGTGGACGCCTGTGCCCGCCTGATCGGTCACTGGGTGCGCGAGCAGCTGGGCTGACTCAGGGCTCGGGGTCGTCCTCGCGCTCCCAGGCGATCCGCACCAGGCGGCGCAGCACGTCGTGGTCGACAGCGTCGAGATCGGCGACGTAGACGCGACCGGCACCCTCGGTGTACGCGCCCAGCTCGGGAAGCAGCTCCGCGCCCTCGGGGCGGTCCTTCAGTCCGTAGATCGACAGGGCGGACCTCCGCGGCGAGAAGCCGACGCGCGGCCAGACCCCGCGTGTCCGCCGGTCGCGCGGAAAGACGTGACGGTAGCTGCCGAAGCCGACGATGGACGGTCCCCACATCACCGGGTCGACCCCGGTCACCTCGCGCATGAGCGCGGCGAGGCGCCGCCCGTCCTCGCGGCGTCGCGCCGGGGTCGCGGCGGCGAGGAACGCCTCGACGTCGGCGTCGGTGGGGAGGGTCTTCTGCTGGGCCATGCGGCCATCCTCGTGCACCGGGCCCGAGACGACGAGACTCCCGAACGAACTCGTTCGGGAGTCTGTCGCGTCCACGGGGACGATCGGGGTGGATGACGGGACTTGAACCCGCGACCACCGGCACCACAAGCCGGGGCTCTACCAACTGAGCTACATCCACCATGCGCGCCGCGCGGCGCAGCGCGACGAGTCTACCGGACGGTGATCGGCCGGCCTACTCGGGGCGGGGGCCCGCCGCGATCTCGGCCGCGATCGCCCGGGCCGTGTCGCTGTCGATCCCCGGCTCGGGCGTGAACACCGTGCGCCGGTAGTAGCGCAGCTCGTCGATGCTCTCGCGGATGTCGGCCAGCGCACGATGCGATCCGCCCTTCTCCGGGGCGGCGAAGTAGGCGCGCGGGAACCAGTGTCGCGCCAGCTCCTTGATGGAGGAGACGTCGACGACGCGATAGTGCAGCCAGGACTCGAGCTCGGGCATGTCCCGGGCGAGGAAGGCGCGGTCCGTGCCGATCGAGTTGCCCGCCAGCGGCGCCTTGCCCGGCTCGGGGACGAAGTCGCGGACGTAGGTGAGCACCTGCTCCTCGGCCTCGCGCAGGGAGATTCCTGCGTCGAGCCGCTCGAGCAGACCCGAGGTCGTGTGCATGCGGGTGACGACCTCGTTCATCTGGTCGAGCGCCTTCTGCGGCGGCTTGATGACGAGGTCGACGCCCTCGCCGAGGACGTTGAGGTCGTAGTCGGTCACGAGGGCCGCGATCTCGATCAGGGCGTCGTCCTCCAGGGACAGCCCGGTCATCTCGCAGTCGACCCACACCAGCTTGTCGTTCACCCCGCCACCCTAGTGCGATGCTGTGACGGCTGGTCGCCGCCCGGTAGGCTTCCGCGCGTAAACCCCCCGCACCGTGTCCGAGGAGTGCTTGTGACGAACGATCGCCAGGCCCGCGCCGCCCGCGCGGAGAAGATGCGCAAGGAGCGTGAGAGGGCCGACCGCCGCCAGCGCAACACGATCACCGTCGCCATCGTCGCGATCGTCGTCGTCCTGATCGGTGCCGCCGGATGGGGGATCCGCTCGATCTCGAAGGACAACCAGAAGGCCACCGAGGTCGTCGAACCGCGCAATCTGGTCGAGCAGGGCGTGCCCTACCCCGTCGAGGACGACGTCGACAACTCCGACGCGCCGGTCGTGGAGATCTTCGAGGACTTCCTGTGCCCGGCCTGCGGGAACTTCGAGCAGGTCAACGGCACCTTCCTGCAGCAGCAGGCGGCCTCGGGTGCGATCCAGCTGCGCTTCATGCCCTTCTCGTTCCTGCACACGATGAGCACGAACGACTACTCGCACCGGGCCATGAACATCGCGATGTGCGCTCTCGACCAGGAGGGCCCGGACGCCTTCTGGGCGGTCCACGGCGCCCTGTACGCCAACCAGCCCGCCGAGGGCGGTCCCGGCCCGGAGGACGCCGAGCTGATCTCGATGGCCGAGGACGTCGGAGTCGAGGGCCTCGACTCGTGCGTCCGCACCGAGAAGTTCGTCCCGTGGATCGACGAGATCCAGGACGAGTTCGCCGACGACCGCAAGGTCAGCGGCACGCCGACCGTCCACATCGACGGCAAGGAGTCCGACGCCCGGACCCCGGCCGACCTCGAGGCGGCCTTCCAGGCGGCGTCGAAGTCCTGACGTGGCCGACGACCGCACGGCCCGCTCCGCCCGAGCCGCCCAGGCGCACCGGGAGCGGGAGCGGGCCGTACGGCGTCGTCACACCCGGGTGACGGTGGCGACCGTCGCGTCGGTGGTGACGCTCGTCGGCATCGCCTGGTGGGGGTTCGGCGCGCTCGCCGGCTCCGAGGAGCCCGTCGACGTGGTCGCGCCCGGCCACTTGGTCGAGGGCGGGTTCCGGCATCCCGGCGGGGCGGGGCCGGACGCGCCGGTCGTGGAGGTCTACGCCGACTCCCTGTGTCCGCACTGCGGCGACTTCGAGGAGGACGGCGGGCGCTTCCTCGCCGAGCAGGCCGAGGCGGGCCCCGGCGACCTGCGCTTCCGCCCGCTGGCGGTCCTCGACGGCGCGGCCGACGAGGGACCGGCGCACGACGTGATGAACGCTGCCGTCTGCGCGGCCGACCTCGGCGGGGCCGAGGCGTTCTGGACGGCTCACGCGGCGCTCTTCGCGGCGCGCTACCACCGGGCCGAGCAGGCGCCCTCGGTCGCCGACCTGACGGATCTGCTGGGCGACCTGGGGCCGGCCGGGCTGGCGGAGTGCATCGAGGAGGGACGCTTCATCCCGTGGATCGACGTCGCTCGCCGGAGCGGTCGCGAGCGTGACGTGGCGGGCACGCCGACCGTCGTGATCGACGGCCGCGTCGCCGATGATCTCTCGCGCACCGGACTGGCCACCGCCCTCGCCGATCGCTGACCTGGCGCGCCCGGCAGGATTCGAACCTGCGACCCAGAGATTAGAAGGCTCTTGCTCTATCCAGCTGAGCTACGGGCGCCTGCGCACACAGGGTAGCGCCGTCGGCGCCTCGCCCTAGGCTGGCCCGGTGACGATGACCGAGCCGCGAGTCCTGCCGCCCGACACCGATCCGTTCCGCCAGCGGGGACGCACGGTGTGGGTCGTGCTGGTGTGGGTCGCGGCGGTCGTCGGCGTCGCCGGTGCGGTGTTCTTCGCGGCCTCGTCCGGATCGGTCGCCGGGACGAGCCTGGCCCTGGTCTACGCGCTCATCCCGCTGCCGGCGATGCTCTGGGTGTACTGGTGGCTCGACCGGGTCGAGCCCGAGCCGTTCCGGTACAAGGCCGCCGCGTTCGTGTGGGGCGCGGTCATCGCGGTCGGGATCGCGCTGCCCCTGGAGATCGCGATGTCCCGGCTCGGCATGAGCGAGGACTGGCTGATCGCCCTGGGAGCTCCGGTCGCCGAGGAGCTCGCCAAGGGTCTGTTCCTGATGCTGACCCTGCTGCGGCTGCGACGCATCATCGACGGGGTCTTGGACGGTCTGATCGTCTCGGGCCTGGTCGCCCTGGGCTTCGCGGCGATGGAGAATGTCGGCTACTACGCCGCCAGCTACCTGGGGTTCGAGGAGGTGCCGTACTCCGGCGCCGAGATGGCGACCGCGACCTTCGTCGTGCGCGGGCTGTTCAGCCCGTTCGCGCATCCGCTGTTCACCTCCGCGATCGGCATCGCGATGGGGCTGGCCGCGCACCGTCGGTCCCGGGCCGCGCGCTGGTCGCTCCCGGTGGTCGGGTACGTCCTCAGCGTGGGGCTGCACGCCCTGTGGAACGGGTCCCTCGTCGTCGGCGACGGGGTCGGCTTCCTGCTGGCCTACCTCGTGCTCGGCGCGCTCCTGCTCGGGTTGGCCGTGGTCGCCGTCGTCCTGCGGATGCGCCAGTTCGACGTCCTGCGTGCCGCGCTGACCGACATCGCCGCGCGGGGGTGGATCCATCCCGCCGAGGTCCCGTGGCTCGTGCGGTTCCCGCGTCGGCGTCAGGCGGTCGCGTGGGCGCGCCGGTTCGGCCCCGTCCACGCCACGGCGGTCAGGCGCTACCAGCGACTGGCCACCGAGGTCGCCTTCGTGCACCACGCCGTGATGACCGGCGCGCGCAAGCCGGCCGGTCCCGAGCACACCTACGCGCTGCTGGATCGGATGTGGCGGCTGCGGCCCTTCCTGCGGTTCCCGCCCGCCCTGCCGCCCGGGGCCTGGTGAGCGCTCGCGTCGATTCGTTCCGATGCGGGGCCCGACGGTAGGCTGTGCGGCATGGATTATCGCGTCAAGGACCTGTCCCTCGCCGAGTTCGGCCGCAAGGAGATCGAGCTGGCCGAGCACGAGATGCCGGGCCTGATGGCCATGCGTGAGCGCTACGGTGCCAGCCAGCCGCTGGCCGGCGCCCGCATCGCCGGCTCGCTGCACATGACGGTCCAGACGGCGGTGCTGATCGAGACGCTCGCCGCGCTCGGAGCCGACATCCGCTGGGCGACCTGCAACATCTTCTCCACCCAGGACCACGCGGCCGCCGCCGTCGTCGTCGGACCGAACGGCACCCCGGACGATCCGCAGGGCGTGCCGGTGTTCGCCTGGAAGGGCGAGACGCTCGCCGAGTACTGGGACGAGGCCGAGAAGGTCTTCGACTTCGGCGACGGTCGCGGCCCGAACATGCTGCTCGACGACGGCGGTGACATCACCCTGCTGCTGCACCAGGGCGTGGAGTTCGAGAAGGCCGGGGCCGTGCCGCCGCAGGACTCGACCGACAACCTCGAGTACCGCGAGGTGCTGCGCGTGCTCGCCCGCTCCCTCGAGAAGGACCCGGGCCGCTGGACCCGCTACGCGGCCGAGATCCGTGGCGTCTCGGAGGAGACCACGACCGGCGTGCTGCGCCTGTACGAGCGCTTCAAGAACGGCACGCTGCTGTTCCCGGCGATCAACGTCAACGACTCGGTCACCAAGAGCAAGTTCGACAACATCTACGGCTGCCGCGAGTCGCTGGTGGACGGCATCAAGCGCGCGACCGACGTCATGATCGCCGGCAAGGTGGCGGTGGTGTGCGGCTACGGCGACGTGGGCAAGGGCAGCGCGGAGGCGCTGCGCGCGCTGTCGGCCCAGGTGTGGGTGACCGAGATCGACCCGATCTGCGCGCTGCAGGCGGCGATGGAAGGCTTCCGCGTGGTGACCATGGAGCACGCCGCCGACAAGGCCGACATCTTCGTCACCGCCACCGGCAACTACCACGTCATCACCCACGACCACATGGACAGGATGAAGGACCAGGCCATCGTC
>JAJUII010000064.1 GCA_029265505.1 Aeromicrobium choanae
CGGGCTTCAGCGGCGCGGACCTGGCCAACGTGCTCAACGAAGCCGCGCTGCTCACCGCCCGCAGCGCGGAGACCACCATCACGAACGAGGCCCTCGACGAGGCGATCGACCGGGTCATCTCCGGACCGCAGAAGCGGACCCGTCTGATGAACGAGCACGAGCGACTCGTGACCGCCTACCACGAGGGCGGCCACGCGCTGGTGGCCGCGGCGCTTCCCCAGAGCGACCCGGTCCACAAGATCACGATCCTGCCGCGCGGCCGCGCTCTGGGCTACACGATGGTGCTGCCGGACGAGGACAAGTACAGCCAGACGCGCGCCGAGCTGCTCGACAAGCTGGCCTACATGCTCGGCGGTCGTGCGGCCGAGGAGCTGGTGTTCCACAACCCCACGACCGGCGCCGGCAACGACATCGAGAAGGCGACCGCCCTGGCCCGCGCGATGGTCACCCAGTACGGCATGAGCGAGCGCATCGGCGCCGTCCGGTTCGGCGAGGACAACAGCCAGCCGTTCCTGGGCCGCGACCTGGGGCACTCGCGCAACTACTCCGAGGAGATCGCCGCGGCGATCGACCAGGAGATCAGCTCGTTGATCGCTCACGCCCACCAGGAGGCGTTCGACATCCTCGACGAGAACCGGGACGTCCTCGACCGGCTGGTGCTCGAGCTCATGGAGAAGGAGACCCTCCACAAGGAGGAGGTCGCCCGCATCTTCGAGCCGCTGCGTCGGCGCGAGAAGCGGCCTGCGTGGACCGGTTCGCGGACCCGCGTCCCGTCCGACCAGCCGCCGGTCCAAGTGCCGCCGCGGGCTCCCGACGCGCCGCAGGAGGGGATCGTCGTTGGCCCGGACTCCGGCCCGGACGCGCCCCCGCCCGACCAGAACCGATCGGGCGAGTCCCCGAGTGTGTGAGGAGAGACGTGACCGTCGATCTGCCCCGTGCCGAAGCCGCCGTCCGCGAACTGCTCGCGGCGGTCGGCGAGGATCCCGATCGGGACGGCCTGCAGGCCACTCCCGGCCGGGTCGCCCGCTCGTACGCCGAGCTGCTCAGCGGGTACGACCAGGACCCGCGGGAGGTGCTCTCGGCGGTGTTCGAGGTCGGACACCGCGAGCTCGTCCTGGTGCGCGACATCGAGCTGTGGAGCCTGTGCGAGCACCACATGGTGCCGTTCTTCGGCGTCGCGCACGTCGGGTACATCCCCGGTGAGCACGGCCACGTCACCGGCCTGTCCAAGCTCGCGCGGCTGGTCGACGTCTACGCCCGCCGCCTGCAGGTCCAGGAGCGACTCACGACGCAGATCGCCGAGTCCATCGCCGAGGTGCTCCAGCCGCAGGGCGTCATCGTCGTCATCGAGGCCGAGCACCTGTGCATGACCATGCGGGGCGTCTCGAAGGCCGGCGCCCGGACGATCACCAGCGCGGTGCGCGGCCAGCTCCTCGAGCCGGCGACCCGTGCCGAGGCGATGAAGCTCATCAGCGGGTGAGTGCGGGCGATGCCATGACGATCCCGCCGCTGCCGGGACTTCCGCAGGATCGGTGCGCCGTGATGGGCGTCGTCAACGTCACCCCGGACTCCTTCTCCGACGGCGGCCGCTGGTTCGACCCCGGCGCGGCCGCCGAGCACGGCTTCGAGCTCGTGCGGCAGGGGGCCGATCTGGTCGACGTCGGCGGCGAGTCGACGCGGCCCGGGGCGCTCCCCGTCGACCGCGAGGAGGAGCTGCGCCGGGTGGTCCCGGTCGTGCGCCGCCTGGCCGACGCCGGCGTCGTGGTCTCGGTCGACACGATGTGGGCCGAGACCGCCGAGCAGGCGCTCGAGGCCGGCGCGGCGATCGTCAACGACGTCTCGGGCGGCCGGGCCGACCCGGCCATGGTGCCGCTCGTCGCCCGCGCAGGCGTGCCGTTCGTGGTGATGCACTGGCGGGCGCACTCGGCGCGCATGCAGCAGCACACCGACTACGACGACGTCGTCGAGGACGTGCTCGCCGAGCTGACCGATCAGCTGGACACGGTGGTGACCTCCGGAGTGGACCCGGCGAACATCGTCCTCGATCCGGGTCTGGGGTTCAGCAAGACCGGCGACCAGAACTGGACCCTGCTGGCCCATCTGGACCGCTTCGCACGGCTCGGTCACCCGCTGCTGGTGGCGGCGAGCCGCAAGGGCTTCCTCGGAGCGCTGCTCGCCGACGAGGTCGGCCCGCGCCCGGTGGACGAGCGAGAGGACGCCACCGCCGCCATCAGCACCCTCTCGGCGCTCGCCGGAGCCTGGTGCGTGAGGGTTCACGCCCCGCGGCCCAGCGCGGACGCCGTGCGCGTCGTGGCCCGTCTGCGGCAGGAGGTCGCCGATGCGTGATCCGCTGACCGTCCATCGCGCCTTCTACGACGCGATCGAGAGCGGCGACGTCGAGCTCATGGAGTCGCTGTGGGTCGACGACGCCGGCACCCTGTGCGTCCACCCCGGCGCGTCCCCGCTGCACGGGACCGGTCCGATTCTGCGCTCCTTCACGGTGCTCATGGCCGGCGTGGACTACCTGCAGTTCTTCCTCACCGACGTCGAGGTCGCGCTGCTGCCGCCGCACGATCCGACCACGGCGGTCATCGTCTGCACCGAGAACATCCTGTCCGATCCGGGCTCGGTCGAGACCTTCAACAGCGGCCGGGCGGTCTGCACGAGCATTCTCGTCCGGGATGGGGCAGGATGGCGGTTCTGGGCCAGGCACGCCTCGCCATTGATCGATCAGGGGGACGCATGACCGAGCAGCATCCGGGCGACCGGATCGAGTTGCGCGGCCTCTCGGCGATCGGCCACCACGGCGTGTTCGAGCACGAGCGCCGCGAGGGGCAGCGGTTCGTCGTCGACATCGTCCTGTCGGTCGACCTGGAGCCGGCTGCAACTTCCGGTGACCTGTCCCGTACCGTGCACTACGGCGTCCTCGCCGAGCAGGTGCACGCGATCATCACGGGGGACCCGGTGGATCTCATTGAGACCCTGGCCCTCCGTATAGTGAACGTGTGTCTGGGTCATGAGCCCGTCCGCTGGTGCAGTGTGACGGTGCACAAGCCCGAGGCGCCGATCGAGGTGGCGTTCACCGACGTCACCGTGACGATGGAGCGGAGCAAGCAGTGACCGAAGCACCCACGCCCTACGAACTCGACGCGGACACGATGACCGGGGGTATGCGTCCCATCCGGCAGGCCGTCCTGTCGATCGGTTCGAACCTCGGCGATCGTGCGGGCCGACTGCAAGGGGCGGTCTCGGCGCTCGAGGACACCCCTGAGGTGACCGTGGTCGCGATCTCGTCGGTCTACGAGACCGAGCCGTTCGGCGACGTCCCGGAGGACTCGGAGAAGTTCCTCAACGCGGTCGTCCTGATCGACACCACGCTGACCGTGCACACCCTGCTCGATCGTGCGCGCGCGATCGAGGACGCGTTCGACCGTGAGCGCGGCGAGCCCGGAGCGCCGCGCACGCTGGACGTCGACATCATCGTCGTGGGGGATCGGATCGCCAACGACGACACCTTGACCCTGCCGCACCCGCGCGCCCACGAGCGCGCCTTCGTGCTCGTGCCGTGGCTCGAGATCGACCCCGAGGGCGAGATCCCCGGCAAGGGCTTCATCGCCGATCTCATCGGCAACGTGGACACCTCGGGTGTCGTCAAGCGCGAGGACATCGAGATCCTGCTGTGACGCGGCGATGACCCCCGTTCGACGCAGTTCGCCGCTGTACGTGGTGGCGATCGTCGCGTCGGGTCTGGTCGTCGGGCGCCTGCTGCCCGAGCTGGTCGTCCGCTTCGACGGCGACGCGCCGCCCGTCCCCGGCTGGGGAGCGGCCGTGGTCCTGCTGTGTGGGGCGATCGCCGTCGGTGCCCTCGCCTGGGGAACCTGGCAGAGCCTGCACCAGCACCGTCGGCGGATCACCTCCGATCACGCGATCCGGCTGCTCGCCCTCGCCAAGGCGGCGATCCTCGTCGGCGGCGTGTTCGCCGGCGGCTACGCCGGCTACGCGCTGGCCTACCTCGGCTCACCCACCGACCTGGGACAGCTGCGCCTGTGGCGCTCGGCCGCCGCGGCCGGGGCCGCGCTGCTGCTGCTGGTGGCCGCGCTCCTCCTGGAATGGTCCTGCCGCCTGCCCTCCGACGACGACGAGGACGAGGCCACCGACGCCGACCCGTCGCCGGCCTGAGTCGTCTGCGGTCACCGGCGGAGCCAACGACGCCGCCGGCGGGGGATCTCGCGCTGCCACGTCGTGTTGTGCCAGCTCAGCAGGAGCCGTTCGCGGCCACCCCGGGGACCGCGCTCGGCCCGGATCGTGAAGGTCCAGCCGTCCCGCTCGACGCCCACGGTCAGGTCCCCGGGCTCCTCGTCGCCGGGCAGCCAGCCCTCCCAGCGCACGACGATGTCGGCCGGATCTCCCTCGCCGTCCACCACAAGACGGGCGGACCGGCCCTCGACCGTCGCGTCGACCGACTGCAGGCGGACCCGCGTCGCCTTGCGGGCGCGGGCGTCGCGCGCGACCCGGGCCCAGTCCGCCAGGAAGGACTCGTGGCCGTGGGCGACGGCGCCGGCGCGCGCCCGCGGACGCATCGCCTCCAGACGCCCACGATCCTGCCAGAGTCGGGCGGTGGCCTCGGCGAGCGCGGCGTCGTCCCCCGCCGGCACCAGCATCCCGTCGACGCCGTGCGCGATCTGCTCCGCGGGGCCGTACGGCACGTCGAACGCCAGCACGGGACACTCGCGCATCCGCGCCTCGAGGATGAACAGCCCGTAGCCCTCGAACCGGCTCGTCAGCCACGCCACGTCGGCGGTCCACAGCTGCTCGGCCGCGTCCGCCACGTGGCCGTGGAAGATCACGCGGTCGCCGACGCCGAGCTCGTCGGCCAGCCGTCGGAGACGCTCCTCCTCGGGGCCGTCGCCGTACAGGTCCAGGCGGGCCTCGGGGAAGGCGTCCGCCAGCCGGGCGATCGCCGCGATCGCCTTGTCGAGCTGTTTCTGCGGGTGCAGTCGTGCGATGACGACGATGCGACCCGGAACCCGGGTCGGCCTCGGCTCGGGAGGATCGACCGCCTCGACCGGGTTGGCGATCACCTCGAACTGGTCGAGGGCGCCGAAGCGCCGCCGCAGGTCCTGCCGCTGTCGCTCGGTCAGCGTGTTGATCGCGTCGAACCGGTCGAGATGCGCCATGAGCGAGGCGTACGAGGGGAGGAACTCCGAGTCCCAGCGTCGCTCTCCGCGCAGGTGCGGATTGTGCATCTGGTGCATCAGCACCACGCGCGGGTCGTCGATCAGACCGAGCTCCTCGGCGACGAAGCGGCTGTCGCTGACCAGATAGACGTCGCCGCTCGGCGGCAGCTGCAGTCGGGTCCACCAGCGCCACAGGTCGCCCAGGCCGTCGCCGACCATGACGGTGCGTCCGTCGCGGTCGAGCACGCGGGTGTGGCCCTCCATCACGTCCGGCGGCGTGACGGCGTACGGCGTGCCGTCGGGGCGCAGGTACTCCCAGGCGATCTCCTGGCCGGCCGCGTCGAGATGGCGTCGCCGCCAGACGTAGCCGTCCTCGACGTCGTCGACGCGGCCGGCGGCCCCGAGCGACGAGCGGGGAGCCTCCTCGGCGGGCAGGGGCGATCCGGCCGGCGGGGTCTCGACCTCCGGCAGCGAGGACAGGTCACGCGCGCGCAGGTCCTCGTGCAGGTTGACCAGTCGGCTCTCGGGCAGCAGCAGTCCGTCGGCCACCAGGCCGGCCCGGACGGGCTCGTACGACGGCACCGGGTTGTAGGTCAGGATCGGAAAGTCCAGTCCCGCCTGGAGGAACAGACGGTGCCGCAGCAACACCATCCGGGTCTGACCGCCGGCTCCCAGACGGACGTTCCCCACGATCGAGAACCAGGCCCCGTCGGGGAACCGTGTGGCCGGCTCGCCCGTTGCGGCAGGAGTTGGCGACACGCCGCGAGCGTATAGCATCGACGCCGTCCGAGACGTTCGTCGAAGGTGTGGGGTGGCATGGGCAGACTGCGGTCCCTCGCGCGGCGCGTGCGCGACCTCGCCACCGGACCGGCGACGCCGCTGGACGTCTTCGCCCGCGAGTTCCCCGCCCTCGTGCGGCGCCTGCCCCGGGACGTCGACGGTGCCGTCGAGGCGCGGCTGTGTGACCGCCTCCCCGCCATGCTCGACGGGGTCGACCGCGACGCGCTGGTCCGGCGGGTGCCCTCCTGGGCCAAGGTCGCACTGCACCACCTCGAACGGGACGACCGGGACGCGCTGCACGACGCCATCAACCACGGACTGCTCGACGTGCGTCGGCATCCCGGCGGGCTCCACGAGGGTCGGCCGGTGATCCACCTGCCCGGCTGGGACGACCCGACGATCCCGCGGGAGGCGTTCGTCCTGTCGGACTCCCAGACCCCGTTCGCCGGGGAGGTGGTGCGCGCCAGGGTGGTCGGCGATCGCTTCGAGGCCGTGGTGCGCGCCGGCTTCGAGCACATCGACGCCGAGGGCGCGGTCCCGGACCTGACCGTGCGGACTCCCGGGGTCGGGCTGGAGTACAGCGGCGAGACCTCCGGGCACCGCGGCGGGGCCGCGACCTGGCGTGAGACCTACGACCGCAGCACCTGGCGCCTGGAGCTCCCGGTGTCGACACTCGGACCGGAGCAGGCGCTCGAGATCGACCTGGAGGTGCGCCTGGCCGACCGCGAGGCGCAGGGGCGGATCGAGCTCGTCGCCCCGCCCGAGCCGACGGGTGCGGTGATCACCGACGTCTCCCTCGAACGCGGCACGGTCGTCGTGCGGGGGCGAGGGGTGCGCGAGACGCCGGTGTTGGAGTCCGCCTCGGTCCGACTCGACCCGATCGAGTTCGACACCCTGGGGTCGAGCTTCCGCGCCGTCTTCCCCGGACGGGTCGACCGCTGGGGACGCGGGCCGCATCCGCTGCCGGTCGGCGAGTACCTCCTCGTCGTCGGCGGCGACCCGGTCCCGCTCTCGGCGGAGCTCGTCGGCTGGCCGACCGATCTGGCCGACGGGCCGCTGGTCGGTCACACCACCGAGGTCGGGCTGCGGCTCATCAAGCCGCGACGTCCCGACGAGAACACCATGTACGGGCAACGCGATCTGCGGAGGGCCTACGCGGCGCTCGAGGCTCCCGTCGACCGCCGCGCCGCGCTGTTCCAGTGCTACTGGGCCGAGGTCGCCACCGACAGTCAGGCCGCCATCCACCGGGAGTTCCATCGCCGCGATCCCCAGATGCGGCTCTACTGGGGCACCGTCGACCACGCGGTGCCGATCCCCGAGGGCGGGCGGCGCGTCATCGCCGGCTCCCGCGAGTGGTACGCGGTGCTCGCCGGGTCGCGCTTCATCGTGAAGAACACCGAGGTCGGGGCCTACACGCGCCTGCGACCGGGGCAGGTCTACCTGCAGACGTTCCACGGCCAGCCGTTCAAGCTCATGGGCCGGCCGGACTTCGCTCGGCGGATGGCGCCCTGGCGCGCCGAGTACGAGGCGACCGACCGACGCTCCGCGTTCTGGGACGTGATCTGCCTGCCCTACCCGGAGGCGGCCGAGTACTACCGCGAGGCCTACGACTGGGAGGGCCCGGCGTTCGACCGGGGGCTGCCGCGGACCGACGGCCTGCTCGCGCCCGACGCCGAGCAGGTCCGCGCCGAGACCCGCCGGCTGCTCGGCATCGCCGACGACCAGACCGCGGTGCTGCACGCCACGACGTGGCGCGAGGACCTCTCCCGGGGCCAGAACACCTCCGCCGACCCCGCGCTGCTCGACGTCCGCGCCCTGGCGGCCGAGCTGGGCGACCGCTTCGTGATCCTCCAGCGCAGTCACCACTCGGTCGCGCGCTCGGAGCAGCGCCACGGCTCCGGCGGCGGGGTGATCGACGTGACCGACCACCCCGAGATCAACGACCTCGTCCTGGCCTCGGACCTGGCGATCCTGGACTACTCCTCCCTGCGCTTCGACTACGCGATCACGGGCCGGCCGATGATCTTCTTCGTCCCCGACCTCGAGCGGTACTCCACCGAGCTGCGCGGCTTCCTGTTCGACTTCGCCGACTCGGCGCCCGGCCCCCTCGTCGCGGATGCGGCCGAGCTGGCCGACCTCGTGCGCGACACCTCATGGTCGAGCGAGTACGCCCAGGCCTACGCCCGCTTCAACGAGCGCTTCAACCGTTTCCACGACGGCCACGCCGCCGAGCGCGTGGTTGACGGGCTGCTCGGATGGGACGAGCGGTGAGGCTTCCGGGGCGTCGCCCGGCGACCGAGCCGCGACTGAGCGTCGTCGTCCCCGTCTACCGGGTCGAGCAGTATCTGGCGGCCTGTCTCGACTCGATCCTCGAGCCGACCGACGCCCCGTTCGAGGTGATCGTCGTCGACGACGGCTCCCCGGACCGTAGCGCCCGGATCGCCCGGCGCTACGCCCGGCGGGACCGTCGGGTCCGGGTGGTGAGCCGACCGAACGGCGGACTGAGCGCGGCTCGGATGACCGGGGTCGAGCACGCCCGGGCGCCCTTCCTCACGTTCGTCGACTCCGACGACGTCGTCGACGCGCGCGGGCTCCTCGCGGCCCTCGACCGACTGGAGGAGAGCGAGGCCGACTACGCCCTGCTGCCCTACCGGCAGTTCCGCGATCCGGACGATCCGTCGCCCCCGCCTCCGTGGATCGCCGAGCTCTACACCGACCGGCCGCGGACGGTCGTCGCGCATCGTCATCCCGAGGTCCTGGCCCAGGCCACCGCGTGGTCGAAGGTCTACCGACGCACGTTCTGGGACCGGGCCGGGCTGGCCTTCCGCGACGGGGTGCTCTACGAGGACCAGGAGGTCACCGCGCGGGCGTTCGCGGCGGCCGACCGGATCGTGCTCGTGCCGCACCCGACCTATCTGTGGCGCGTCCGGCCGGGATCGATCACCCGCGAGGCCACGGCGCGATCGATCGGCGCGTTCTTCGACGCGGTGGCGCTGAGCCTCGACGCGCTCCGGCCCGTCCCCGGCGCGCGCGCCGCCCGTGCCTCCCAGGTGCTCTCCAACGACGTCCCGCGGTACCTGCGCACGCTGACCAAGGTCGACGATCCGGGTTACCGGGCGCGGCTGCTCGTCGGCGCGCGGGACCTGCTGGCCGAGCCGGAGCTCGACCTCGCCCAGGCGCCCGCCGAGGCTCGCGTCGTCTACGCCCTGCTGCGTGCCGACCGGGCCCACGACGTCGAGCGCTTCGTCGCCGAGGGCGGGTTCGACCTGGCGACGCTGGCCTCCGACGTCGTCGACGGCCGCCCCGCGCTGCGGTTCCCGTTCACCGGGGACCCGGACGTCCCCGACGAGGCCAGGGTCCTCTCGGAGCGACAGACCCCGCTGGACGCGATGGTGCTGCGGGCGCGTCTGGGCGACGGGGCGCTGGACCTCACCGTCTGCGGCTGGCTGCGGCACGTCGACGCCCCGGCCACCTGTCGGGCCTGGCTGCGCGACATCACCGGCTGGGAGCGGGAGCTCACCGTCCAGCGGTCCGCGGAGTTCATCGGCCACCGCATCCGCACGACGCGGCGCAGTGAGGAGGACTGCGTCTGGGAGTTGCACCTCGACCTGCCCGATCCCGACGACGTCGACCGGTCCGAGCTGGTGCTCGAAGTCACCCAGGGCGGACGCACGCGGCGTGACCGCGTCACCCGCGTGGACCCGACGGGGTCGGCGGCGGTCCCGCAGGGAGTCGGCGGACTCGTGCTCACCGGGCGCGAGCCGTTCGCCGTCGATCGCGGGGAGGTGCGTCCGTGGAGCGGCGACCTCGCCTCGCCCGACGACGTCGACCTGCCGGTCGAGCCGGGCTCGCACGAGATCACCGATCGGCTCGTGGACCAGTCACTGGCGCTGCGCCTGCCGCTGGACCTCACACACCTCGGGCGGACGCTGCGGCTCGAGCTCGCCCGCCCGCGCCTGCTGCGGGTCGTCGTCGAGCCCGACACCCCACGCGAGCAGCGCACCGTCTGGTGGGCGCGCGACCACGCCTGACCCGCCGTCCCACCGTGGCGTCTCGCCCGCCGGTAGGTTGACGACGTGGACGTGATGCGCAGGATGCTCGGTCGGCTCGCACGTCGACCGAGGGGACCGGCCGTGCGTCCGGCGTCGTTCGTGAAGCGAGTCCGCACCGCCTTCCGCGCCGACGACGACGCGTGGCGCGCCCTCGTCGAGGAGATCGTCGCGGCCTCGCGCGACTGGTCCCGCGAGGACTGGTGCTCGCTCCCGGTCCGCGACCGGGTGGCGCGCCACTGCGCCGGCCGCGGCGATCGGGAGGCGGTCGAGGGTCTGGCCGAGGAGCGCACCGTCCACGGGCCGACGTTCCTCGTCGACCGGATGACGCGCACCATCTCACTGGGGGTCGACGTCGACGCCCCCGACTGGCTGCTGGAGGTCCACGACCCCGACCTGGTCCCGCGGGTCTCGATCGAGGTCGCCGGCTCGGCCCCGGTGGTGATCGCCGGGACCGCGTTCATCTCGGGCGTGGAGTTCGACCCCGTCAACGACACGGTCGAGCTCGTCGCGCGGCAGGGCTCGGTGTCGATCGGCAGCGGCGTGACCATGCGGCCGGATCCGGTCGCCGACGCCCTGAGCGGCGAGCGCTGGGCGGACCAGACGCACGCCTCCTGGTGGACCCGGCTGGACCTCGATCGGCGCGAGCCGATCGAGCTGACGGTCACCGTGCACTCCGGGGGCGTCGACCGCAGCGTCGAGATCACCGTGCCGCCCCGCGGCGACGCCGACACCGTGGCGGTCGCCGCCGGCGATACGGCGGTCGAGCTGACCTCCTCGGCTCCGCGACTGGAGGTGGCCTCGACGACCGAGGACTGGGGTCGGGGCGCTCCGCCGCTGCGGCTCGACGCGTGGACGGACCGGTTCGGCGCCCCCACGCCGCTGCCGAGCGGACGCTATGCGGTGATCGGAGACCGGCCCGTGGACCTGGCCGACCCCGATCTGCTGACCCTGCCGCTGGCCGAGCGCGAGCACGACCTGCGCGACCTGCTCGTCTCCCTGCGAGGCTGGTCGCCGGGGGAGCAGGGGATCGGCCTGGTCGTGCGCAACCCGATCCCGGTCGAGCACCGCGGCCGCCGGCGGCAGAGACTCCTGCTCGACGCCGTGCGCCGGCAGGCCGGACCGCTGCGTGAGCGGGCGGTGGCGATGTGCTTCGGCGGCACGAGCGGTGGGGACAGCGTCGCCCCGATCGCGCGTGAGCTCGTTCGTCGGGGGATCCCGGTCGACTGGGTGGTCACGGACCACTCCGTCGCCGCGCCGGCCGGAACGCGACCGGTCCTGCTGCACTCGCGCGAATGGCACGAGGCCTTCACCCACGCCCGCTACCTGGTCAACAACGCCGAGTTCCCGCACTACGTGCGCTTCCGCGAGGGCCAGCGCTACCTGCAGACCTGGCACGGAACGCCCTTGAAGCGGATCGGGCGCGACATCGTCGACTCGCGGCTGTCGGCGGGCTACGTCGCGGCGATGCGCCGCGAGGCGGCTGCCTGGGAGGCGCTGCTGGCGCAGAATGCGTTCGCGGCCCGTGTCCTTCCTGCGGCGTTCGGGTTCACCGGGCGAGTGATCGTCGAGGGGTACCCGCGCAACGACGCCCTCGCCGTGGCGGCGCCGGAGCTGAGGGCGCGAACCCGGGAGGCGCTCGGCCTCGGGGACCGGCGCGTCGTCCTCTACGCGCCCACCTGGCGCGACACGCTTCGCGACTCCAGGGGGCGACGCGCCTTCGTCTCCCACCTCGACGCGGCCCGGGTCCACGCGGCGACGGGCGCCGTGGTGCTCGTGCGCAGTCACACGAACTCCGCCGCCGCGCGCGGGCGGCTGTCGGGGCCGGGCGTCGTCGACGTCACCGCCCATCCGGACGTCACCGCACTCATGGCGGCCGCCGACGTGCTGGTCACCGACTACTCCTCGATCATGTTCGACTTCGCGGTGACCGGGCGGCCGCAGATCCTGCTCGTCCCGGAC
>JAJUII010000121.1 GCA_029265505.1 Aeromicrobium choanae
CGTCCCCTCGATTCCCCTTCCGGCCTTCTCCAGGGTGGCGGGGTCCCGCGCGGTCTTGCCCTTGATGCTGTGGGCCGCCCGGCCGACCCGGCCCGAGGTGGTCGGCGGGATCGGCGGCTTCGCCGGCCTGTTCGACGCCTCGGCACTCAAGGGTTACACCCGCCCCCTCCTGGCCACCAGCGCCGACGGAGTCGGCACCAAGGTCGCCATCGCGCAGCGCATGGACCGCCACGACACGATCGGCTACGACCTCGTCGGCATGCTGGTCGACGACCTCGTGGTGTGCGGCGCCGAGCCGCTGTTCCTGACCGACTACATCGCCTGCGGCAAGGTCGTCCCCGAGCGCATCGCCGACATCGTCAAGGGGATCGCCGCGGCGTGCGCCGAGACCGGCACGGCGCTTCTGGGCGGTGAGACCGCCGAGCACCCCGGGCTGCTCGGACCCGACGAGTACGACGTCGCCGGTTCCACGACCGGTGTCGTCGAGGCCGATCGGCTGCTCGGCGCCGATCGGGTCCGCGAGGGCGACGTCGTGGTCGCGATGGCCTCCTCGGGGCTGCACTCCAACGGCTACTCGCTCGTGCGCCACGTCTTCTTCGACATCGCCGGCTGGGACCTCGACCGTGAGGTCCCCGAGTTCGGCCGGACGCTCGGCGAGGAGCTGCTGACCCCGACGCGCCTGTACACCAAGCCCTGTCTGGCCTTGGCCGACGAGGTCGAGGTGCACGCGATGTCGCACATCACCGGAGGTGGACTGGCCGCGAACCTCGAGCGGGTCGTGCCCGAGACCGTCTCGGTGCGACTGGAGCGCGACTCGTGGACGCCGCCGCCGGTCTTCACGGTCGTCGGCGAGTTGGGCGACGTCGCGCAGGCCGACCTGGACCAGGCGTTGAACATGGGCGTGGGCATGGTGGCGGTGGTCGCTCCCGACGCCGCGGACGCGGCCGTCGAGCTGTTGAGCCGGCACGACGTCGACTCCTGGATCATCGGCGAGGTCGGACCGGCCGGACGGCACGGGGCAGGCGGAACCGTCACTCTCGCATAGGGAAATATCGTTGCGATTCCGGCTCGGGCACACGCCGAGCCGGGGCCGCTGCATGCTTTCTGGGGCCGTTTGGGTACCCTTGGAGGCACGACATACTGATCCACTGAGTGCGAGGGGGTCGAGCCTGATGGGCCGCGGCCGTGCCAAAGCGAAGCAGACCAAGGTCGCTCGCGAACTCAAGTACCGGACCTTCGACACCGATTTCGGTGACCTGGAACGGGAACTCCATGGGAAGTCCCGGGATCCGATCCCGGACCAGTACGCCGATCTCGCCAAGCAATACGAAGATCCAGCCGCCAGCTGACATCGTGACGGTCCGCGCCTGAGCGCGACCGACGGCAGAAACCCCGCCTCCTCGCCCACACGGCTCACGAGGCGTTCTGCTGCGCCCGGACCCACAGGTGCGGGCGGATGCTTGACGACGTCACCCGAGAACGTCCGGCCGGTGCCCAGCACCGGCCGGACGTCTCGTCATGTCCGGGTGCGGCTCAGCGTGCGAGTGCGCTCGGCCACCAGAACCACCGGCCGCACAGGGCGACGATCGCCGGCGTGACGATGCCGCGCACGAGCACGGTGTCCAGCAGGACGCCGAAGCCGACGATCACCCCGAGCTGGGCCAGCAGTACGAGGGGGAGCACGCCGAGCACCGTGAACACCGCGGCGAGCAGGATGCCGGCGCTCGTGATGACGCCGCCGGTGACGGCGAGGGCCTTGACGATCGACGCGGTCGCGTCGCCGGTCGCGGCCATCTCCTCACGGGCGCGGGCGGTGAGGAAGATGTTGTAGTCCACGCCCAGCGCGACGAGGAAGATGAACGCCAGCAGCGGCGTGCTGACGTCCATCGCGGACCAGCCGAGCACGTGGTCGAACAGCAGCCAGCCCACGCCGATCGCGGAGAAGTACGACAGGACGGTCGTCGCGCACAACAGGACCGCCGCGACGATCGAGCGCAGCAGGATCAGCAGCATCGCCAGGACGATCACCAGCACGACTGGGATGACCTTGGTGCGGTCGCTCGAGGCGGTGTCGGCCTCGTCGAGTGCCTGCGCGTCGGTGCCGCCGACGAGCGAGTCGGGGTCGGCCTCATGCACGGCATGGCGCAGTCGCTCGACGGTGGCGAGCGCACGCTCGCTCTCCGGCTCGACGGACAGCACGACCTGGACCTCGGCGACGTCGCCCTCGCTCGCGCCCGGCCGGGCGGACTCGACGCCCTCGACCTGCTGTGCGGCGGTGACGACGTCGTCGACTCGGTCGGGGCTGGTCGCGATGGTGGTGGGCGAGGAGATGCCGGCGGGGAAGGCCCGCTGCAGGGTCTGCTGAGCGGTGATCGACTCGGGGGTGTCGAGAAACTGCTCACTCTGCCCGAGGCCGGTGTCGAGGCTCAGGGTGCCGGCGGCCATCGCGGCGAGCACGACGACGCCGCCGGTCATGACGGGCCAGGGTCGGCGCGTCACGGTCGTGCCGACGCGGTGCCACCAGCCGGTCTCGGAGGGATCGCGGTCACCCTCGTGCGGGACGAACGGCCAGAACAGCCAGCGACCGGGGATCACCATCGCGGACGGCAGGACGAGCAGGGCGAACGCGACGGCGATGACCAGGCCCAGGGCGCCCGACCAGCCGATCGCGCTGACGAACGGCGAGTCGGCGATGAGCAGTGACGTCAGGGCGAGGATGACGGTGCCGGAGCTCGACAGGATGGCCGGCGCGGCGCCGCCGACGGCGACCCGCATGGCGTCGTGACGGGAGGCGTGACGCCGCAGCTCCTCGCGGTAGCGGGCGATGAGCAGCAGGGCGTAGTTCGTTCCCGCGCCGAACACGAGCACCGAGGTGATGCCGGTGATGGAGCCGTCGATCGGCACATCGAAGGCGCCGGAGACCCCCTCGAGCGCTCGCGCCGCGACGCGATCGCCGACGCCGATCACGGTCAGCGGCACGAGCCAGAGCCACGGACTGCGGTACGTGACGATCAGCAGCAGCGCGACGACGCCGGCGGTGACCGCGAGCAGGCGGACGTCGGCTCCCTCGAAGACGGCGCCGAGGTCGGCCTGCACCGCGGGCGCGCCGGTGACCTCGGCCGTCACCCCGTCGGGCAGGTCCCGGTGGACCAGCTCGCGCAGGTCGGCGACGGCCTGCTTCGCCTCCTGCGAGCCGATCGCGGCGTCCAGCGGAACGGCGACCAGGGCCGCGGACATGTTCTCCCCCGGGACGGGCGGGCTCGCCCGGAAGCCGAGCTCCCGGTCGATCGCCTGCACCCGCTCGTCGAGGGCGGCCAGGTCGGCGCGGGTGAGTCCGTCCTCCTTGCCGAACACCACGATCGCGGGGGCGTCCTCCTCCGGCAGCCGCTGCAGGGCGGCCTCGGCGCGAGCGGCCTCGGCCGAGTCGGGCAGATTCGATCCGGCCTCGTTGCCGCTGATCGGTTCCGGCGCGATGGCCATCACGACGCCGGCGAACAGCAGGCCGAGCACCACCACGATGATCGAACGGCGCGGTCCGACCAGGTGCGCCAGGGGAAACGTCGAACGATCGGCGGAAGTCACCCTCGCAGCCTAGGGGAGCGGGAGCCACCTCGCCCCATGGGAACGGCCCACCTCGCGGTGGTCCCGGACACAGTGTCAGGGGACGCGGATCTGGCTGAGCCGCCCGATCTCGCGGATGCGCTGCTCGGCCTGACGATCGGCGGCCTCGGCGGTGGTGATGCCCTCGCGGGCCGCTCGCTCCAGGACGCACAGGGTCGTGTCGAAGATCCCCGCCGCCCGAGCCTTGGCGCGCTCGAGGCTGAATCCGCTCGGGTCGAGCTCGTCGGCGACCTGGATGACTCCGCTGGCGTTGACGCAATAGTCGGGGGCGTACACGATGCCGCGATCGGCGACGAGCTTGCCGATCCGCTCGTGAGCGAGCTGGTTGTTCGCCGCGCCGGCGACCACGCGGGCGGTGAGGATCTCCAGGCTCTCCTCGTTCAGGGCGCCGCCGAGCGCGCACGGGGAGTAGACGTCCAGGTCGGCGGCGATCAGCTCGTCGGTCGAGTCGACGACCTCGACCGAGGGGTACTGCTCGACGATGCGGTCGAGGGCGGCGCGGTCGATGTCGGTGACGAGGACGCGGGCGTCCTCCTCGATCAGATGGCCGACCAGGTGGCGGCCGACCTTGCCGATCCCGGCGACGCCGACACGCTTGCCGGCCAAGGAGGTGTCACCCCAGGTGAACGCCGCTGCGGCGCGCATGCCCTGGTGCACGCCGTAGGCGGTCATGATGCTGGAGTCGCCCGAGCCGCCGTGCTCGACGGTGCGGCCGGTGACGTAGTCGCACTCGCGGGCGATCACATCCATGTCGGTGGTGTAGGTGCCGACGTCGCACGCGGTGTGGTAGCGGCCACCCAGGGACTGGACGAAGCGGCCGTAGGCCCGCAGCAGCGCCTCGGACTTGTCGGTGCGGGGGTCGCCGATGATGACGGCCTTGCCGCCGCCCAGGTCGAGGCCGGCGAGGGCCGACTTGTAGGCCATGCCCTGGCTCAGGTTGAGCACGTCGGCGAGGGCGTCGGCCTCGGAGGCGTAGGGGTAGAAGCGGGTGCCGCCGAGAGCGGGACCGAGCGCGGTCGAGTAGATGGCGATGATCGCCCTGAGACCGGAGGCTTCGTCGTGGCAGAAGACGACTTGTTCGTGGTGGCTGCCGAAGGCGCTGGGCGCGGTCATGGTTCCTTCTTCCTGGCCTGACGGGGGTGGTGTCACGCCGGTTCGAGATGGTCGCGGCCGGGGGTGGTGGCCGATGTGATCCAGATTACGTCGGAACGTCGCCGCGTGCGGCACGGCGTGCCAGGTTGCGGTCCATGCGGCGGAAGAGCGGAGCGGTCGCACGGGTGAGGACGCCGGGCAGCGCCGCCATCGAGATCTCGCCGGCGACCCCGACGAGGTTGGAGACTCGGGACGGGCGCGAAACGACCGCGCGCTCGATCCAGCGTGACGCCTCGTGCGGCGACATCATCTTCATCGCGCGGTAGATCTCCGTGCCGCCGGACATCTCGGTGCGGACCATGGGGAAGTGGACGACCGTCGTGGTGATGCCGCGGTGGCCGAGCTCGGCCGACAGCGAGCGCACGTAGGACTCCAGTGCGCTCTTGCTGGCGAGGTAGGCCGAGAACAGCGGGATGGGGATCTGGGTGGACAGCGTCGAGCTGATCACGACGTGTCCGGAGCCCTGCTCGAGCATCGTCGGCAGGATCAGGTGGGTCAGGCGGACGGCGGCGAGGTAGTTGATCGCCATCACCCGCTCGTGGTCGTGGAGCCGGTCGAGGGAGTCCACGATCGCCCGTCGGATGGAGCGAGCCGCGTTGTTGACGAGCACGTCGACGCGGCCGTGGTCGGTCAGCAGTCTGGCGACGGTGTCGCGAGTCTGTGCGTCGTCGGTGAGATCGACCGGATAGGGGTGGGCGACGCCGCCGGCGTGCCGGATCCGCTCGGCGACGTCGGCGAGCTGGTCGGCTCGGCGCGCGAGCAGGCACACTACGGCTCCGCGTGCCGCGAGGCGTTCCGCGGCGGCCGCGCCGATTCCGCTGGAGGAGCCGGTGATGACGATGACCTGACCTGCCGGATCGATGCCCATGCGGTGTGATGCTAGTCACGGTCCGGACGTATCGTGGTGCCGTGCTGGCCGAACTGCTCGACCCGATGAAGAATCCGCTGACGTACGCGGTGCCGTTCTTCCTGGTGAGCATCGCGATCGAGCTGGCGGCGTTGCGGTGGCTCGACCACGACGACAACGTCACCGGATACGCGCTCAAGGACGCTCGCACGTCGATCTCGATGGGGCTCGGGTCGATCTTCTTCCTCACCGTGTTCAAGATCGTGACGTTCTTCGGGTTCGTCGCGGTCTACGCGCACGCCGCGCTGTTCGAGCTGCCCACCTCGGCGTGGTGGTACTGGCCGGCACTGATCCTGGGCATCGACTTCTGCTACTACTGGCACCACCGATTCAGTCACCGGGTCCGCATCGGGTGGGCGGGACACCAGGCGCACCATTCGAGCGAGTACATGAACTTCGGGACCGCCCTTCGGCAGAAGTGGAACCCGTGGTTCGAGTTCTTCTTCTGGCTGCCGCTGCCGCTGCTGGGATTCTCGCCCTGGACCCTGTTCGCCGCCTTCGCGATCAACCTGATCTATCAGTTCTTCGTCCACACCGAGGTCGTCGACAAGCTGCCGCGGCCGATCGAGGCGGTCTTCAACACGCCGTCGCACCACCGCGTCCACCACGGGTCGGACCCGGAGTACCTGGACAAGAACTACGGCGGCATCCTCATCGTCTGGGACCGTCTGTTCGGCACCTTCCAGCCGGAGATCCGGCGCCCGAAGTACGGGCTGACGCATCCGGTGGAGACGTACAACCTGTTGACGCTGCAGTACGGCGACTATCGCAAGATGATCGCCGACGTGCGCTCGGCGTCCTCGTGGCGCGACCGACTCGGGTACGTGTTCGGACCGCCGGGCTGGAAGCCGGACGGCTCGATCGACCGGGGGCGCAGCGAGGCCGGAACGCGCTGACGGTCAGGCCAGTGCGCGGTCCACGAGCTCCTTGGCGGCCTGCTGGACCTGCGTGAGGTGCTCCGGGCCGCGGAAGGACTCGGCGTAGATCTTGTAGACGTCCTCGGTGCCGGACGGGCGGGCGGCGAACCACGCGGACTCGGTCGTCACCTTGACTCCGCCGATCGCGGCTCCGTTGCCGGGGGCCTCGGTGAGCACCCCGGTGATCGGCTCGCCCGCGAGCTCGGTCGCGGTGACGTCGTCGGCGGTCAGGGCGCCGAGTCGCGCCTTCTGCTCGCGGTCGGCGGGGGCGTCGATGCGGGCGTAGGCGGGGTCGCCGTGCCGGTCGACGAGGTCGCCGTAGAGCGCGCTGGGGGAGCGGCCGGTCGTGGCGATGATCTCGGCGGCGAGCAGGGCCAGGATGATCCCGTCCTTGTCGGTGGTCCACACCGACCCGTCACGGCGCAGGAACGAGGCCCCGGCGGACTCCTCGCCGCCGAAGCCGAGTCCGCCGTCGAGCAGGCCCGGCACGAACCACTTGAAGCCGACCGGCACCTCGACCAGGCCCCGTCCGAGCTCGGCCGCGACGCGGTCGATCATCGAGGAGGAGACGAGGGTCTTCCCGATCCGGGCGGTCGGCGCCCATCCGGGTCGGGCGCCGCCGAAGAGGTGCCCGATCGCGACGGCGAGGAAGTGGTTCGGGTTCATCAGGCCGCCGTCGGGGGTGACGATGCCGTGTCGGTCGGAGTCGGCGTCGTTGCCGGTGGCCACGTCGAAGCGGTCGCGCTGGGCGATGAGCGAGGCCATCGCGTGTGGGGAGGAGCAGTCCATGCGGATCTTGCCGTCCCAGTCGAGCGTCATGAACCCGAAGGTGCCGTCGACGACGGGGTTCACGACGGTCAGGTCCAGCCCGTGGCGGTCGGCGATCTCGGCCCAGTAGGCGACGCTCGCCCCGCCGAGCGGGACGGCGCCGATCCGGACGCCGGCGGCGCGGATCGCGTCCAGGTCGATGACGTGTGTCAGGTCGTCGACGTAGCGGCTGAGGAAGTCGTGGCCCTGACAGGCGGCGCGCGCCCGGGCGCCC
>JAJUII010000099.1 GCA_029265505.1 Aeromicrobium choanae
AGCCGGACGCGGTGCGCGGCCCGGTCGAGATGTTCGGGTCCACCGCGGCCACGGTCCGCGAGGCGGTGGGCGAGCTGCTCGCGCAGGTCGGCGATCGGCACTATCTCGCCGTCCAGTGCTACCTCGACCGCTGGGCCCACGCCGGGCTGGAGACGCTCGCGCCAGTGCTCGCGGCACGGCTCGGCCGTCCGGTCACCTTCGGGTGGGGGCCGCGCTTCCTGCACTCCACGGGGCAGTACCACAAGGGCGGCCCGCCGACCGGAGTGTTCCTCCAGGTGACCTGTGAGCCGCACGAAGACCTGGCGATCCCCGGCCGCGACTTCACCCTGGGCGAGTTCGTGCTCTCGCAGGCCGTCGGCGACGGCCAGGTCCTGCGTGATCACGGTCGCCCGGTGCTCCGCCTCCACCTGCGCGACGTCGCCGCCGGGCTCGACGTGCTGCGGGAGTCGCTCCGATGAGGTCCAACCCGCTGCGCGACCCTCGCGACCGCCGGCTGCCACGCATCGCCGGTCCCTGCAGCATCGTCATGTTCGGCGTCACGGGTGACCTGGCGCGCAAGAAGCTGATCCCGGCCATCTACGACCTGGCCAACCGCGGACTCCTGCCGCCGGGCTTCGGGCTCGTGGGATTCGCCCGTCGCGACTGGGGCGACGGGACCTTCGCCACCCTCATGCGGGAGGCGGCCCAGGCCGGGGCGCGCACGGAGTGGAGCGACACCGTCTGGGAGCAGCTCGCCCAGGGCATCAAGTTCGTCCCGGGGCAGTTCGACGACGACGACGCCTGGCGCAACCTCGCCACGACGCTGCAGGAGCTCGACGAGCAGCAGGGCACCGGCGGCAACCACGCGTTCTACCTGTCGATCCCACCGGCGCTGTTCCCCACGGTGATCTCCAAGATCGACGAGCACGGGCTCGCCGACCAGGCCAAGGGCTGGCGGCGGGTCGTGGTGGAGAAGCCGTTCGGCCACGACCTGGAGTCGGCCAAGGAGCTCAACCAGCTCATCGGCAACGTGTTCGAGCCCGAGACCGTCTTCCGCATCGACCACTACCTCGGCAAGGAGACGGTCCAGAACATCCTGGCCCTGCGGTTCGCCAACCAGCTCTTCGAGCCGGTCTGGAACTCCCAGTACGTCGACCACGTCCAAATCACGATGGCCGAGGACATCGGCATCGGGTCGCGTGCCGGCTACTACGACGCGATCGGCGCCGCCCGGGACGTGATCCAGAACCACCTGCTCCAACTGCTCGCCCTCGTGGCGATGGAGGAGCCGATCTCCTTCGACGCCGCCGGTCTGCGCCTGGAGAAGCAGAAGGTGCTGCGCAGCGTGCGGTTGCCGGAGGACCTCGACCGGCACACGGCCCGCGCCCAGTACGTCGCCGGCTGGGCCGGAGGGAAGCCGGTGGTCGGCTACCGCGAGGAGGAGGGCATCGACCCCGGCTCGCTGACCGAGACGTTCGCGGCGATCCGCCTCGACATCGCGACGCGACGCTGGGCCGGCGTGCCGTTCTACCTCCGCACCGGCAAGCGGCTCGGTCGCCGGGTCACCGAGGTGGCCGTGGTGTTCAAGAAGGCCCCGCACCTGCCGTTCGAGCACCACGACGTGACCGAGCTGGGCAACAACGCGCTGGTGATGCGGATCCAGCCCGACGAGGGTGTGACGATGCGGTTCGGCGCGAAGGTGCCCGGCACCACGATGGAGATCCGCGACGTCAACATGGACTTCGCCTACGGCGGCTCCTTCGTCGAGGACAGCCCCGAGGCCTATGAGCGCCTGATCCTGGACGTGCTGCTCGGCGACCCTCCGCTGTTCCCGCAGCACGAGGAGGTCGAGCTCTCCTGGCAGATCCTCGATCCGGTGATCAAGCACTGGTCGCGCAAGCGCACGATCGACACCTACTCGGCCGGGACCTGGGGACCGCAGTCGGCGTTCGAGATGCTCGAGCGCGACGGACGCAGTTGGAGGCGCCCATGATGGATCTGACGCTCGAGGAGACGAGCTCCAGCGAGGTCGCCAAGGCTCTCACCCGGGGACGGGCCCAGGCCGGCAGCCCGGCGATGGACATGGTGCTGACCCTGATCATCGTCACCGACGACGACAGCGTCGCCGAGGCGATGCAGGCCGCGAACGTCCTGCAGCACGAGCATCCCTCCCGCGTGCTGGGCGTCATCCTCGGCGACGGACGCGGCAAGCCGCGGCTCACCGCGCGCGTGCGGGTGGGTGCCGGGTCTCCGGGCGAGTCGGTCCTGCTGCGGATGTCCGGTCCGCTCGTGAAGCACGCCGAGTCCGCGGTCCTGCCGCTGCTGCTCCCCGACTCCCCCGTCGTGGTCTGGTGGCCGGGCGTCGGTCCTCTCGAGCCCGCCGCCGACCCGATCGGCGCCTTGGCCCGTCGACGCCTCACGGACTCCGAGCGCACCCCCGACCCCGTGGGATGGCTGCGCAAGCTCGCGCCCGGCTACAGCCCTGGTGACACCGACCTGGCATGGACGCGCCTGACGCTGTGGCGCGCCCTGCTCGCCGCGGCGCTGGACCAGGTCGAGGGCGAGGTGCTCTCGGGCCGCATCGTGGCCGACGACGGCAATCCGGTCGCAGCCCTGTTGCAGGCCTGGCTCGAGTGCCGCCTCGGGCTCGCGATCGAGTTCGAGGACGACGACGGGCCCCAGGTCTCCAGCGTCACCCTGCACACCGAGGCCGGTGACATCGAGATCACCCGCACCAGCACGATGAGCTGCGAGTTCAGCGTCCCCGGCTCATCGCCGCGGATCGTGCCGATCCGTCGCCGCACGATCCCGGAGCTGCTCGCCGAGGACCTGCGCCGACTCGACGCCGACGAGATCTACGGCGAGACACTCCAGCACCTGGTCGACCGGAGGACATGACCATGACGATCCACGTGTTCGACGACGCGGCGACGCTCGCCCGCGAGATCGCCGCTCGGCTGGCCGCCCGGGTGAACGAGATCGTGGCCGAGGGGCGCACGCCTCGCATCGTCCTCACCGGCGGCTCGATCGCGATCAAGGCCTACCGCCAGATCGAGGCCGACGCCGCCGACTGGGCGGCGGCCGAGTACTGGTGGGGCGACGAGCGCTTCGTTCCCGAGGGGCACGAGGACCGCAACGACCGCCAGGCGCGGGAGGCGTTCCTCGATCGCGTCGGGGTTCCGGCGCATCGTCTCCATCCGATGCCGGCGCACGGCTGCGACGTGTCGATGGCCGAGGCGGCGGACGAGTACGCCCGCGAGCTGCCGGACCAGCCGTTCGACGTGGTGTTGCTGGGAGTCGGGCCGGACGCGCACATCGCCTCCCTGTTCCCGGGTCACCCGCAGGTGGGCGAGCAGGATCGCGTCGTGGTGGAGGTCTACGACTCCCCCAAGCCGCCGCCGCAGCGCATCTCGCTGACCTTCCCGGCCCTGAACCACACTCGCGCGACGTGGTTCATCGTCTCGGGAGCGGACAAGGCCGAGGCCGTCGCCAAGGCGCACCGGGGCGTGCCGGTCGAAGAGGCTCCCGCCACCGGAGCGCGCGGGATGGATGAGACCGTGTGGCTGCTGGACGCCGACGCGGCGCGCGACCTGCCGACGACCTGATCGCCCGTCGAGATCAGAAGATGATCTCGCCCGTCTTGCGCTTCGCGCGCAGGGTCTCGAGCGCCTCCTTGAGGATGTCGGCGGCCTCGTCCTCGGTCCGCCGCTCCTTCACGTAGGCCAGGTGCGTCTTGTACGGCTCGATCTTGGGCGCCTCGGGTCGGTTGTCCGCATCGAGACTGGCCGGAAGACCGCACTTGGGGCAGTCCCACTCCTCCGGGACCTCGGCCTCGACGGAGAACTGCAGCGTCGTGCGGTGGTCGTTCGCGCAGAAGTACGCCACGGCCTGACGCGGAGCGGGCTCGCCTCGCTCCGCCTCGCCCATGGGGCCGGCGCCGATACGGCTGCCCCGGATCGCACCGGCCGACATCAGTTGCTGACCTTCAGCAGCAGCCCGAGGGCGAACACGCAGACCGTCCACACGACGGCCACGCCGATCGTGATCCGGTCGAGGTTGCGCTCGGCGACGGAGGACCCGCTCAGCGAGCTGGAGACGCCACCGCCGAACATGTCGGACAGGCCGCCGCCGCGACCCTTGTGCATGAGCACCAGGACGATCATCAACAGGCTGCTCAGGGCGAGCAGCACGGAGAACGCGATGATCACGTCGCTCCCTTCCGTCAGGACCCCGTGAGGTCGGGCATGTCGTGGAATCGGGCGATCGCGGCGAACTCCTCAGCGACCAGGCTGGCCCCGCCGACGAGAGCGCCGTCGACGTCGGGCTGGGCCATGATCGCCGCGACGTTCGCGGCCTTGACCGATCCGCCGTACAGGATACGGGTCTGGTCCGCGGCCTCGGAACCCCAGGTCTCGGCGAGGCGACCACGGATCGCGGCGCACACCTCCTGGGCGTCCTCGGGCGTCGCGACCTCTCCCGTGCCGATCGCCCACACCGGCTCGTAGGCGATCACGAGCGAGGCGACCTGCTCGGCGGAGAATCCGGCGAGCGAGCCGTCGATCTGACCGAGCGTGTACGCCACGTGCTCGCCGGCCTGGCGGACGTCCAGTCCCTCGCCGACACAGACGATGGGCGTCATCCCGGCGGCCATCACCTTGCCCGCCTTGGTGTTGACCAGCTCGTCGGTCTCCCCGTGGTACTCGCGCCGCTCGGAGTGACCCACGATGACGTAGGAGCAGCCGAGCTTGGCCAGCATCGCGGCGGAGATCTCGCCGGTGTAGGCGCCGCCGTCGTGGGCCGACACGTCCTGGGCACCGTACTTGATCTCGAGCTTGTCGCCGTCGACCAGCGTCTGCACGCTGCGCAGGTCGGTGAACGGCGGGATGACGACGACCTCGCAGGCCGAGTAGTCGTGTTTCTTGTCCGACAGCGTCCACGCCAGCTTCTGGACGAGGACCACCGCCTCCTGATGGTTCAGATTGGACTTCCAGTTGCCTGCCATCAGCGGTGTACGCGTCATCGGTCCTCCTCCAGGACGGCCAGTCCGGGCAGGGTCTTGCCCTCGAGATACTCCAGGCTCGCGCCGCCTCCGGTCGAGATGTGGCCGAACCGGTCGTCGGCGAACCCGAGCTGGCGGACCGCCGCCGCGGAGTCGCCCCCGCCGACCACGGACAGCCCGTCGACCTGCGTCAACGCCTCCGCGACCGTCTTGGTGCCCGCGGCGAACGCCGGCATCTCGAACACGCCCATGGGGCCGTTCCAGAACACCGTCCTCGCGCCGCGCACGATCTCGGCGAAGCGCGCGGCCGACTCCGGGCCGATGTCCAGGCCCATCTGGTCGTCCGGGATCGCCTCGACGCCGACGACCGTGGCCGGCGCGTCGGCCTTGAACTCCGGGGCGACCACGACGTCGGTCGGCAGGACGAGGTCGACGCCGAGCTCGGCGGCGCGCTCGAGGTAGCCGCGCGCCACATCGATCTGGTCCTCCTCCAGCAGCGAGCCGCCGACACCGTGACCCTGCGCGGCCAGGAAGGTGAAGACCATGCCTCCGCCGATCAGGAGGGTGTCGGCCTTCGTCATGAGGTGATCGATGACGCCGAGCTTGTCGGAGACCTTCGAGCCGCCGAGCACGACCGCGTACGGACGCTGCGGGTCCTCGGTGAGGCGACGCAGGACCTCGACCTCGGCCTGGACGAGCCCACCGACCGCCGAGGGCAGCCGTCGGGCGACGTCGTAGACGCTGGCCTGCTTGCGGTGCACGACGCCGAACCCGTCGGAGACGAAGACGTCCGCCAACGCGGCGAGCTGGTCGGCGAAGGCGCCCCGCTCGGCATCGTCCTTGCTGGTCTCCCCCCGGTTGAACCGGACGTTCTCCAGCAGGGCGACCTCGCCGTCCTTGAGCTCGTCGGCGGTCCGCCGGGCGTCGACGCCGACCGTGTCGGAGGCGAACCGCACCGACGACCCGAGCAGCTCGCTGAGCCGTGCCGCGACGGGTGCGAGCGAGTACTGCGGATCGGGCTCGCCCTGGGGCCGCCCCAGGTGGGCGACGACCAGGACGCGCGCGCCCTGGTCGGCGAGCCGCTTGATGGTCGGGACGCTGGCGCGGACGCGGCCGTCGTCGGTGATCGTCGTGCCGTCCAGCGGAACGTTCAGGTCACTGCGGACCAGGACTCGCTTGCCGGACAGGTCGCCCAGATCGTCGATCGTCTTCACGACGCCTCGACCTCAGAGCGATTCGCCGACGAGCGAGACGAGGTCGACCAGGCGGTTCGAGTAGCCCCACTCGTTGTCGTACCAGCCGACGACCTTGACCTGGTCGCCGATGACCTTCGTCAGCGGCGCGTCGAAGATGCACGACGCCGGATCGGTGACGATGTCGGTCGAGACGATCGGGTCCTCGCTGTAGCGCAGGTACTTCGAGCCCTCGGCGGCCTTGCGGACGATCTCGTTGATCTCCTCGACGGTCGTCTCGCGGCTCGCGGTGAAGGTCAGATCGGTGGCCGAGCCGGTCGGCGTCGGCACGCGCAGGGCGTAGCCGTCGAGCTTGCCCTTGAGCTCGGGCAGCACGAGGCTGACCGCCTTCGCGGCACCGGTCGAGGTCGGGACGATGTTCAGCGCGGCGGCGCGGGCGCGGCGCAGGTCCTTGTGCGGCGCGTCCTGCAGGTTCTGGTCCTGCGTGTAGGCGTGGATCGTGGTCATCAGGCCACGCTCGATGCCGATGCCGTCGTTGAGGGCCTTGGCCATCGGGGCGAGGCAGTTCGTGGTGCACGAGGCGTTCGAGATGATCGTGTGCGCCTCGGGATCGTAGAGGTTCTCGTTGACGCCCATGACGACGGTGAGATCCTCGTTCTTCGCCGGGGCGGAGATGATGACCTTCTTCGCCCCGCCGTCGACGTGGGCCTTCGCGGCGTTGGCGTCGGTGAAGAAGCCCGTCGACTCCACGACGATGTCGACGCCGACCGACTTCCAGTCGAGCTTGGCCGGGTCGCGCTCCTCGAACGCGACGACCTTCTGGTCGCCGACGTAGATCGCGCCCTCGTCGTGGGTCACGTCGGCGTCGAGGCGGCCCAGGATCGAGTCGTACTTGAGCAGCGTGGCCAACGTGGCGTTGTCGGTCAGGTCGTTGACGGCGACGATCTCGACGTCGGCGCCGGAGGCGCGGACGGCGCGGAAGAAGTTGCGGCCGATCCGGCCGAATCCGTTGATACCTACGCGAACAGTCACGGGAAGCTCCTGAGTTGCCGAAGGGAAGGCTCGTTTACGTGCTCACCCTACCGACGCCCCGCGGCCGCGTGCAGGGGGCACCGCCCCCGCACCGGGCTCAGCCCTCGGCGAGCTGATCGGAGCTGAGGACGGCCTCGGTGTCGTCGATGCCGAGCTCGTGGGCGCGCTTGTCCGCCATCGCGAGCAGGCGCCGGATCCGACCGGCGATCGCGTCCTTGGTCAGCGGCGGCTCGTGAAGCTGGCCGAGCTCCTCCAGGCTCGCCTCGCGGTGCTAGACACGCAGCTCACCGGCGAGCCGCAGGTGGTCGGGCACCTCCTCGCCGAGGATGTCCAGAGCGCGCTGGGCGCGGGCGCCGGCCGCCACGGCGGCGCGGGCCGAGCGGCGCTGGTTGGCGTCGTCGAAGTTCGCGAGGCGATTGGCCGTCGCCCGGACCTCGCGGCGCATCCGCCGCTCCTCCCAAGCCAGCAGAGTCTCGTGGGCGCCCAGACGGGTGAGCAGCGCGCCGATCGCCTCGCCGTCTCGGATCACGACCCGGTCTCCCCCGCGCATCTCGCGGGCCTTGGCCACCACGCCGACCCGTCGGGCGGCACCGACCATCGCCAGGGCCGCCTCCGGACCGGGGCAGCCGATCTCGAGCGCCGAGGAGCGGCCCGGCTCGGTCAGCGAGCCGCGGGCCAGGAACGCCCCGCGCCACGCGGCGACGGCGTCGCACGACGGGCCGGTGACGACCTGCGGAGGCAGCCCCCGGACGGGACGCCCGCCGCCGTCGATCAGTCCGGTCTGTCGGGCCAGCAGGTCGCCGCCGCGGGCGACCCGCACCACGTACAGGGTGGTCTTGCGGACCCCCGCACCCTGCTGGACGATGATCTCGCTGTCGTGGCCGTACAGCTCGGCGATCTCCTGGCGCAGGCGGCGTGCGGCGGCGGCGGTGTCGAGCTCGGCCTCGATCACGATGCGGCCGGAGACGATGTGCAGGCCGCCGGAGAACCTCAGGATCGTGGAGACCTCGGCCTTGCGGCAGCACGCCTTCGTCACCGGGATCCGGGCCAGCTCCGCCTTCACCTGTGCCGTCATCGCCATCGATCCACTCGTCTCCTGTTCCGCGGGTCCCGAGCCCTGCTCCGTGCCACTCTATGCCCGGCGCGGTGAGAGCGTGGCGAACCTGTCGGCGAACACCCGAGCCAGGGCCACCGGATCGTGCTGGTCGGGCCGTTCGGCGGCCCGCACGTCGGCGACGACGAGCTCGGCGCCGAGCCGCTCGGCGGCGCGGTGCAGTGCCCGTCCGTCGCCCGCGGTGTGCGTGTCGGCGACGACCGCATCGAGGCGCAGGGCCGGCGCGTGCTCGGCGAGGACGTCGAGATGCTGCTCGGGCGTGAGGTGGTCGGTCTCCCCCGGCTGCCCGACCAGGTTGAGGATCAGCACCCGCCGCGCGGACGTGCTCAGCAGCGCCTGGCGCAACCGCGGCACCAGCAGCGTCGGCATGACGCTGGTGAACCACGAGCCCGGGCCGATCGTGACCCAGTCGGCCGACTCCAGGGCCCGCACCGCCTGCGGGCAGGCGGACGGATCGGCCGGGTCCAGCCGGACCGCGAGGATCTCCCCGGCGGTGGTGGCCACCTTC
>JAJUII010000029.1 GCA_029265505.1 Aeromicrobium choanae
CGGTGATCTCGGGCAGCGGCGAGCCGGGTTCGACGGTGACGGTGTTCGACGGTGACGGGAACGTCATCTTGGTCGCCGACGTGGACGAGGACGGTAACTGGTCCGGCACGCCGGATGAGCCGTTGGAGGATCGTGAGTACACGTTCGTCGCGACGCAGACCGACGCCGCGGGCAACGAGTCGCCGGTGTCGAACGAGGTGACGATCACGGTCGACGTGACCGCTCCGGACGCTCCGGTCATCACCGGTCCGGCCGATGGGTCGAGCACGTCGGACAACACCCCCACCGTCAGCGGGACGGGTGAGCCCGGCGCGACGATCACCGTGACCGACGGCAATGGCGACCTGGTGTGCACCACCGTCGTGACGGGATCGGGGTTCTGGTCCTGTGACACGCCGGAGCCGCTGGAGGACGGTGAGCACACCTACTCGGTGGTGCAGACCGATCCCGCCGGCAATGTGGGCGAGCCGGTCGAGACCACGTTCACCGTGGACACGACCCCGGACGATGCTCCCGTCGTCACGGGTCCGGCCGATGGCGACCAGATCAACACCGACACGCCGCTGATCTCCGGTACTGGTGAGCCCGGGTCGACGGTGACCGTCGAGAACGTCGATGGCGACGTGCTGTGCACGGCGATGGTTCTGGCGGACGGGACGTGGAGCTGCGTCCCGGAGACGGCGCTGCCGGAGGGCCCGAACACCATCGTCGCGACGCAGACCGACCCGACGGGCAACGTGTCTGAGCCGTCCGATCCTGTGACGTTCGACGTCGACGTGACTGCTCCGGACGCTCCGGTGATCACGGGTCCGGCGGATGGTTCGTACTTGGACACGGACATGCCGGTGATCTCGGGCACGGGTGAGCCGGGTTCGACGGTGACGGTGTTCGACGGTGACGGGAACGTCGTCTTGGTCGTCGATGTGGATGAGGACGGTAACTGGTCTGGTACGCCGGATGAGCCGTTGGAGGATCGTGAGTACACGTTCGTCGCGACGCAGACCGACCAGGCCGGGAACACCTCGGACGAGTCGAACGAGGTGACCGTGGTGGTCGACACCGAGGTGCCCGGAGCTCCGGTCATCACCGGTCCGACGAGCGGGACGATCACGAACGATCCCTCGCCGACGATCTCGGGCACCGGCGAACCGGGTGCGACGATCACCGTGACCGACGGTGACGGCAACGTCATCCTCACCACGACTGTGGACGAGGACGGCAACTGGTCCGGGACCCCGGACGAGCCGCTGGTCGAGGGCACGCACACCCTCACCGCCACCCAGACGGACAAGGCGGGCAACACGTCCGCGCCGTCGAACGAGGTGGACCTCGAGGTCGACGTGACCGTCCCCGACCCGCTCACGGTGACCGGGCCCAAGGACGGTGCCGAGATCCTCACCGATCGGATCACCTTTACCGGCACCGGCGAGCCCGGCGCCACGGTGACCATCCGCGACGAGAAGGGCACGGTCGTCTGCACGACCACCGTGGCCGAGGACGGCTCGTGGAGCTGCCTGCCGAGCGCCACCTTCCCGGACGGGAAGCACACCTTCTCGATCGTCCAGACCGACGCCGCCGGCAACGTGAGCGCCGAGTCCGTCGTGTCGGTCTCGATCGACACGCGGGCCAGCCTCAAGCTGGTGCTGTGGGGCACGTACGAGGACGCCAACGACGATGGTGACGCGGATCGTGGTGAGGTCATCACCTGGCACACGCGGCTGGTCAACACCGGTCGCCTGACGCTGACCGACCTCGAGATCGAGGACACGCGGCGAAGCGATCAGGTCTGCCGGATCGACACGCTGGCGGCCGGGGAGTCGGTCGAGTGCATCGGCACGACCACGCACACGATCACGAAGAAGGACGAGCGGCGTGGCTTCGTCCCGGACAAGGCCGTCGCGACGGCCCGCGTCGCCGACCTGCCGGGCGCCCAGCCCAGCTCGCTCCGGGCGCTCGCGGCGCACCCGGGAGACCTCGTGATCTCCAACGAGGACACCGCGCGCATCAAGGTCACGGTGCACCCGGCCGCGGCCGCGGCTCCCGCCGACGGCACGCTCGCGAACTCCGGCTCCGAGTTCTCCTGGGGGCTCGGCGTCGCGGGTGTCGGTGCGGTCGGGCTGGGTGCCTGGCTGCTCGCGGCCTCCCGACGCCGGCGCGAGGAAGCCGAGGTGGAGGCGTGAGCGCCCGAAGTCGGGTCAAGCCCGCCGGACGCTCCCGGCGGCTGATCTGGGCGGCTCTCGCCGTGGCCCTGGTCGCCGTCGTCGCCATCGTCGCGCTGCTCCTGCGGAGCGGTGACGACGAGGTGGCGGCGCCGACCGGGCCCGGCGGGCACCAGCTCGACCGCTATCCGGTCCCGGCGTCGAAGGACCTCGAGCGCTCCAAGGCCAAGCGCAAGCAGACCACCATCACGGCCTGCGAGGCGCTCGAGCCCGGCGGAGTCCGGGCGATGGGCACCGTCGAGAACACCGGGGAGACCGATCAGGACTACGCGATCACCGTGTACTTCATGCGCGGTGACGAGCCGGTCAACTTCGCCGACACGCGCGTCAGCGTCCCGGCGGGCGAGACCGTTCCGTGGGTTGCGGAGAAGGTCTTCGGCACCGACGACGAGCTCACCTGTCGGATCGCCGCCGTCGGCTGACGATCAGGAGCCGTGCGCGGACTCCGTGCGTGGCACACGCTGCGAGACGCGCCGGGCGAACTCGGCGGGGGACTCGTCGGCACGGACGGTGAACGGCGTCGAGCTGACCTCGACACCGAGGTCGTCCACCACGACCGACATCGGCACCGCGCCGGCATGCTGATCGGTCACCGTGGTGACGAAGCTCCACGTGTCCAGGCGCGCGATCGGCTCGATCGGCCACGCCTCCTCGGTCGCCCGGGCCTCGAGACGCCGGGCGATGACGAACATGACGTCGTCGGCCCGCCGCGTGGAGACCGGCGAGACGTCGATCCGCACGATGCGCCGACCGTTTTCGGCGGCGCGCTGGACCTGGTCGAGGGCCGCCTTGCGGCCGAGAGTCTGGGTCGCCGGATCGTGCCCGGACAGCGCGCCGGACACCGCGGGGAACCGCGATGTCTCGACCGAGGTCCGAACCGGGCGGAACATCAGGACCAGGTCGCTGTCCTTGGCCAGTGGCGACACCTCGTGCACGGTCACCGAGACGCGCATCATGCCGTCCTTGACCGACAGCGGGACGTCCTGGGCGTCGACGAAGGGAGGAGCGATCTTGAGCGCGGCACCGAGGTCGAGGCCGTGCTCGGGGGTGACGCCCATGAGCTCGAGCAGACTCGCCGCGTTGCCGTTCCACTCCTGCAACCGCCCCTCGCGGTCGACGACGAAGATGAAGACGCCGATCGAGTCCAACAGGCGACTGGCTCGCGAGGCCGATCGGGACCACTCGGAGATCCGTCGCGTCGGCCAGATCATGAGCAGGCTGAGTACGGCCACGGCGAACGGCGTGACGTCGGGCAGCGTCGCCTGGGTCGTCAGCACGAAGAGCGCGAAGACCTCTGCGGCGAGCACGCACTGGCGCACGTGATCGGACCGGTCGTGCTGCCGGGCGCTCAGGCGCATCACCGCCGCCCCCAGCAGGCCGAAGCTGTAGGCGAGGTGGATCAGGAACACCGGGCTCGTCTGGTATCGCTCTCCGTCCGTGATGCCGACCTGCGGCAGCATGCCGACGAAGGTGAGGACGAGGATCAGCCCGAACACGACCCACAGCCACACGGGCACCTTCCAGCGTCCGCGCACGAGACGGCGACTGGTGAGGTAGAACATCGCGGCGCAGACCTGGACGAGGGCGACGTTGATCGCCACCGCCAGGCTCGGGTCGTCGTCGCCCGGACCGCGGTACCAGCGCACGGCGTTCCAGCCCGCGGCGCCCAGCAGCAGTACGACGACCGGGATCGAGACCGAGGGTCGGGTGTGACGCACACCGAGGATGGCCAGCACGAGCAATGCCGCCGTAGCGAGGTACGCCGCGTCCATGAGGCAGATTGTGACAGCCGGTGACGCCGGGGGCCATCGATTTCACGTCGGTGTCGTCATGTCCGCGTGCCGCGTCCGTCACGCCTCGCCCGTGACGGTCGGGTGTCGCGGTCAGATGTTGACGTCGGCGCGCAGGAATCCGGCCGGTCGCGTGGCGGTGGTCCTGCGGCCGGAGAACTGCTCGCGGTACAGACGTGCATAGAGCCCGTTCTCATCCCCGAGGAGCTCCTCATGGGTGCCCTGCTCCACGACGCGGCCGTCCACGAGCCCGAAGATCACGTCGGCGTTCTGGATGGTGCTGAGCCGGTGCGCGATCGCCAAGGTCGTGCGGCCGGTGGTCGCGCGTTCGAGCGCCTCCTGGACCAGCCGCTCGGTCTCGTTGTCCAGGGCGCTGGTCGCCTCGTCCAAGATGAGGATCCGGGGATTCTTCAACAGGACACGGGCGATCGCGATGCGCTGCTTCTCGCCGCCGGAGAGCCGGTATCCGCGTTCGCCGGTCACCGTCTCGTAGCCGTCGGGGAAGCTCATGATCCGGTCGTGGATGTTGGCGTCGCGGGCGGCCTGGACGATCTCGTCCCCGGTGGCGCCGGGCTTGGCGTACGCGATGTTCTCGCGGATCGTCCCGTGGAACAGGTAGGGCTCCTGGGTCACCATGCCGACGCAGTCGGCCAGGGAGGACAGCGCGATGTCGCGGACGTCGATGCCGTCGATCAGGACCTGACCGCGGTCGACGTCGTAGAAGCGGGGGACCAGATACGTCAGGGTGGTCTTGCCCGAGCCGGAGGGCCCGACGATGGCGGCCATCTGCCCGCCCGGGATGGTCAGCGACACCTCCGACAGCGCCCAGGCCTCCCTGGAAGCCGCCGACGCCGACTCGATCCGCTCCGAGTCGCCGAAGCGGTCGGCGTTCGACTGGCCGGTCAGCGATCGCGGCTCGGGATAGCGGAACCACACGTCGCGGAACTCGATCGTGCCGGTCAGCTCCTCCGGTGAGACGGTGCGCGCGTTCGGGCGGTCGACGATCGCGGGCACGAGGTCGAGATACTCGAAGATCCGCCGGAACAGCGCCAGAGAGGTCTGCACGTCGAGGGAGACCCGCATCAGCTGGAGCAGCGGCATCTGCAGGCGCGCTTGGACGGTCGTGAACGCGACGAGGGTGCCGGCCGTGAGCGAGGCGGCGTCACCGGGCAGCCTTCCGGCGATGATGAAGCCGGCCACGAGGTAGATGATCGCCGGCGTGATGGCGAAGAACGTCTGCACGGTGGCGAAGAACAGACGCCCCGTCATCGCCTGCTCGACCTGCAGTCGGGTCTGCTCCAGGTTCGCCCGGCGGTAGCGCTCGGCCTCGGACTCGCTGCGGTTGAACACCTTGGCCAGCAGGATCCCCGACACACTCAGCGACTCCTCGGTGATCGCCGTCATCTCCGAGAGGTTCTCCTGCGTCCGTCGGGCGAGCACCTGGCGTCGCCGACCGACCTTCAGCTGGAGCCAGACGAACAGCGGCATGAGGATGACGGTGAGGATCGTCAGCTCCCACGACAGAATCACCATCGACACGAACGCCGCGGTGACGGTGACGGTGTTCTGCACGATCGAGGTCGCCGTGTCGGTGAGGACCGTGCGGACCCCGGCGACGTCGTTGGCCAGCCGGGACTGGATCGCGCCCGTCTTCGTCGTGGTGAAGAACGCCAGCTCCATCTTCTGCAGGTGGGCGAACAGCTCGCTGCGCAGATCGGCCATCGCCGAGTTGCCGATCGTGGAGGTGAGCCAGTTCTGGGCGATGTTGAGCATCGACGCGAGGATCGGCAGCGCGCACATGCCGGCGACCAGCCAGCCGAGCAGGCCCAGATCCGGCCCGCCCTCACCGAAGAGAGCGTGATCGAAGACGGCCTGGGTCAGGAACGGGACGATCGCGGTCAGGATCGCCGAGGAGACGACGATGACGCCGACGGCGGCCATCTTGGCCCGATAGGGCCGCAGCAGGCGGGCGATCCGGCCGAGGACCGAACGGTTGTCGGCGGCGATCTCGGCCTCGCTCAGATGGGTGACGGTCGGACCCGGACGGGGCACCGGCTCACTCCTCGATCCGGGTGAGCACGATCTCGTCCCGGTCGGCCGGAGCGAGCTCGACCGTGCCCCACGCGCCCGCCGACGTGCGCAGGAACGCCCACACCAGCAGGCGACCGTCGACGAGCTCCTCGTCGATCGCGACCTCGAACGAGAACGGCACGGACTCCACCGCCAACGCGGTGCCGGCCAGCACCTCGCCCTGCGTGTCGACCACCTTCACTGTCGCGACGGCGTCGGAGATCGCGATGCGTTCGCGGATGGTGAGGGAACCGGAGACGGTGAGCAGGCCCATGGACTCAGCGTAGTCGCCGAGCCCGCGACGGCCGGGCACGTCGATGCCGCGGGACCATCCGGTCCCGCGGCATCGAGGCAGGTGCTCAGTTGCAGAGCTCGTCGAGCTTGTCGCCCGCGGCCTGGATGTCCTCCGAGACGGTGGAGAGGTCCTCGGAGATCTGCGTCAGCTTCTCGGTGTCCTGACCGGCGTCCTTGATCTGGGCGAAGGCGCCCTCGAGCTTCTCGAACTGCACGCGCATGTCGCCGACGGCGTCCTTGACCTCCTGGTTGTCGAGCTTGCCCTCGGTCGACTTCAAGGCGTCGGTCATCGTCGAGATGGTCTCGGAGGCCTTGTCGCTGTCCGTGGGGTCGATGGCGCTCAGGTCGCCCATCGCGGACTTGACCTCGTCCTCGGCGACTCCACACGCCTCGGAGACGGACTGGCCGCCGCCGCAGGCGGTGAGCCCGAAGGACAGGACGACGGCCGCCAGGGCAGCGGCGGGCTTGCGAACGTTCATGGGGTTCCCCCTCGTCAGGCGGCTCCGTCCCGAACAGGTGCCGCGGTATCGGTCGATCGTTTCACGTCCGACCCGGTCGCGTCCGCCGGGGCTGGGAACGCGGGCGCGTCGATCAGCGCCCGAACCGCCGCAGCCGCAGCGAGTTCGTCACCACCAGCACCGAGCTCGCGGCCATCGCGAAGCCGGCGATCATCGGGCTGAGGAGCCCCAGGGCGGCCAGCGGGATCGCCGCGACGTTGTACGCGAACGCCCAGAACAGGTTGCCCTTGATGGTGCGCAGCGTGGCGCGCGACAGGCGCACCGCCGTCACGGCGGTGGCGAGGTCACCCTGCACGAGAGTGAGGTCGCTCGCCGCGATGGCCACGTCGGTCCCGGTGCCCATCGCGATGCCGAGGTCGGAGCCGGCCAGGGCGGCCGCGTCGTTCACGCCGTCGCCGACCATCGCCACGACCCGGCCGCCGTCGCGCAGCTCGCGGACCACGCGGAGCTTGTCGGCGGGCGTGACCCCCGCGTGCACGTGGTCGATGCCGACCTCGGCCGCGACCGCCCGGGCGACACGCTCGTTGTCGCCGGTGAGCAGGATCGGCTCCAGCCCCAGCGCGCGCAGGTCGGCCACGGCCTGGCGCGAGGAGTCCTTCACCCGATCGGAGACGGTGACCGTTCCGAGGACCTCGCCGTCTCGGGACACCGCGACGACCGTGCCGACGCGGTCGGGACGGTCCTCGGCGCCGATCCATGCCGGCCGCCCGGCGCGGACGACGTGCCCGTCGACGACGCCCTCGACGCCGTGGCCGGGGTGATTGCGGAAGTCGGTCGCGGGAAGCGGCTCGGCGAGCGTGGCGATCGCGCGGGCCACGGGGTGCTCCGACGGCGCCTCGACCGAGGCGGCCAGCAGTCGCAGGTCCTCCTCGGCGACGTCGGGCGCGGGGTCGACGTGCGTGACCTCCATCGATCCGGTGGTGACCGTGCCGGTCTTGTCGAGCACGACGGTGTCGATCGTGCGCGTGGACTCCAGGATCTGGGGGCCCTTGATGAGGATGCCCAGCTGAGCGCCGCGACCGGTGCCCACCATGAGCGCGGTGGGCGTGGCCAGGCCGAGGGCGCAGGGGCAGGCGATGATGAGGACCGCGACCGCGGCCTCGAACGCGGCGACGCCGGGGGCGAGGAGCAGCCACGCGAGGAGGGTCAGCAGCGACAGGACCATGACGCCCGGGACGAACCACGCGGAGATGCGGTCGGCGAGGCGCTGGACCTCCGCCTTGCCCTCCTGGGCCTCCTCGACGAGGCGCGCCATCTGCGCCAGCTGGGTGTCCTGGCCGACGGCGGTGGCCCGGACGACGAGGCGGCCGGACTGGTTGACCGTCGCGCCGGTGACCGTGTCGCCGGCCACGACGTCGACCGGAACGGACTCGCCGGTGAGCATCGAGGCATCGACGGCCGATCGGCCCTCGATGACCTCGCCGTCGGTGGCGACCTTCTCGCCGGGCCGGACGACGAAGGTGTCACCGACCTGCAGCTCCTCGATCGCCGTCGGCACTTCGCGGCCGTCGCGCAATACGGTGACCTGCTTCGCGCCGAGATCCATCAGGGCGCGCAGGGCGGCGCTCGACCGCCGTTTGGCATTGGCCTCGAGGTAGTGGCCGGCGAGGATGAAGGTCGTGACGACCGCGGCGGTCTCGAAGTAGTAGTGCCCGTGCTCGACGCCCTCGCCCGTGGCGCCCATCCACAGCTCGACGAGCGACCACACGTAGGCGGCGCCGACGCCCAGGCTGACGAGGGTGTCCATCGTGGCGGCGCCGTGGCGCGCGTTCAGCCCTGCGGACCAGTGGAACGGCCAGGCGCACCACAGGACGACGGGCGTGGTCAGGGCCAGCGCGACCCAGGGCCAGCCGGGGAAGTCCAGTCCGGGCACCATCGAGATCGCGAGCGTGGGGAGGCTGAGGATCGCGGCGACGATCAGTCGTCGGCGCATCGACTCCGCCGAGTGGAGGCCGCCGTGGTGCCCGTCGGTGTGCCCGGAGTGCGGATCGTGGATCCGCGCGGTTAACCGGTCTTCTCGACGGTCTCGACGAGCGTCTGCGCGTCGACGTCGGGTCGGGCGTGCACCGTGGCCTTCTCGGTGGCGTAGTTGACGGTGGCCTCGACGCCGTCGAGTCGGTTCAGCCTCTTCTCGATGCGTGCCGCGCACGCGGTGCAGCTCATGCCGCCGATGTCGAGCCGCCAGGTGGCAGTCTCGGCCTCGGCGTCGTGTGCGGTCATCAGACCAGGGGCAGGTCGCGGGGGCCTGCCAGGGCGTAGCCGGCCTCGTCGACGGCGGCGGCGACCGCGGCCTCGTCGAGCGGTGTGGCGCTGGTGACCGTGACCGCACCCGTCTCGACGTCGACGATGACGTCCTCGACGCCGGCCAGTGCGGTGATCTCCTCGGTCACCGCGGCCGCGCAGTGTCCGCAGGTCATGCCCGTGACGATGTAGGTGGCGGTGGTGCTCATCTCAACTCCTCACCAGGCGCGCGATGGCGTCCGATGCTTCTTGGATCTTCTGGTCGGCCTCGGCCCCGCCCCGCGCCGCGGCGTCCGCGACGCAGTGCGCGAGGTGGTCGTCGAGCAGGGTGAGCGCGACGGCCTGGAGGGCCTTGGTGGTGGCGCTGATCTGGGTGAGCACGTCGATGCAGTAGGTGTCTTGGTCGACCATGCGGGTCAGGCCCCGCACCTGGCCCTCGATGCGGGCCAGCCGCCGCAGGACGGCGGCCTTGTCGCCCTCGTATCCCGGATGCGCGTGGTTCACGTCGTCCACTATACCCATCGGGGGTATCCGCTCGCCGTGGCGGCGATCTCAGGTGGTTACAGTTCCCCCATGAGTGACATCCCCGGACTGGACGGCGTTCTCGGCGTCGAGCACCTCGAGGTGAGCCCGGACAAGGTCGTCGTGCGGTTCACCATCACCGAGAGCCACCTGCAGCCCTTCGGCATCCCGCACGGCGGCGTCTACTGCGCGGTCCACGAGTCCACGGCCAGCACGGCGGGCCAGGTGTGGCTCGGCACGAAGGGCGTCGTCGTCGGCACGAACAACTCGACGGACTTCCTGCGGCAGGCGCGTCTGGGCGACACCATCACGACCACGGCCACGCCGATCCACCGGGGGCGGGGTCAGCAGCTGTGGCGGGTCGAGTCGCACGACGAGCAGGGCCGGCTCATCGCCCAGGGGCAGGTGCGCTTGGCCAACCTGGACCGCGAGGTCCCGGCCGAGGTGATCGAGAGCCTCACCCGCACCCCGGAGTGATCCGCGGCCTGCGATCCGGACGGTTTCGGCCGGATGCGGGTCGGGCCGCTAGGATGGGATGGTCCGAGCGCGACTGGCGTTGAGGTGGTTACCACCAGGGAGCGGTCGGGCAGCACGACTTCGGGACCGTTCGCCTGGGCCCCGCGTCAGCCCCTCGACCCGCTGACCCGGAGGACCACCACACGATGACGATGATGACCATGGCCGCTCACACCTTCGAGAACGGTGCCGTTCACGAGCCGATCTCCAAGATCGACGACGAGGACGTCAAGGTTCTCCTCCTGGAGAACATCCACACCGACGGTGCGGAGTTCCTGCGCCACAAGGGCTACCAGGTCGAGGAGATCTCCCGAGCCCTGGGCGAGGACGAGTTGATCGAGGCCGTCCAGGGCGTGCACCTGCTCGGCATCCGCTCGACCACCTACATCACCGAGAAGGTGCTGCAGCACGCGCCCGACCTGCTGGCGATCGGCGCCTTCTGCATCGGCACGAACCAGATCGACCTCGCCGCGACGAAGCGTCATGGCGTGGCGGTGTTCAATGCGCCGTACTCCAACACCCGCAGCGTCGTCGAGCTGGCGATCGCCGAGATCATCTCGCTGGCCCGGCGCCTGTTCGAGAAGTCCAACGCCATGCATGCGGGCGTGTGGAACAAGTCCGCGGCCGGCAGCCACGAGGTGCGCGGCCGCACGCTGGGCATCGTCGGCTACGGCAACATCGGCAGCCAGCTCTCGGTCATCGCCGAGGCGTTGGGGATGTCCGTGGTGTTCTACGACATCGACGACAAGCTCGCCCTCGGCAATGCGAAGAAGTGCGCCACGCTCGACGAGCTGCTCGCCACCGCGGACGTGGTCTCGCTGCACGTCGACGGTCGTCCGGGCAACGCCGGGCTGTTCGGCGACGAGCAGATGCGCATGATGAAGCCGCGCTCGCTGTTCCTCAACCTTTCGCGGGGCATCGCGGTCGACACCGCCGCCCTGCGCAAGCACCTGGAGTCCGGCCACATCGCCGGGGCCGCGCTCGACGTCTTCCCGGTCGAGCCGAAGGCTCAGGGCGATCCGTTCGAGAGCGAACTGCGCGGCGTGCCGAACGTGATCCTGACCCCGCACGTGGGCGGGTCCACCGAGGAGGCGCAGCAGGACATCGGTCGGTTCGTCGCCTCGAAGCTGCGCGCCTACGCCAAGGCGGGCACCACCAACCTCTCGGTGAACTTCCCGGAGCTGAACCTGCCGAGCGATCCCGAGCGCCACCGCCTCGCGCACGTCCACCAGAACGCTCCCGGCGTGCTCGCCACGATCAACTCGATCCTGGGTGACCACGGCGTGAACATCGAGGGTCAGCAGTTGGCCACCAAGGCCGAGCTCGGCTATGTCGTCACCGACATCTCCGACGAGGTCGGCCCGGACGTGCTCAAGGAGCTGGCGGCTCTTCCCGAGACGGTGCGCCTGCGTCAGTTGAGCTGAGCCCGCGGCTCACCGGCCGTCTCGCTCATGAGGCGCCGCAGGGTCTGGGCGATGCCGTCGTCGATGCGGACCGTCGCCAGGTCGTCGCCACGCGTCGGTCCACGATTGACGATGACGACCTCCACGCCGTCCTTGGCCGCCCGGCGCACGAAGCGCAGACCGCTCATGACCTGCAGGGACGAGCCGAGCACGACGAGAGCCGCGCCCTCGCGGCCGGCGCGCTCGACCAGGTCGAAGCAGTGGGCGACCTTCGGCTTGGGCACCGACTCGCCGAAGAACACCACGTCGGGCTTGAGCCGACCGCCGCACTGGGTGCAGTCGGCGACCACGTACTCGTCGGTGTCCTCCAGGTCGACGTCGCCGTCGGGTGCCAGGCGAGCCTCGCGCTCACTCCACCCGGGGTTGAGCGCCTCGAGCCGCTCCTGCAGGGCGGCGCGATCGCTGACGTCACCGCAGTCCAGACAGATCACGCGATCGATGCGGCCGTGCAGGTCGACCACTTCGCGCGAGCCGGCGGCCTCGTGGAGGCCGTCGACGTTCTGGGTGATCAGCCCGGTGAGGCGGTCCTGACGCTCGGCCAGGAAGTGATGGATGAAGTTGGGCTCGGCGTGGCCCATCCGCGCCCAGCCGACATGGGCCCGCGCCCAGTACCGTCGGCGGTTGTCAGCCGAGGAGACGAACTTCTGGAACGTCATCGGCTGCCGCGGGACGGCGTCGGGACCGCGGTAGTCGGGGATGCCGGAGTCGGTGCTGACGCCCGCGCCGGTGAGCACGAGCCACCTCCGGTCGAACCAGTCGCTCACCCGGCGTCCGGACGGCGACGCCGACCGAGGTCGGGGGAGCGCTGCTCCGGGGCGGGCGGACCGATCACTCCTCCAGTGTGACGGGCGCCGGTCACGATGTCACCACGGCACGACGGGCACGGACTCGCGAGGTCAGGAGCGGGCGAGGGTGATCAGCCTCTCGACGGTGTTGATGTTGCGACCGGTGCCGTGACAGCCGAGAGTCCGCGCGATCAGGGTGGGCGTCAGCTTCGTGTGGGCGACGCCGTCGGCGTAGCGGATGTGCAGGTCGCGGTCGATCACGGCGAGTCGCTCGGGCAGGCCACGATCGAGCAGTGCGGCGACCTGTCCGGGCTCGGGCGCCCGGAGCAGGAAGTAGACGTGGTGGGCGGTGCGCGGCTCGGCGATCGGGAAGGGGTGTGCGGCCACGGCGTCCTCCAGCTCGGTCACCGAGCGGCTGATCGCTTCGCGGAAGAAGCCGAACTCCTCCTCGATCGCGCACTCCAGAGCGCGGTCGAACGCCTCGGGCTCGTCGACGTCGCACAGCAGGTTCCCCGAGGCGATGTACGTCGAGACGTCACGGGCGCCCAGGTCGGTCGCGATCGCGCGCAGCCGCGCCATCGGCAGGCGGGCCCCGCCGACGTTGACGGCTCGCAGGAGCACGACACGACGCATGACTCCCGGTCTACCACGGTCACGCCGCCGACGTCAGAGGCGAGCGGCCAGCTCGGTCGCCTGCTTGATCGCACGCTTGGCGTCGAGCTCGGCCGCGACGTCGGCGCCGCCGATGACGTGCACGCGCGCTCCGGACGACTCGAGCGGCGCCACCAGATCCCGCACCGACTCCTGGCCGGTGCACAGCACGATCGTGTCCACCGCGATGACCCGGGGCTGTGCGGAGTCCCCGGTGCCCACCGTGACGTGCAGACCCGCGTCGTCGATCCGGTCATAGCGGACTCCACCGACGAACTCGACGCCCGAGTCCCTCAGCGTGGTGCGGTGCACCCAGCCGGTCGTCTTGCCGAGGCTCTTGCCGAACGGGGTCGTCTTGCGCTGGAGCAGGGTGACCTGACGCCGCGGCGGTGCGAGGACCTTGGTGGTCAGGCCGCCACGCTCGATCGCCGGGTCGGTCACGCCCCAGCGCCGCATCCAGTGCTCGAGCGACTCGTGCGGGTCGTGCAGCAGGAACTCGGCCACGTCGTAGCCGATGCCTCCGGCGCCGAGCACCGCCACGCGCTCACCGGCGACGACCCGCTCGGCGATGAGCCGCTGATAGGTGACGACCTTCGGGTGGTCGACGCCCGGGATCGTCGGGACGCGCGGCTCGACCCCGGTCGCGATGACGACCTCGTCGAAGCCCGCGAGGTCGTCGACCGTGGCGCGGCGGCCGAGGTGCACCTTCACGCCTCGCCGGTCCAGCATCACCGAGTAGTAGCGGATCGTGGTCGCGAAGTCCTCCTTGCCCGGGATCTGCATCGCGAGCCGGAACTGTCCGCCGATCTCCGGGAGCGCCTCGAAGAGCTCGACCTCGTGCCCGCGGCCGGCGAGCTCGACGGCCGCGGCGAGACCGGCAGGTCCGGCGCCGACCACCGCGATCCGCTTGACGGTCCGGGTCGGCAGCAGGACGAGCTCGGTCTCGTGGCCGGAGCGCGGGTTCAGGATGCAGGAGGCGCGCTGGTTGCGGAACGTGTGGTCCAGGCAGGCTTGGTTGCACGCGATGCACGTGATGATCTCGTCGGCGCGACCCGACGCGGCCTTGGCGACGAAGTCGGCGTCGGCCAGCAGCGGGCGTGCCATCGAGATCAGATCGGCGTCGCCTCGGGCGAGGATCTCCTCGGCCTGCTCGGGGGAGTTGATGCGGTTGGACGCGACCACGGGCACGGAGACCTCGGCCCTGAGCTTGGCGGTGACCCAGGTGAACGCCCCGCGTGGCACGCTCGTGACGATCGTCGGGATGCGCGCCTCGTGCCAGCCGATCCCGGTGTTGAAGATCGTGACGCCCTCGGCCTCGAGCGCCGTCGCCAGCGCGGCGGTCTCCTCCCAGGTCTGGGCGTCGTCGACGAGGTCGAGCAGGCTGATCCGGTACTGGACGATGAAGTCCTCGCCGACCAGCTCCCGCGTGCGCTTGACGACCTCGATGGGGAACCGCATGCGCTTCTCGGCGGTTCCGCCCCAGCGGTCGGTGCGGTCGTTCGTGCGTGCTGCGAGGAACTGGTTGATCAGGTAGCCCTCCGAGCCCATGATCTCGACGCCGTCGTAGCCGGCGCGCTTGGCCAGCGCGGCCGATCGCGCGAAGTCGCTGGCCGTGCGGTCGACCTCCTTCGTCGACATCGGGGAGACCTTGAACGGCGTGATCGGCGACGTGATCGACGAGACGCCCTTCTTGAACGGCGAGTAGCCGTAGCGGCCGGCGTGCAGGATCTGCAGGGCGATCTTGCCGCCGTGCTCGTGCACGGCGTCGGTCACCGTGCGGTGGCGGTCGGCATGCCGCCTGCGCGACATCTCCGAGCCGAACGGCAGCAGCCAGCCGCGCCAGTGAGGGGCGAAGCCGCCCGTCACCGACAGGGCGACGCCGCCGCGGGCGCGCTCGGCGAAGAACGCCGCCATCTTGTCGATGTCCTTGGCGTGATCCTCCAGGCCGGTGTGCATCGAGCCCATCACGACCCGGTTGCGCAGGGTCGTGAAGCCCAGGTCGAGTGGGCTGAGCAGGTGCGGGTAGTCGCTCACGGGCGTCGCTCCAGGAAGGCGCGGGCGTCGGCCTCGATCCGGTCGAACTGAGCGGCCATGCCGGCCATCAGCGCCTGGGCGCCGGACATCGGTCGGACCATCACGGTGAACTCGGTGATGAGCCCTTCGTCGTCGATGGTGATCATGTCGATGCCGTGCACCGACTTGCCGTCCACGGTGGCCTCGAACTCGAGCACGCTGCGGCGCCCGTCCTCGATCTGGCCGACGTAGTGGAAGTCCTCGAAGACTCGGGCGACGCCGTTGAGGATCGCCTGGGTGATCGCCTTGCCGGGGTAGGGCTTGAAGGCCACGGGGCTGCGGAAGACGACGTCGTCGGCGAGGAGATCCTCGACGCCGGCGAGCGATCCGGTGGCGATGCTGCGTTCGACGAGTTCACGGAAGGCCTTCATGGGCGGTGTCCCTTCGGCTGGGAGGATGGGTGGGTGATCGGAAGGTTCGCGGCCTGGCTCTTGGTGCTGGCCGGGGTGTTCAACATCGTGATCTGGCCCCGTTTCTTCAAGGCGATCGTCGACGACGACCGGGCATGGGCCGGGGCGGTTCGATGGCAGGACCCGACGGGGTTCTTCTGGGTCCATCTCGTCTTGATCGTGACCGCGATGACGCTCGGCGCGATCGTGCTGGTCATCGGGGTCCGCGCCCTTCGAGCGCGCTGAGGATCTCGTCGCACCAGGCGATGCCATGGCGTTCGGTGCTGATGCCGCCGCGCAGTGCGAGCCAAGCGCCCAGGTCGGGACCGTCGAGGACCGACGGGTCGGGGTAGTAGCGCGCCTCGCTGGCGAGGTACGCCTGGAGTCGCTGCTCGTGGTCGGCGCGACGTGCCTTCGTGTCGGCGACGATGGCCTCGCGATCGCGGAAGCCGCGGAGCTTCACGGCGAAGTCCGAGCGCACGGCCTCCCGCTGCGTCGGCTCGGCCGCCCAACGGTCGAGCTCGGCATGGCCGGCCTCGGTGATCGCGTAGGTCTTCTTGTCCGGCTTTCCGGTCTGGACGTGGGTGGTGGCCTCGACCCAGCCCGCCTCCTGCATGCGGGCGAGCACCTTGTAGATCTGCTGGTGGCTGGCCGGCCAGAAGTA
>JAJUII010000173.1 GCA_029265505.1 Aeromicrobium choanae
GTAGACGGTCGCGAGGGGGGGGTAGCCGTCGGGACGGACGCGTCCGACCCCCAGGCAGAGGTTCACCTTGGCCGGCACCCGGACCGTCACTGTCGACACCACGGCTCCCAACCTAACGGGCACCCGCCCGGTGGCCGGTCGCCGCGCCCCGACACGCCGGGCGCGTCACCGCCCCGCGGCGGTCGAGCCGTCCGCGGCCAACGCCTCGGCCAACGCGGCGAACTGCTCGACGTCCAACTGCTCGCCGCGGGTGCGGGGGTCGATCCCGACGGACCGCAGGGCCCGCTCGGCGGCGTCACCCCCGCCCGCCAGTCCGGACAGCGCGGCACGCAAGGTCTTGCGCCGCTGGGCGAACGCCGCGTCGACGACACGGAAGACCCAGGCGCGGTCTCCTGCCGGCGGCTCCCGGCGCTCGAGCGCGACGAGGGCCGAGTCGACGTTCGGCGCCGGCCAGAACACGGTACGGCCGATGCTGCCGGCCAGTCGGACGTCGGCGTACCAGGCGGCCTTGACGCTCGGCACACCGTAGGTTCGCGAGCCCGGCCCGGCGGCCAGCCGATGAGCGACCTCCGCCTGGACCATCACCAGCACGCTGCGCAAGGAGGGGAACGTCTCGAGGAAGTGCAGCAGCACCGGGACCGACACGTTGTACGGCAGATTCGCGACCAGGGCGGTCGGCTCCGGCCCGGGAAGGCTCTCCACGCGCATCGCATCGTCGTGGACGAGCGCGAAGCGGTCGGCCGCGCCGGGCGCGTACGCGGCGATCGTCGCGGGCAGCAGACCCGCCAGGGCGTCGTCGATCTCGACGGCCGTGACGTGGCGGGCCCGCTCCAGCAGCGCGAGGGTCAGCGATCCCAGGCCGGGACCGATCTCGACCACCACGTCCTGCGGTCCGACACCGGACGCGTCGACGATGCGCCGCACCGTGTTGGCGTCGATGACGAAGTTCTGGCCGCGCTGCTTCGTCGGCCGCACACTCGCCTCGGCGGCGAGCCGGCGCACGTCGGCGGCCCCGAGCAGGCGGACCTCCCCGCCGGACTCGCTCAGCGCAGCCCCAGCTTCTTCGAGCAGGCGGGCCACTGGCCCCAGCCCGCGCGCTGCTGCAGGATCTTCCCGCGCTTGATCTGCTCGGCCTTGCTGTGCTCGTGCGGCAGACCGGTGCCGCCGACCGCACGCCACGTCGCGGCGCTGAACTGCAGGCCGCCGTAGAAGCCGTTGCCGGAGTTGGTCGACCAGTTGCCGCCCGACTCGCACTGCGCGAGACGGTCCCAGACGCCGCCGTCGATCGAGTCGGGGTCCTTGGTCCCCCGCTTGAGCACCTGGGGAATCGGCTTGCGGACCGCACTGCGCGAGATGACGCGACGCTTGCGGACCTCGCCGTCGGCCAGGATCAGCTCGACCTTGGCACGGACCAGTCCGTCGCGACCCTCCGAGACGACCTTGGTGTCGCCGCGGAACATCGAGGAGTCGTCCTCGTAGGTGACGTCGTGGTCGACGGTGAGCTCCTCGGTGCGGGTGACCTTCTCGATCCGCACGACCCGCAGCGCCTGCCGAGGCTTGACGTAGGCGCTCAGGGCGGGCTTGACCTCGTCGAGCTCGCCCAGCCGGACGCCGCGCTGGCGCAGAACGTCCTCCATGGTCGGCGCGGTGGTGACGAAGCTGTGCTTCTCGCCGTCGACGCGCAGCGTGACCTTCTTCGGGTTGCTGACGACGAGACTGTTGCCGTCGAGACCGAGGCGCTGCTCGGGCTTCATGGACAGGTCGGCGCCCTGCTCCGGCCGCACGCCGAGGGTCTCGAGCGCGTCCTCGACGGTGACGTCGTGGACGGTCTCCTGGCTGATCCGGCCGTCGACGACGAGTGTGAGCGCCTTGGCACGGCGGACGGTGACGGTCTCACCGCCGTCCAGCTCGGTCTCAGGGGCGGGACTGACGCGGTCCTGGGCGCCCAGCGTCACGCCACGCTCGTCGAGGAACTCGGCGACCGACTCGCTCTCGGTGCGGACCTGGGTGACGGTGCCGTCCATGTCGACGGTGACGAGCTGGTCGTAGGTCGCGGCGTGGACGATGCCGCCGACCGCGAGGGCCAAACCGGTGACCATGCCGCCCATCGTGACGACGTTTCGGCGGGTGATCTCAGGAAGCAAACGGGGCACGAACAACCTCAAGGTCGGAAATACAACCTTTCCACCATGCGTGAGGATCCGATCGAGATCAAATCCTGTGACTCAGGACACCGTAGCGACTCGCGGGGTCCAGCGTCCCCCGAACGCGGCATCGGTGTTGCCGTCGATGGCGTGGCAGAGGTCCGCCAGGTCGATTCCACGGACCTCGGCCATGACCCGGACGGTGAGCGGGATCAGGAACGAGGCGTTGGGTCGGCCCCGGTGCGGCGTCGGCGTCAGGAAGGGCGCGTCGGTCTCGACGAGGATGCGGTCCAGGGGCGCGATTCGCAGGGCGTCGCGCAGGTACTGCGCGTTCTTGAACGTGACCGTCCCGGAGAATGACAGATACGCCCCGCGGTCGAGGCACCGCCGGGCGAACTCCTCGTCGCCGCTGAAGCAGTGCATCACCACCCGGTCGGGGACCCCCTCGGAGTCCAGCACCCGCAGCACGTCGTCGTGGGCGTCCCGGTCGTGGATGACCAGCGTGCGATCGTGTCGCCGGGCCATGTCGATGTGGCGCCGGAAGGCGTACTCCTGGACCGGGCGGCCCTCCGGCCCGGTCCGGAAGTGGTCCAGCCCGGTCTCGCCGACGGCGCGCACGACCGGATCGGCCGCCAGACGATCGATCGCGGCCAGGTCCTCCTCGAGCGTGGCGCTGCGGGCCGCGTCGTTCGGATGGATCGCGACGGCGGCCACGACCCCGGTGTGCTCGCGGGCGACGTCCACCGCCCAGCGGGAGCCCTCGACGTCGCAGCCGACCTGGACGAGCCGGGTGACGTTGACCGCGGCCGCCCGGTCGAGCGCCTCCTCCACCGGGATCAGCGCCCCACCGCGGACACGGGTGTCCAGATGGCAGTGGTTGTCCACGACGGGCGCCGGCAGCGGCTCGGGCGCCTCGGGCCAGCCCTCGGTGGTCACCGCGCTCACGCCTGGGCGAGGTCGATCCGTGGGAACAGCGACGGCACCTTGGTGATCGTCGACCCGGGCCGCAGGCGCCCCCAGGTGGCGACCTGGTCGATGCGCTGGGCGGCCAGCGGTCCCAGGTCGGGCTCGGCGCCGAGCGACTCCCACAGCGACGCGGTCGCCTTCGGCATCACCGGGTGCAGGGTGACGGCCAGCACGCGCAGGCCCTCCGCGGCCGTGTTGAGGATCGTGCCGAGGCGCTCGCGCTGCGACTCGTCCTTGGCGACCGCCCACGGCTGCGTCTCGGTGATGTAGAGGTTGAGCGCGTCCACGATGCGCCAGATCGCGGCCACCGCGTCCTGCGGGGCGATCCGCTCGATCGCCTCGTCGGCCTCCGCGACGGCGGCGGCGACCGTGTCGACGATCCCGCGTTCGGCCGGGCTCAGCTCGCCCGCGGCGGGCAGTGCCCCGTCGAAGTACTTGCCGATCATCGCGGCCACTCGGGAGGCCAGGTTGCCGAACCCGTTCGCCAGCTCGGCGTGGTAGCGGGCGCCGATGTCCTCCCAGGAGATCGAGCCGTCGCTGCCGAAGGTGAGCGCGCGGGTGAAGTAGTAGCGGTAGGCGTCCGAGCCGAACGTGTCGACGATCTCGGTCGGATGGATGCCGTTGGCCTTGCTCTTGCTCATCTTCTGGCCCCCGACGAGCAGCCACCCGTGGGCGAAGACCCGATGCGGGACCGGCAGGCCCGCGGCCATCAGCAGGGCCGGCCAGATGACCGCATGGAAGCGGACGATGTCCTTGCCGACGAAGTGCACGTTCGCCGGCCACAGCTCACCGAAGCGCTCGTCGTCGACGCCGTACCCGGCGGCCGTCACGTAGTTGAGCAGCGCCTCGATCCAGACGTACATGACGTGCGACTCGTCCCACGGCAGCGGGATCCCCCAGTCGAACGTCGACCGCGAGATCGACAGATCCTTGAGCCCGCTCCTGACGAACGCGACGACCTCGTTGCGGGCCGACTCGGGCTGGATGAAGTCCGGACGCTGCTCGTACAGCTCCAGCAGGCGGTCGGCGTACTTGCTCAGCGGGAAGAAGTAGTTCTCCTCGGTGAGGTACTCCAGCCGGCTGCCGTCGAGCGTGGAGACCTTGTGCCCCGCGTCCTCGCCCTCACCGTCGGCGACATACTCGTCGGCCACGAACTCCTCCGAGCCGACGCTGTACCAGCCGGAGAACTCGCCCTTGTAGACCTCTCCGCGGTCGTAGAGCTCCTGCCAGAAGGCCTGTGCGCCCTTCTCATGGCGCTCCTCGGTGGTGCGGATGAAGTCGTCGTTGGCGGCGTCGATCGTGCGCAGCATCGGCAGCCACTCGGACTCGACCAGGCGGTCCACCCAGTCCTGCGGCGAGGCGTCGTTGGCCTGGGCCTTGCGCAACACCTTCTGGCCGTGCTCGTCGACTCCCGTGAGGAAGTGGACGCGCTCGCCTCGCTGACGGTGCCAGCGCGTGATGACGTCCGCGATCGTCGTCGTGTAGCCGTGCCCGATGTGGGGCGCGTCGTTGACGTAGTAGATCGGCGTCGTGGCGTAGAACGTGGGCTCGGGCACGAGTCCGAGTCTAGTGAGCGCGCCGACACGACCCGGACCGCCCGGGCGCCGAGGTGCCGGAGCGAGCCCGCACACCCCGGGTAACGGGAATCACCCCCCTCTAGGCTGGGGGAACCGCGAGTGACGCTGGAGACTGGAGAGTCGGGCCACCTCCACGGCCCGAGGAGCGAGAAGCATGAGAATCGAAGCCATCGCCACGTCCGTCGACGGCCCGCACTCCGCGGTGCTGGAGCCGACGTCGGCCACCCTCGAGACCGGCGAGGTCACCATCGTCGACGGACCGCCCGGCACGGGACACACGGCGTTCAGCCTGCTGCTGGGCGGACGCCTGGTCCCCTCGTCGGGGCAGGTCCTGATCGACGGCGAGTCCGACGGCCGGCGGCTGCGCGACGTGGTCGCGCTGGTCGACGTCCCCGACGTCTCCGAGCCCGACGACGTCGTCTCGCTGGCGACCACGATGGGCGAGGAGCTGGCGATGGCGCGCCGTCCCGCGGGCCGGGGCGACGTCAAGGACTGGCTCGAGGACCGCGGGGCGGCGCAGTGGCGTCGCACCCGCGTCGAGGACGTGCCGGCCGACGTGCGCCTCACGCTCCTGGCCGACGTCGCGGCTCGCCGGCCTGGCGTCCAGGCGCTGGTCCTGTGCTGCCCCGAC
>JAJUII010000090.1 GCA_029265505.1 Aeromicrobium choanae
ACAAGCACACGCTCGTGGGGGTCGTCGACCGGCTGGTCATGAAGGCAGACCTCAGGCAGCGGCTGACCCAATCGATCGAGCCGGCGACGGCGCTCGCCGCAGGTCTCGTGACGGTCGACGTGGTTCGGGTGGGTGGCGTGGGCCATGTCGCCGGACGCGCAGACCGAGGCGGCGATCATCCGGTGGTAGTCCTCGCGCCCTCCGCCCGTCGCGAGGACGATCCGCTCGAGGACGGTGCCGAGCAGATCGGACTGGGCGCCACGCTCGGAGGTGCTGCCGACCTCCTCGTGGTCGAAGAGTGCCAGCATCTGACCGGCGGAGGTCGGCTCGGCCGAGAGCAGCGCGCGCAACCCGGCGAAGCAGGTCGCCTGGTTGTCCAGACGCGGTGCCGCGACGAGCTCACCGCGGGCGCCGACGAGCGCCGAGGGCTGGGCGTCGGCCGTCATCAGGTCGAAGCCGACGATCTCGTCGTCGGCGAGCTCGACGGTCGCGGTGAGCCATGGCAGGAACTCCTCCGTCGACAGGGTCCACACCCCGTCGACGTGTCGCTGCCGATCAAGTGCCGACTGGTCGCGGTCGAGGTGGATCGCCAGGTGCGGCACCCGCACGACCGGGCGGTCGGTGTGGACCAGGTGCTCGGTGCCGGACCGGGTGACGAGACGACCGGCGATCGTGAGGTCGCGGTCGAGCCAGGAGGACAGGATCGGTCCCCCGTAGGGCTCCAGGGCGAGCACGGGGACCTCGGCTCGGCGCGCGTCGTGGTGCTGCTTGACGCGCAGGTTCGGGCTGTCGGTGTGGCCACCCACCACGCGGAATCCGGTCGAGGCGGCATGGCCCGGCGCGGTGCGCCAGGCCACCACCGACCCGGCGCGGCGGACCACGTAGTCGCCCGGCTCGCTCGGCCACGGATCGGTCTCGAGCAGCTCGGTGAATCCGGCGTCGGTCAGCGCACGCACGACGTTCTCGACGACGTGGAAGGGCGTCGGCGAAGCGTCGACGAAGCGGCACAGGTCTTCGGCGGGGGACGACATGGCGTCACTGTAACGAGCGACGCCGCTCCCCGAGGGGAGCGGCGTCGGTCGGCGACCGGTCTTGATCAGGCCGTCTCGGTCTCGCGCGAGCCCCGCGCGACGAGCACGGCGCCCAGCACGAGCAGCAGCAGACCCAGGATCGTGCCGACGAGCGGGATCGTCGTCTGCACGGCCTTGAGGATCGTCGAGGTGCTCTTGTACTCCTCCACGTTCTCGGCGACGTAGTCGTCGGTGTAGTTGAGCGTCGCCTTGGTCGTGGTGGCGCCGCGGACGCCGTCGACCTCGAGGTAGGAGTCCTGCGACTCGCCGCCCTTGATGATCGCGCCGGTCACCGGCTCGACGTACAGCGTGCGCACATTGGAGTAGATGCGATCGGCGGTCACCGTCTCGTCCTCGTCACCACCGACCAGGTTGCCGGGCACGTCGATCTCGCCCGTCTTGGTCGGCTCGATCCTCTGGACGAACTTGTAGACGGTCAGGCCGTCGATCTCGGTCTCCTCCTCGAACTCGGCCGGCACGGCCTGCTTCAGCGTGCCGTCCCAGAAGTCGTAGGACTTCTTCTGCACGTCGAAGGGGAACTTGAAGTACAGGCCCTCGAAGACGTCCTCCTGCGTCTCGCCGCCCGTCTCGTGGACGTTGCCGGCCCAGGAGACCACTTCGGCGCTGTGACGGTCGAACGCGAGCGTGTCGTCCGAGCCCGACAGCGGGGTCTCACCGCTGGCGCAGTCGAAGTCCGGGGTGTCGGTGCAGACGAACGAGTTCCAGACAGCGACGTCCTGGTCCAGCTCGTCGGAGGCCTCCTTCGAGAGGTCGGGATCACCGGTGGTGACGCGCACCGAGCGCAGCGGGCCGGTCGAGATCTTCAGCCCGTTGGCGATGTCGAGGTACTCGGCGTCCTCACCGGGGGCGGTCTCGGAGATGCTGACGGTGTTCTGGTTCAGGGGAACCACCGCGAGGCGGTCGTACATGTAGAACTTCGACAGCAGTCCCAGCACCAGGACGAAGGCCCCAAGGCCCAGCAGGACGATTCCGGTCTTCTTACCCACGTGGGGGCTCCCTTCACAGTTGTGATCGCGCACACGCTACCACCGAGTAGGCAGTCTACGTCCCCGGTACGGAAGTTACCCGCGGCACGCGCGTGGCGGAACTGCCGCTGTGGGAGGATCGGCCACCATGAGCAAACTGGAAAGTCTGCGCGCACACCCGCGCGCAGTCGACGCCGTCGCCCTCGCCATCGTGGCGATGGCGGTGGTGTGGCGGGGCTGGGCGGAGTACGGAGGCTGGTTCTTCGGCGACGATCTGATCTTCCTCACCCGCCTCGCGCAGGGCGTCGATGCCGCGTGGTTCTTCGAGCGGCACAACTTCCACTTCATGCCCATCGGGCTGGGGCTCGCCTGGCTCGTCGACCTGGCCGGCCCGTTCGCCTGGTGGGCGGCGGCGACCGAGATGACCGTCCTCTATGCCCTCGCCTGCCTGCTGTGCTGGACGATGCTCCGGACGGCGTTCGGCGCCCGGTGGTGGGCGATCCCGGGACTCGTCTTCTACTGCTTCACCGTCGTCGGGGTGCCGGCGAACCTCTGGTGGGCCTCCGGCCTGACCGCCGCCCCCGCGCAGGTCGGCATCCTCACCGCGATCATCGGGCACCTGGGATACCTGCGGACCACCCGCCGCCGTTGGCTCCTGCTCGTGCTGCTGGGCATGGGGATCGGCTTGCTCAGCTACGTCAAGGCGCTCTTCGTCCCGATGGCGCTCGGACTCCTGACCTTGGCCTACTTCGCCGACGGCGACCTCAAGGACCGACTGGTCACCGTGGTCCGCCGCTACTGGCCGCTGTGGACGCTCTACGTCGCGGTCTGCGCGGCGCACCTCGCCCGCTATGTCGCCACGTCGACCGGCGGCGAGGGCGGGTCCGGGATCTCGGACGTCGACTTCGGCGACGCCGCCGACCACCTCATCGTCGACGGTCTCCTCACGTCGATCGTCGGCGGCCCGTGGCGGTGGGTCTGGATCGGCCCCTCGGTCGGGCCGCGGCTCCTCGCCGATCCGCCGATGATCGCCGTCACGCTCAGCGTCGTCGCGCTGGTCGCGGTGCTCACCCTGGCGCGGATCCGCCGGACCGACGCGCTCCTGTCCCTGTGGTTCCTCGTCCCCTACGTCGTCGCGACGTACCTGACGATCGCCCTCGGGCGCGCTGCCACCTTCGGCATGGGAGCGACCGCCGACATCCGGTACTGGTACGACCTCATGCCGTACGCCGCGCTGGCCATCGGCACGCTGGTCATGCCCATTCGGGGCGCGGTGAACAGACCGCGACCGCGAGCGGACGCCCCCGAGGTCTGGCCCACCCGTCCCACGCTCGTCGCCGTCTCGATCACGTTCGTGGCCGGCGCCCTCGTCAGCACCCACAGCTACGTCACGCCGTGGCACGGACCGTTCGACACCCGCCGGTTCATGGAGAACGCCACGGCGCAGCTCGAGACCGCGCCTGCGCCGCCTCAGATCGTCGACCAGCCGGTCGCCGAGAAGGTCATTCACGCGCTCGGTGGCAGCAACCTGCCGTCCGACCTGCTCGCCCCCGTGGCGGACCGGTTCACGACTCCCACGGCCGGCACCCAGCTGCAGGTGTTCGACGACGACGGCGTCCTGCACCCCGCCCGGGTCGCCCCGGACGCCTCCGCCCCCGAGGAGTCACTCGAGCGCTGCGCCGAGGGCACGAAGCCCGCCACCCAGAGGTTCGACCTCGGGATGACGACGATCGACTACCCGTTCTGGATCTCGGTCGAGTACATCGCCGACGTCACGACGTCGGCGTACGTGCGCGCCGGCGAGGAGCTGCACGACGTCACGCTCCCGGCGGGGCGCCACGTGCTGTCCTTCACCTCGACCGGCGCCTTCGACCACGTCCAGCTCATTCCGCAGGACGGCCGCGTCTGTCTGGAGTGGCTCGACGTCGGAAGGGTGATGATTCCCCGGTGAGCACCTCGGCACACACCACCACCAGCGCCGGACGCGACTTCCCCGAGCTCGACGCGATCCGATTCGTCGCCGCGCTCGGAGTCGTGGTCACGCACACGGCGTTCTTCGCCGGCCTCTACACCCGCGGCACCTGGGGGGTCGCGACACAGCGCCTCGAGGTCGGCGTCGCGGTCTTCTTCGTCCTCTCCGGCTTCCTGCTCGGACTGCCGTACGTGCGGACGGCACTCGGGGGCCGTCCACCGCAGCCGCTGCGGGCCTACGCCCGCAAGCGCGTCCTGCGGATCATGCCGGTGTACGTGATCGTGGTCGTGCTCGCGTTCGCACTGATCGGTCGCAATCAGGACCTCGGGTTCGTCCGCCTCGTCAAGAACCTGCTGCTGATCGACTACTACGACGAGACCCAGCTGCCCTTCGGGCTGACCCAGATGTGGAGCCTCAGCGTCGAGGTCGCCTTCTACGCCGCCCTGCCCTTCCTCGGAGCGGGGATCATCGCCCTGGCGCGCCGCTCACGGCGTCCGGTGCGCCTCGTCAACGCCCTCCTGCTGGGGTCGGTCGTCGTCGGCGTGGCCTGGGTCGGGCTGACCCACGTCTGGGACGCCGAGGTCGCCTTCTGGGCGCAGCGCTGGCTGCCCGCCTACATCGCCTGGTTCGCCGGCGGACTCCTTCTGGCCACCGCGTACGAATCCGCACGGCGGAGCGGCACGCCGGGCGTGTTGCACCGGCTCGCCGCGGATCGGGCGACCTGCTGGATCGCCGCCGGAGGCCTGTTCCTGCTGAGCACCACCCCCCTGGCCGGCTCGGCGCTCCTGGTGGAGCTGAGCGGCTCGGAGGCCGTGGTCCGTCATGTCCTGTACCTGGTCGTCGCGGTGCTCGTGGTCCTGCCCAGCGCCCTCGGGCCGGGCGGCACCGCCGCGTCGCGCGTGCTCGCCGATCCTCGCGTCCGGCACTTGGGACACATCTCCTACGCGCTGTTCTGCACCCACATGCTCGTGCTGGAGCTGCTTCCGCCGCTGTTGGGGTACGAGCTGTTCACTGCGCCGTGGCTCCCCCTGTTCGCCGCGGTGCTCCTCGTGAGCCTCGCCGCCTCCGAGTTGCTCTACCGTTACGTGGAGCGCCCCGCCATGTCGCGCGCGAGGCCGGCCGCGACGACCGCGGCCAAGGCCACCAGCGACGCCCACTGAGGCCAGGCGGCATCGCCGATCCATGCACCGGTGGCGCCCCACGGCTTGAGCACGTAGGCCGCGATCGAGACGCTCGCGGCGCCGCCCGCGACCCACGGGGCGACCACGGCGGTCGGGCGCCAGGCGAGCGCCGCGAGCACGGCCACCCCGGCCAGCGCGGCGGCGACCGGACCTCCGACGAGTGTCAGCGCGATCCCGGACACGAGCGCAAGCACCCACCGTCGCGGACCGGCGTCGAGGGCGCGGGTACGCGCGAGAGGCCGACGGCGCGGCACCGCGAAGACGATCGGCAGGAGCAGCGCGGCGGCGAATCCGTAACGCAGCACGTTGCGGTACGTGCCTGCCGGGGCGAAGGTGATCGACGGCTCGGCGGCGTGGGGAACGACCCACGCCTGCTGCCAACCGTCGGCGCGGACCGACGGCGCACGTCGCCCGTCTGCCTGCGCGACCCAGCCGGGATTGGAGTTGTGACCGGTCGAGAGCAGCACGCCCTCCGACGGGTCCACCGTCCCGGACGGCACGCCCGCGACGCTCTCGAGCGCGAGACGCTCGATCGTGAAGGACTCGGAGGCGGAGGCGACGACGTTGACCCGGCCGGCACCGAGCCGGACGGTGCCCTGCCCGTCGCAGGGCTCGAAGGGAACCGCCCGGCCGGTCGCGACCTCACCGACCGTCGCCCGGATGCGGGTGCGGACTCGCGTCCCGTCGATCTCGAGCGTGGGGCCCAGCCCGCACCTGGCCGAGAACGGCCGCTCGTGTCGGTCGAGCAGTCGACGGGACGGGCCAGGGTCGGAACCGATGGACATCTCGGAGACCCCGACCGGGAGCGGTCGGCTGAACCCGAAGGCATCCGAGTCGCGGGCGTCCTCCCGCGAGGTGAGGTGGATCTCGACCGAGGAGGCACGCACGGCGTCGAACGTCGCCTGCCCGTCCTCGAGCACGACGCGTCGCTGGGACCCGTCGTCGAAGATCAGCGTCGCTCGTTCCACCCGCGAGGCCGGCATGCGCCGATCGGTGCGCAGTGTCAGGGTATCGATGCTGCGCGGCTCGGGCAGCGTGACGGTCAGCGTCGGGTCGTCGTCGTCGGGATCGGCGATCCACGCGGTGCTCAGGTCTCCGTCGACCGCCATGGTCGCCGACGCCCGCGCATCCTGATTGACCGTGGAGGACGCGCTCACGCGTGCTCCCTCGCCCTGGAGCTCCCGGTCGAGTCGATCGCTCCCCAGAGGTCGGGCCATCCCGCTGATCTCGTAGTCGGCCGCTCCGTCCAGGCTCACCGTGCGATCGAGGAGGAAGGCGCTCTCGCCGCGCTCCTCGACACCGGCGCGACAGCGCGTCACCCCGACCACCTCGAGGCACCCGGTCCGGCGGCCTGGATCCAAGCCGAAGACCATCGCGTCCGGCGTGCCCCACGTGGCCGGCGTCGGCGGGATCGCGAGGGTCCGGAAGACGCTCACCTCCTCGATCTCGACCTCTGCGAGCGACAGCCGCCCCGGACTCAGACGCGTGCCGCGGACGTGGATCCGGTCGACCTCGCCCACCTCGACGATGGCGTCGGCGGAACCGTCGAGGTCGACGGACTCCCAGCCGTCCCGGGTCCGCACCTCGAACCGCTGCCGCACGCCACGAGGCTCGTGGGTGACCAGTCGAACCCGTGTGTCGACCGTGGCGGCGAGGTCCACCCGGAGCCACCCGGCAGCGTCCGTCGCCACCCACGAGGTCCTGACGTCGCCGTCGAACGCGGACGCCGGGGCACGGCCCGGACGGACGCCGCCCACCGTCCCGGCCCACGCCTCGGACGACGAGGCCCTGATCGCCCGCACGCCCGTGACCTCGGCGGTGGCGACCCAGCGCTCGTCTGCGGGGTCGAGGTAGTCGTGGACCGGTCTGGTCGCCCTGTAGGGCTCGTCCGGTGCGAGGGTCGCCGACCGCTGGCGGTCGACCGATCCGAACGTCGTCTCCTGGCGACGGAGTCCGTCCGTCACGATCAAGGGCCCGGACGGCCGCCTCTCCAGGCTCTGGGCGTCGCCACCGGTCAGCACGCGGCGACCGGTCGTCCATCCCAGGGCGTCGGTGACGAACAGCGAGCCGGCGTCACCGACCACCGTCGGCGTCTGCGACACGAGCTGCCGATCAGGGATGGTCCGCTGCGGCTCGACTCGATAGATCTCGACGGCGGGTCGGTTCTGCTGCCATCCGCCGTCGGCGAAGAGACGCTCCTGGTCGAGGTCGAGCAGGCCGGTGCCGCCGATGGCCGGCCCGAAGGTGGCCGCCAGCTCGATGCCCGGCGCGGCGAGCAGCGTGGAGCGCATCGTCTGGGCTCGCGCCGCGTCGACGTCCGTACGCAGGTCGTTGCGCACCACCAGCTCGGTCACCCCGGCCCGGCCCAGCGCATCGGCGAGCCCCTCCCCGGCCGTGTCACCGGACAGCTGGTCCGTGACCGCGTCGAGCAGCCGGATGGTGCCCGGCGGGGTCAGCGGCACGTTGTTGCGCACCGCCCACGCCGAGGTGGCCAGCGGCTGGATCGGCTCGTCGGTCAGCGTGCCCCACAAGTAGGTGGCGAACGAGCTGGAGGGAACCAGCAGCGCGGTCCCCTCCGAGTGGGAGTCCAGCCAGGCGACGGCGTCCTCCCAGTAACCGGGAATCTGCTCCATCGCCTGCGACGGAGCGATCCGCCCGGACCACGCCGGGAGCACCGCGCCCACCAGGCACGAGGCCACCGTCAGCACCACCCCGGTGCGCGCCACCAGGTCCGCCGCCCCGGCCGTCGCACGCAGCGCCAGTGTCACGGCGTGGCACAGGCCCAGCAGGAGGGGCAGTCGGATGATCACGTCGAACTTGTGGGTGTTGCGCAGGGGCGCGAGCACCCCGTCGAGGAGCTCCTGCACCTCGGCGGCCGCGAGTCCCGAGACGCTTCCCACATGCCCCAGGGTCACCAGCACCAGACCGAGCAGCAGGCCGCTGGTCAGGAAGCCGCGGTGACGCAAACGCGGCAGGGTGAGTCCGACGAGCCCGGCCACGACGACGAGGCCCGAGTTGAGGATCACGACCGGGTCGGTCAGCAGGCTCCGGCCCCCGGGCAGCGTCTCGGAGATGTACGGCAGCCAGTTCGTGGTGCCACGCAGCGCGTCGACGACTGTGGCCGCGGTCGTGGTGACGGACGCGGACTCGATGTAGTCCAGGAACGGCGGGCTGTAGACGCCCAGCAGGAACAGTGCGCCGAGCCACCACGCGCAGGCCGCCGCGACCAGCGGCGGCCACCACAGGACCATCACGCGCCACCGCGGTCCGCGCGGCTGCACCAGGAGCCACCAGGCCGCCAGAGGGATGACGGCGAACGTCGCCACGGCGTTCACGCCGCCCACGCAGCCGACGAGAGCCGCGCTCAGGACGGCGTAGCGGCGGGGCTCCCCACGCTGCAGTCCGATGACGAGTGGCAGGAGCACCCAGGCCGCCAGGGCGCCGGGCCAGACCTCGATCGAGCTGGGGCCCATGACCGACAGCACGCGGGGCGACAGGGCGAACAGGAAGCCCGCCACGACCTGCGCGGTCAGGCTGCCGATGCCCAGTGCCCTCGCCAGCAGCACGAAGCCCAGGTACGAGACCACCAGGATGAGAGCCCACCAGGACCGCTGCACGACCCATGCCGGCACGTCGAGCGCCGTCAGGATCGCGTGGAACGGGCCCATCGGGAACAGATAGCCGTAGGCCTGGTTCTGGACCTGGCCGAAGAATCCCTGGGGGTCCCACATCCGGAGCGCCCGCGCCATGAATCTCGTCGGCGAGATCAGCAGGTCGATCTTGGTGTCCGACGCGATGAGACCGGGTGACTGGATGAAGGCGATCGCGACCAGGACGGTGGACACGGCGGCATGCCGAGCCCACGCGATCGGGCTCGACTCACGCTCCTGGGGGGTGGAGGTCAGCTCTTCCGCAGTACGATCGCCAGATTCCACGTCAGCACCTCCCTCATCAGGGGCACGCGCAGGATCCACCAACTCCAGCGTGGGAGGTAGCGCGGCATCAACGCCAGCACCTCGACGCCGTCCTTGCCGCGCGCCCACCGCAGTCCGGCTGCCGCGGTCACCGC
>JAJUII010000081.1 GCA_029265505.1 Aeromicrobium choanae
GATGCCGATGAAGTCCTCCGGTCGCGTGACGCCCTCGGCCAGCAGGGTGATCGGCAGGGTCGAGGTGTTCGACCCCAGCAGCGCGTCGCCGGCGACGATCGGCTCGAGCTCGCCGAACACGCTGTGCTTCAGCTCGACCGACTCGAAGACGGCCTCGACGACGAAGTCGCAGCCGGCCAGGTCGGCGTAGTCGGCGGTCGGCCGGATCCGTCCGAGGATCTCGTCCTTCTTCTCCTGCGTCAGGCGACCGCGCTCGACCTGCTTGGTCAGCAGCTTGTCGGAGTAGGACTTGCCCTTCTCGGCGGCCTCGACGCTGACGTCCTTGAGCACGACCTCGATGCCCGCGCGCGCGGCCTCGTAGGCGATGCCCGCGCCCATCATGCCGGCGCCGAGGATGGCGAGCTTCTCGGCCTTGCGCTCGGGGTGCCCATCGGGCCGGGAGCCACCGGCGTTGATGGCACCGAGGTCGAAGAAGAACGCCTGTGTCATGTTCTTGAACTGCTGCCCGATGAGCAGGTTGACCAGATAGCGGGACTCGATCCGGCTGGCGGTGTCGAAGTCGACCTGGGCACCCTCCACGGAGGCGCTCATGATGTGGCGCGGCGCGAGGTACGGCGCACCCTTGAGCTGCTTCTTGAGGTTGGCCGGGAAGCTCGGCAGGAACGCGGCGAGCTTCGGATTGCTCGGCGTGCCCCCGGGCATCTTGTAGTCGGGACGATCCCACGGCTGCTTGGCGGCGTTCTCGTCGGCGGCGTGGGCCTCGATCCAGGCGCGCGCCGCCGTCAGCAGCTCCTCGGCCGGGACGATCTCGTCGATGAGTCCCTTCTCGAGAGCCTGGGCCGGCTTGCGGCGCTGCCCCTGCAGCAGGTGCTGCATGAGGGCGTCCTGGATGCCGAACATCCGGGTCAGGCGGGTGACGCCACCGCCGCCGGGGAGCAGGCCCAAGGTCACCTCGGGCAGGCCGATCTCGTAGGTGCCCTCCGCGGCGATGCGGTGGTGGCAGGCCAGCGCGATCTCCAGGCCGCCGCCGAGCGCGGCCCCGTTGATCGCCGCGACGACGGGCTTGCCCAGCGTCTCGAGTCGCCGCAGCGTGGCCTTGATGGACTCGACGTTCTCGAACAGCGTCGCGGCGTCCTCGGGCTTGGCCTGGGTCATGAGCTTGAGGTCGCCCCCGGCGAAGAAGGTCTTCTTCGCACTGGTGACGATGACGCCCTTGATCGCGTCGCCGTCCTCGGCGACCTCGCGGGCGAGACGGTCCACCGCGGCCTCCATCGAGGCTCGGTAGGTCTCGTTCATCGTGTTCGCGCTCTGGTTCGGGTCGTCGATCGTCAGCGTGACGATGCCGTTCTCGACCTCGTAACGCACCGCGTCGGTGGTGGTGGTCATGCGTGCTTCCTTCGTGGTCTCAGGTCGGATCGGATCAGATGCGCTCGACGATCGTGGCGATGCCCATGCCACCGCCGATGCAGAGCGTGGCCATGCCGTACCGCTTCTCGCGGCGCTCGAGCTCGTCGACGAGGGTGCCGAGGATCATCGCGCCGGTGGCACCCAGCGGGTGACCCATCGCGATGGCACCGCCGTTGACGTTGGTGCGCTCGTGCGGGAAGTCGTCCAGGTCGCGCATGAGCTTGAGCGCGACGGCGGCGAAGGCCTCGTTGATCTCGATCAGGTCGATGTCCTCGATCGACAGGCCGGCCTTGTCGAGGGCCTTGCGGCAGGCGGGACCGGGGCCGGTCAGCATGATCGTCGGCTCCGAGCCGATGACCGCGGTCGAGACGATGCGGGCGCGGGGCGTGAGTCCGTGCCGCTCGCCGGCCTTCTCGTTGCCGATCAGCACGAGCGAGGCGCCGTCGACGATGCCGGAGCTGTTGCCGGCGTGGTGGACGTGGTTGATCTTCTCCACGTCGGTGTACTTCTGCAGCGCGACCGCGTCGAAGCCGCCCAGGTCGCCGATGTCGGCGAAGGACGGCTTGAGCGCGGCGAGCGACTCGACCGTGGTGCCTTCGCGCACGAACTCGTCGTGGTCCAGGATCGTGACGCCGTTGATGTCCTTGACCGGGACGATCGACTTGGCGAAGTAGCCGTTGGCGATCGCCTTGGCGGCGCGCGCCTGCGACTCGGCGGCGAAGCGGTCGACGTCCTCACGCGTGTAGCCCTCGATCGTGGCGATGAGGTCGGCGCCGATGCCCTGCGGGGCGAAGCCGGTGTCGAGGGCGGTCTTGGGATCCATCGCCCAGGCGCCGCCGTCGGAGCCCATCGGGACGCGGCTCATCGACTCGACGCCACCGGCAAGGATCAGGTCCTCCCAACCGGACTTGACGCGCGCCGCCGCCTGGTTGACCGACTCCAGGCCCGAGGCGCAGAAGCGGTTGAGCTGGACACCGGCGACCGGCTGGCCGAAGCCCGCGGCCAGGACCGCGGTGCGCGCGATGTCGGCACCCTGGTCACCGACGGGCGTCACGACGCCCAGGATGACGTCGTCGACCTGCTCGGGGTCGAGCTCGGGGTGGCGGTTCTTGATCTCGTCGAGCAGGCCGGTCACCAGCGAGATCGGCTTGACCTCGTGGAGCGACCCGTTCTTCGTGCCGCGCCCACGGGGGGTGCGGATGGCGTCGTAGATGAATGCCTCGGTCATGGGGTGTCCTCACAAAAGGGTGAAAGCAACGCCTCCGATTGTGACACCATTGCTGTCAGAGTTTCCACCACGGGGGCCACGATCCACCGAGACACCGAGCACCGCGCCGGTCGCACTAGTCTCACCTTCGTGAACGAACCGGCAGAATCGATCGGCATCGAGCAGCTGGCCGAGCGCGTCGGCATGTCCGTGCGCACGGTCCGCTTCTACGCCGGCCGCGGCCTCATCCCCCCGCCCCGCCGCGAGGGCCGCAACGGCTATTACGGCCCCGATCACATCGCCCGCCTCGAGCTCGTGCGCGAGCTGCAGTCCCACGGGTTCACGCTCCAGGCCATCGAGGGGTACCTGGAGAAGATCCCGTCCGGTGCGACCCCCGAGGAGGTCGCGCTGCACCGCACGCTGCTCGCGCCGTGGATGCCCGAGCTGCCGGAGACGATCAGGCGCGTCGACCTCGAGAAGCGCGCCGGACGCATCCTGTCCGACGACGATCTGGAGCTGCTGGTCGCGCTCGGGGTCATCGAGCCGACCCCCGACGAGGACGTCTTCAAGCTCGCCCCCGCCCACCTGGCGATCGGCATGGGCTTTCTGGACGCCGGCCTGCCGATCGAGACCGCACACCAGGCACGCACGCTGATCCAGGCCCACGGCAACGCGCTGGCGACCGAGCTCACCGAGCTGTTCCGCACCCAGGTGTGGCCCTACCTGAAGTCGTCGGGCCATCCGCCGGAGCTCATCACGGCGATGGTCGAGCGGTTCAAGCCGCTGACGATCCAGGCCCTCGTCACCGCCTACGAGCAGGGGGTCGACGAGATGAAGCGCGAGACGGTGCGGCGCCGCAGCTGAGTCAGTCGCTCGTCACCTCGGCGAGGAACGCGATCGTCGCGTCCAGCACCGCGCGCGCCTGCGGCCGACGCAGATCGAACTGGAACTCGTGGTGGAGTCCGGGGAAGAAGCGCGCCTCGTGCCGGACGCCCAGCTCGGCCAGGCGGGCGGCCAGCGCGCGCCCCTGGACGGTGAGCGGATCGTCGTCACCCCCGCTGAGCAGGGTCGGCGGGAAGGCGGCCGTCGCGTGGCGCACGATGGACGCCTGGTCGATCCGGGCGTCGGAGAGGTCCCGCGTGCCCAGGTAGGCCCGGGCGATCTGCCGGACGAACCATCCGCCCAGACCGGCGGACCGCTCGGACGTCGGCGGACCGGGCCCACACGTCGAGGCGCTGGTCCGGGCTCGGCCCGTAGGACAGGTCGCACCGGCCGCGGACGTCGGGGGTCGGTCCGGCGCCGACGACCTCACCGGTGTCGGTCAGCGCGAAGGCGAGGTTGATCGCCGCCACCGCCGGGCGTGGGCTCAGTCGGGCCCACGTCACCAGCGCCGCCGCCACCGCGGAGAGCAGCACGTCGGCGGTGATCAGCCGTCGGTCGACAGTCGTGCTGCGCACGAGGCGAGCGTAGTCGCGGTGCGGTCCGGCGTGGACGCGTCGCCGCTCACAGGCCCATCGACCGTCCGATGATCTCCTTCATGATCTCCGTCGTGCCGCCGTAGATCGTCTGGATCCGGGTGTCGAGGTAAGCCTTGCTGATCGGGTACTCCGCCATGTACCCGTACCCGCCGTGCAGCTGCAGGCAGGCGTCGGCGGTCTTCTTCTGCAGCTCGGTCGTCCACCACTTGCCGGCCGCCGCGTCCTCGATCGTCAGCTCCCCGGCGTTGAGCGCCTCGACGCTGCGGTCGACGAACACCTGCGCGATGCGCTGCTCGGTCTCCAGCTCGGCGAGGGTGAACCGGCTGTTCTGGAACGAGCCGATCGGTCGACCGAACGCCCTGCGGCTCGTGACGTACTCGACCGTCAGGTCGATCATGCGGCGGCAGGCCGCCGCGGCCACGACCGAGATGGTGAGGCGCTCCTGCGGCAGCTTCTCCATGAGGTAGACGAAGCCGTGTCCCTCCTGACCGAGGAGGTTCTCGACCGGGACGCGGACGTCGTCGAAGAAGAGCTCGGCGGTGTCCTGGGCCTTCATGCCGATCTTGTCGAGGTTGCGGCCGCGCTCGAACCCGGCCATGCCGCGCTCGACGGCGATCAGCGAGACGCCCATCGCACCGGCGTCGGGGTCGGTCTTGCACGCCACCAGCACGAGATCGGCGTTGATGCCGTTGCTGATGAACGTCTTGGACCCGTTGAGGACGTAGTGGTCGCCCTCGCGCACCGCCGTCGTCGTGATGCCCTGCAGGTCCGAGCCGGTGCCCGGCTCGGTCATCGCGATCGCGGTGATCATCTCGCCGGTGACGAACTTCGGCAGCCAGCGACGCTTCTGCTCCTCGGAGGCGTAGCTGAGCAGGTAGCCGGAGACCAGATCGGTGTGCAGGGCGAAGCCGACGCCGCTGGCCCCGACCCGGGTCAGCTCCTCCTGCAGGACGACGTTGTAGCGGAAGTCGCTGACCCCGCCGCCGCCGAACTCCTCGGGGATCATGAAGCCGAGCAGTCCGAGCTCGCCGGCGCGCAGCCACAGCTCGCGCGGCACGATGCCGTCGGTCTCCCACTGCGCGTGGTGCGGCACGACCTCCTTCTCCAGGAAGGCGCGCACCGTGTCGCGGAAGGCGTCGTGCTCGGGCTCGAACAGGGTGCGCTGCATCAGTCCTCCTGGTGCTCGAACGCGGCCCGGTCCGCGATCAGGTCGGCGACGTCGTCGATCCCCCACGCCGCGAGGGCCTCGCGCGTGCTCGCGCCCGCGGCCTCGGGTCCACGGCGGATCGCGGTCGGGGTGGCCGAGAATCGCGGGGCCGGGGCCGGCTGGGTGAGTCCGCCCTCGGTCACGTAGGTGCCGCGCGCGACGTTGTGCGGGTGGTCGTAGGCCTCCTCGAGCGGCACGACCGGCGCGACGCACGAGTCGGTGCCCTCGAACAACGCGGTCCACTCCGCCTGCGTCCGCGTCTTGAACCAGCGGCGCAGTGTCTCACGCAGCTCGGGCCAGTTCTTCGGGTCGTTGCGGTCGGGCAGCTCGGCCAGGCCGACGGAGGCGAACACCTGCTGCATGGCGTACCAGAACTGCGGTTCGAGGCCGCCGACGCTCATCCAGAGCCCGTCGGAGGTCTCGTAGACGTCGTAGAAGGGCGCGCCGGTGTCCAGCAGGTTGGTTCCCCTGGCGCGGTTCCAGGCACCCGACTGCTGCATCGCGACGGTCATCGCGAGCAGGTGCGCGACACCGTCGGTGATCGCCGCGTCGACCACCTGGCCCTCGCCGGTGGTCCGGGCGTGGGTCAGCGCGGCCAGCACGCCGGTCACGAGGTACATCGACCCACCGGCGAAGTCCCCGAGCAGGTTCAGCGGCACCTGGGGCGGACCGCCCGCACGACCGATGGGGTCGAGGCCGCCCGCGACGGCGATGTAGTTGATGTCATGTCCCGCTCGGTCCGCCAGCGGCCCGGACTGGCCCCATCCGGTCATCCGCCCGTAGACCAGGGCACGATTGCGCGCCAGGACGACGTCCGGTCCGAGTCCCAGTCGCTCCATGACACCGGGCCGGAAGCCCTCGATGAGGATGTCCGCGCGCTCGGCGAGGCGCAGGACGGTCTCGACCCCACGGGGGTGCTTGAGGTCGATCGCGACGCTCGGCCGATTGCGGCCGAGGACGTCGCGGTCCGGTGGCGCGACCTGCAGGGCGTTGCCGCCCGGACGGTCGATCCGGACGACGTCGGCGCCGAGGTCGGCCAGCAGCATCGCCGCGAACGGGCCCGGGCCGATGCCGACCATCTCGATGACTCGCACTCCGGCGAGAGGTCCTGTGGCGTGGCTCACCCGGCCGATTCTGACAGCACTGCTGTCACGGTGGCAAGCGCCGACCCGGGCGCCCGGTATCCCTGCGGTGATTCGGTTCACAAGCGCTGAACCGCTGTGGCATGCTGCATGTGACATCGCACATGTCACATCGAGTCCGCGGACTCGACGTGCCGACCTCGGGAGTCCCCTTGTTGAGCGAAATGGCCTACACGCGACGCGGCGCGGGCGAGCCCCTCGTGCTGCTGCACGGGATCGGACATCGTCACGCGGCCTTCGAGCCCGTCCTCGACGAGCTGGCGCGGCACTACGACGTGATCGCCGCGGACGTGCCGGGCCTGGGCGATTCGGACTCGCTCCCGCCCGGGACGCCGTACACCGTCGAGAACGTTGTCGCCGCGATCGTGGAGAACTTCGAGAAGTGGGGGGTGGAGCGACCGCACATCGCCGGGAACTCCCTGGGCGGCCTGATCGCGATCGCGCTGGCCCAGCACGGCCATGTGCGCTCCGCGACGGGCCTGTCGCCGGCGGGCTACTTCCGCCCGTGGAGCCTGATCCAGGCCGCCGTCACGCTGCTGCCGCTCAAGATCGGGTCCTACCTGCCGCGCCGCGCCCTGCGCGCGGTGGCGAACCTCAAGATCGGCCGACTCTTCATCGGGTGGGCGCTCTACCGCCATCCCGGCCGCTACTCGGCCGACCGTGTGTACGGCGACGCCTTGGCGATGAAGAAGGGCAAGGCGTTCTGGTCGTACTTCTTCCGTTGCGTCCCGCTCGGGTTCAGGACTCCGGCCACCTTCTGCGGGCAGGCGAAGGTGCCGATCACGATCGCCTGGGGCGACAAGGACCTCATCCTGCACCCGTCGCAGGCCAAGGACGCCGCGCGCAAGCTGCAGGGCGTCGAGCTGGTGACGCTCCGCGACTGCGGTCACGTGCCGATGGGCGACTCACCCGAGCAGGTCGTCGCGGCGATCCGGGCCACCACCGCCCGCGCGACGGCGACGGTCTGACCGGTCCGGACTCAGCGGCGGGCGGTGTGCCGCGCGAGGAACTGTGCGGTCCGCTGATCGCGCGGGGCGGTGAACACCTGCTCCGGCGGCCCGGACTCGATGATGCGACCGCCCGACAGGAACACGATCCGGTCGGCGCACTCGCGGGCGAAGTCCATCTCGTGCGTCGCCATGACGATGGTGCGTCCCTCACGGGCGAGCTCGCGGATCACGTCGAGCACCTCGGTCACCAGCAGCGGGTCGAGCGCCGAGGTGACCTCGTCGAGCAGCAGGAGCTCCGGGTCCATCGCCACGGCACGGATCAGCGCGACGCGCTGCTGCTGGCCGCCGGAGAGGGAGTCCGGATAGGCGTACGCCTTCGCCTCGAGCCCGACGCGGGCGAGGAGCTCACGAGCGCGGGCCTCGGCCTCGCGGTGCGGAACCTGCTTGACCCGACGTGGTCCCAGCGTGAGGTTCTGCATGACCGTCATGTGCGGGAACAGGTTGAACGCCTGGAACACCATCGCGATGCGCGCCCGCGCCCGGTTCTGGTCGATCGCCGGATCGGTCAGCTCCAGGTCGCCGAGATGGATGTCGCCGTCGTCGGTCTCCTCGAGCATGTCGATGCAGCGCAGCAGAGTCGACTTTCCCGATCCCGAGGCGCCGATGAGACAGACGACCTCGCCGCGGGCGACGTCCAGGTCGATCCCGTCGAGCACGACGTGGTCGCCGAACGACTTGCGCAACGCGCGGATCCGCAGCATCACAGGCCTCCCTGTCGCCGCATCGAGCGGATCGTGAGCCAGTCGGTGAACCGTGCGAGCGGGATCGTCACGATGATGAAGAACAGCGCGGCGACGCACATCGAGGTCACGTTGAAGGTGTTCGCCTGGTAGACCTGCGCCGCCCGGAGCGCCTCGACCAGCCCGATCGTCGAGACGAGCGCGGTGTCCTTCTGCAGCGACACGAAGTCGTTCATCAACGGCGGCGTCACGTTGCGGATCGCCTGCGGCAGGATCACCCGCACGAGGGTCTGTCCGTAGGTCAGGCCCAGGGCGCGCCCGGCCGCCCACTGGGTCGGATGGATCGACAGGATGCCCGCCCGGATCACCTCGGCGACGTAGGCGCCGTAGCTGAGGGTGAGGGCGATCGCCCCCAGCCAGAACAGACTGGTCGGCACGCCCGCCAGGCCGAGCGCCGGGAACCCGAAACCGACCAGCATCACGACCAGGATCGTCGGGATCCCGCGGAACACGTCGGTGTACACCGCGGCGATGAACTTGAACGGGGCCATCGCGGGCGCGGGCACGACCCGGATCACGGCCACCGCGAGCGCGAGCGGCAGCACGATCAGCTCGACGGTCATGAAGAGCCGGACGTTGAGCCAGAACGCGTCCCAGATCGCGGGGAACGACTCGCGAGCGTGATGTCCGCTGAAGTAGACCTCGCGGACGCGCGGCCACCCGGGTGCGCTCGTGATCACCCAGGCCGCCAGACCGAGCACCACCAGGCTCGAGACCGTCCCGACGACCACCCGGCGCACGGTGCGACGACGCCGGTAGGCGTTGCGCTCCCGTTGCCGGGCGGACGGCGGAGGCGGGCTCGAGCCCGGCAGCGTGGTCATCGGATCACTTCAGGACGGGGACGTCCTGGGACTCGGCGAGCCACTGCTGCTCGAGATCGGCCAGGGTGCCGTTCTCGGCGAGCGCGGTGACCGCCTCGTTCACGCACGGCGTGAGGGGGCTGTCCTTCTGCAGCAGCAGGCCGAACTGCTCCGGCTCGCCGCCGGCGTAGTCGAACTGGCCCACGATCGTGGCGCCCTCGATCTCGGCGGCGACCAGGTAGAACGCGGTCGGCAGGTCCGCGACGATGCCGTCGACCTGCTTGTTGGTCAGCGCGAGCGCCGCCTTGGTGGTGTCGTCGTAGACCAGCGGAGCATCCTCGGTCTCGAGGCTCTCGATCGCCTTGAGCGACGTGGTGCCGATCTGGGCCCCGAGGCTGGCGGACTTGAAGTCGGCGAGCGAGGTCGCGTCGGCGAACTTCGAGTCGTCCAGCACGATGATGGCCTGTGCGGCCGAGTAGTAGGGCTCGCTGAAGTCGACCGCCTGGCGGCGCTCCTTCGTGATCGAGATCTGGTTGATGTCGAAGTCGAACTCCTTCTCGCCCGGCTGGTACGAGGTGTTGAACGGGACCTTGGTCCACACGACGTCGTCCTTGTCGAAGCCCATCTGCTTGGCGACGGCGTACGCCACGGCGGACTCGAAGCCCTTGCCGTTCGACGGATCGTTGTCGGAGAACCAGGGGTCGAAGGCCGGATCGTCGGTCGCGATGGTCAGCTGACCGGGGGTCTTGAGGGGAAGTTCCTCGACCGCGCACTTCCCGGAACCGGGAGCGGCGGCGGAGTCGTCGGTGTCCTCGGCCGGCGAGCACGCGGCCGCGACGGAGAACAGGAGCGCCAGGGGGACGGCGAGCAGGGTTCGCTTCATGGCGCCAATCCTAAGGAGCGACCGTCGCCGCCCTTCATCCAACCCGTTGCATATGCGCTTTGTTGCATATACTGTCGGCCCATGGCTCTCGAGCACGCGATCTTGGTGTCGCTGACGGAACGGTCCGCCAGCGGTTACGACCTCGCCCGCCGCTTCGACGCCTCCATCGGCTACTTCTGGCCGGCC
>JAJUII010000093.1 GCA_029265505.1 Aeromicrobium choanae
GAACGGCTCGGTCGCCGAGTCGGCCAGCACACGGCAGGTCCGGGCCCGGTCGGCGGCCGAGATCCCGGTGGTGATGCCGTCACGGGCGTCGATCGACACGGTGTAGGCGGTCCGGAGACGGTCGCGGTTGTGCGGGGTCATGAGCGGGATCGCGAGCCGGTCGAGGATCTCGCCCGTGACCGGCGCGCACACCAGCCCGCTGGAGTAGCGCACGAGGAACGCCATGAGCTCGGGCGTGGCCTTGGACGCCGCGAAGATGATGTCGCCCTCGTTCTCGCGGCCCTCGTCGTCGACGACCACGATGGCCTTGCCCTCGCGGATGTCGTTGATCGCCCGCTCGATGCTGTCGAGGCGGACCCCGCCGTGCTGTTCGCTCATCGCTGAGCTCCCTTCTCGAGCAACCGCTCGACGTACTTGGCGATGACGTCGACCTCGAGGTTGACGCGATCGCCGGGCCGACGATCCCCCAGGATCGTGTCGGCCAACGTGGTGGGAATGAGTGAGACGCTGAACCAGTCGTCGGTGACCTCGACGACCGTCAGCGAGGTGCCGTCGACCGTGATCGAGCCCTTCTCGACGACGTACCGGGCGAGCTCGGAGGGCAGCGTGAAGCGCACGACCTCCCAGTGCTCGCTCGGCGTGCGGTCGATCACGACAGCCGTGCCGTCGACGTGACCCTGGACGATGTGGCCGCCCAGGCGTCCCGTGGCGGGCATGGCGCGCTCGAGGTTGACCCGGTCCCCCGGCTTCAGGTCGCCCAGACTCGTGCGGTCGAGCGACTCGCGCATGACGTCGGCGCTGAAGGTGTCGCCCCGGGGATCGACGACGGTGAGGCAGCAGCCGTTCACGGCGATGGAGTCGCCGTGACGCGCGTCGGAGGTGACCAGTGGACCGCGGATCGTGAGTCGCACCGCGTCGCCCAGGTCGCGCAGCTCGGTGACGGTCCCGGTCTCCTCGACCAGTCCGGTGAACATCAGTGGCCCTCCTCGTGCGTCATCTCCTGCCGCGCCATGCGGCCGGGACGGCCGATGATGCGGATGTCGGGGCCGACCCGGGTCAGATCGGTGAGCTCGACGGGGCGCAGGTCCGCGAGCGTGGTCGCCTCCCCCTCGAGCGCGGCACGTCCGGACCCGAGCATCGCCGGGGCGATGTACCCGATCACCCGGTCGATGAGGCCCTCGCCCCAGAACGCTCCGGCCAGGCGGGGGCCGCCCTCGAGCCAGACGTGGTGGATGCCGCGGTCGGCGAGCTCGGCCAGCACCTTCCGCGGCTCACGCGAGGCGATCTGCACGGTCGGCGCGACGCGGTCGAACACGCGGTAGTAGGGCGGGATCGTGGACTCCCCGACGATGACGCGCAGGGGCTGGCGCTCGCGCGGCAGGGGCAGGCCGTCGTCGTCCCGGACGGTCAGCCGCGGATCGTCCGCCAGCACCGAATAGGTGCCGGCCATGATCGCGTCGCACTCGGCGCGGAACCGCTGCACGTCACGCCGCGCGATCTCGCTGGTGATCCACTTGCTGCTGCCGTCGGGCGCGGCGCTGAGGCCGTCGAGGGTCGCGGCGTACTTCCACGTGACGAACGGACGCCCGTGACGATGGCGGAAGGCCCAGAACTCGATCAGCGCATCGGTCTCGTCGACGAGGACGCCGCCTTCGACGTCGATCCCGGCGCGCCGGAGCTCGTCGGCCCCACCGGCGCCCTCGGCGGGATCGGCCGAGCCATGGACGACGCGAGCGACTCCCGCGTCCAGGAGCGCCCGGGTGCAGGGGCCGGTGCGGCCCGTGTGACGGCAGGGCTCGAGCGTGACGACGGCGGTCGCACCCCTCGCCGACTCGCCGGCCTGACGGAGGGCATCGACCTCGGCGTGATCGGTGCCGGCGCCGCGGTGCACGCCGACGGCCAGCTCGGTGCCGTCCGGTGCGAGCAGGACACAGCCGACCGGTGGATTGGGAAGCGTCGGTCCGACCTCTCGCGCGGCGGCGACGGCACGACGCATCGCGTCGATCTCGGTCTGGGTGGCCACCGATCTCCCTCACGTCGGGCTCGACGGACACCGGGAGACGGTTCGGACGCGTCAGCGACCGAACGGCGTGCGCCTACCATCCGGACTTTCACCGTCGGTACCGGAATTCCACCGGTTCAACCTCGGCCTGCCACCAGGGCCGGCCTCGGGTCGCGGACTGTCACCGCCGGTTCGGACTTGCACCGACCCCGGAGCACGCCGAGCGTTTGCTCGTACGCTCCCAGCCTACTGCCTCGTCTTCGCGCCCCGACACCCGTCTCACGGCGAGAGCCGCGTGTCGCGTCAGTGGGCGCAGGCGGCCGCCGCGGTCCGGCGGAGGCGCTCGACCATCGCGCCCGGATCGTCGGCGCCGTACACCGCCGAGCCGGCGACGAAGGTGTCCGCGCCGGCCTCGGCACAGCGCTCGATCGTCTCCACCGAGACGCCCCCGTCGACCTGGAGCCAGATGTCTCCCCCGACCTTGTCCAGCAGGGCGCGGGTGCGGCGGATCTTCGGAAGGCACAGGTCGAGGAACTTCTGACCACCGAAGCCCGGCTCGACGGTCATGATCAGCACCATGTCCAGCTCGGGCAGCAGGTCCTCGTACGGCTCGATCGGCGTGGCGGGCTTGAGCGCCATCGAGGCGCGGGCTCCCAGCGCACGCAGCTCGCGCGCCAGCCGGACCGGCGCGTGCGCGGCCTCCACGTGGAAGGTGACGCTCGAGGCGCCGGCCTCGACGAACTGCGGCGCCCAGCGATCGGGGTCCTCGATCATCAGGTGCGCGTCGATCGGCTGCGGCGCCGCCTTCGCCAGGGCCTCGATCACCGGTGCCCCCAGCGTGAGGTTCGGGACGAAGTGGTTGTCCATCACGTCCATGTGCAGGAAGTCGGCGGTGGGGACCTTGGCCGCCTCCGCCGCCAGGTTCGCGAAGTCGGCGTTGAGCAGGCTGGGCGTGATGCGCATGGCTCGAGGGTAGCGAGGTCAGCGGCGACGCAGGACCGCCAGGTACATGGCGTCCGTACCGTCGGTGTGGGGCCACCAGCGGTGCTCGGACTCGACCGCGACGTCGGTCCGATCGGCGAGCACGGCGTCGACCAGGTCACGCGTCTCGGCCGGCAGCGGCGAGCAGGTCGCGTAGCCGACGACTCCCCCGGGTCGCACGAGCTCCAGCGCCCGGCCCAGCAGCTCGCGCTGCAGGGCCACCAGCTCGGCCACGTCCTGCGGACGACGGCGCCAGCGCGCTTCCGGGCGGCGCCGCAGCGCGCCCAGACCCGTACACGGCGCGTCGAGCAGGACGCGGTCGAACGAGTCCTCCTCCCAAGGACCCTCCCGCCCGTCGTGCGTGGTCACCTGGACGTTGCGAAGGGCGCGGACGGAGCGACGCACCAGCTCGGCACGGTGCTCCTGGAGCTCGTTCGCCACGAGCGTGGCACCGCGCCGAGCCCCGAGGGCGCCCAACAGCGCCGCCTTGCCGCCGGGGCCGGCGGCGAGATCGAGCCAGTGCGTGTCGTGGCCCTCCACGGGGACCTCGGCCAAGGTCAGCGCGACCATCTGGGAGCCCTCGTCCTGGACCGCGGCCCGTCCGTCACGCACCTGCGGGATCGCTCCGGGGTCGCCGCCGTCGAGGATCCTCGCCCAGGTGCTCAGACGTCCCGGCGCGCCGGGAAGGTCCTCGGGCTCGCACAGGCCCGGGCGGGCGACCAGGGTGACTCGGGGGGGCTCGTTGTCGGCGGCCAGCAGCGCCTCCAGATCCGTCGGGCCGACCGCACGCTCCAGCTCGCGCACGACCCACTCCGGATGCGAGTACCGCACCGCGAGGGCCGCGTGCCGTGCCAAGCCGTGGGTGACGTCGGCCAGCCAGGTCTCGAGGTCGCGGCCGGCGATCTTGCGCAGGACGGCGTTCGTGAAGCCGACGGGGCGGTGTCCGATCCGTCGGCGGACCAGGCGGACCGTGGTGTCGACGGCCGCGTGGGCCGGGATCCTCATCGCGAGGAGCTGGTGGGCGCCCAGCCGCAGGGCGTCGCGCACGGCAGGATCGACGGCCCCCGTCGCGACGGTGTCGATGATGGCGTCGTAGGTGCCCTGTCGTCGTATCGTCTGGTGCGTCAGCTCGGTCGCCAGTGCCGCGTCGCGGGCCGACAGGTCACCGACGAGCGTCGGCAGCAGCAGGTTGACGTACGCGTCGCGCTCCCGGACCGCGGCCATCACGTCGAGGGCGACCTCGCGAGGATCGATCATGCGAATCGGACCTCGCGGGCGCCACCGAGTCCGCGACCCCAGTCCGCCGCGCTCATCGGCCTCTTCGCGTGCGGCTGGACCTGGCCCAGGATCACGTCGGTGGTGGCGGTGCCGACCCGCACCTCGCGCTTGCCGATCGCGACGACCCCCGGATCGAGTGTCGCGTCCTCGGCGATCGTCACCGGCCCGACCTTGATCCGCACGCCGTCGGCGCCGTCGAGCAGCGTCGTCCAGGCCCCGGGCGCCGGGGTGCACCCGCGGATCTGACGGTCGACCGCGAAGGCCGGACGGCTCCAGTCGATGCGCGCGTCCTCGGTGGTGAGCTTGTGGGCGTACGACACCCCATCCTCGGGCTGGGCGACCGCCCCGATGTCACCGTCCTCGATGTGGTCGACGACGTCCACGACGAGTCGGGCCCCCTCGGTCGAGAGCCGGTCCAACAGGGTTCCGGCGGTGTCGTCCTCACGGATCCTCTCGGTGATCGTGCCGAGCACAGGCCCGGCGTCGAGCTCCTCGACGAGGCTGAACACCGTGGCGCCGGTGATCTCGTCCCCGGCCATGATCGAGCGCTGCACCGGCGCGGCGCCGCGCCAGGCGGGAAGCACCGAGTAGTGCAGGTTGATCCACCCGTACTCGAGCGCATCGAGCACGTCGCGGCGCAACAGCGCCCCGTACGCCACGATCACGCCCAGACGGGCGTCCGTGGCGGCGAGCCGCTCCAGGAACTGCGGATCCGACGTCGAGGTCGGCTTGAGAACCTCGATCCCGTGCCGCTCCGCGGCGAGCGCCACCGGCGACGGCGTGAGGCTGCGTCCGCGGCCGACCCGGGCGTCGGGACGGGTGATGACGGCTGCGACCTCGTGGCGACTGGCGACGAGCGCGTCGAGCGTCGGGACGGCGGTGGCCGGCGTGCCGGCGAAGACGATCCTCACCCGGGCGAGTCTAGGCCGCGCCTCAGAACGCGACCGGATCGATCTGGATCCGCACGGGGCTCTCCTTGGCCGCACTGCGTTCGGCCGCGAGCTGCTTGAGCGCCCGCGCGAGCGCCGCGCCCTCGCGCCGCGGCACGCGCAGGATGAGGCGGTCGCGGCCCGGCTCGGTCGGCACCGGCCCCAGGACGTCGACGAACGGCGGCCATGACCGGCCGGCGAGGTGGGCGATCACGTCCTCGGGACCTTCCACGGTGGCGACGCGACCGACCGGTGGCAGGTGGGTCTCGGCCCGGTCGGCCCGCTCGCGGGCGGCGACGCCGGCCGGATCGGCCCGGACCAGACCTTGGAGCACGGCGCCGTCCCCGACGGCGATCGCCCGGCCCCCGTACGCGGCCAGGGCGAGCGCGTTGAACCACCGACGGTGTGACTCCTCGACGACGCGCACGTCGTCGCGGGCGAGCATCAGCCAGGTGTCCAGCAGCACGACGACCTCGTAGCCGCCGTCGACCGGGGGCTCGGCCCCGGGCGTGGCCAGGACCAGGGGCGCGCCCTCGCGGTCGACACGGTCGAGGACGCGGTCCCCGCCCGAGGTGAGGATCGTCCGATCGGGGAAGGACGCGGCGAACTCCTCGGCCGTGCGGAGCTGGCCCACGACCGGCGAGCGCAGACGGGTCCCGCCGCAGGTGCGACAAGCCCAGTCGGCCACGGTCGAGGCGCACCAACGGCAGACGAGCGGCTGATCGGCGCGATGCTGGACCACCGGCCCGTGGCACCGGAGGCACGAGACGGGGGTGCGACACCGGTCGCACGACAGAGCGGAGCGGTAGCCGCGGCGTGGCACCTGCACCAGGACCGGCCCGTCGGCGGCGCGGATCGCGGTGAACACGGCACTGGGCAGACGGGCGGGCGCGGCGCCGTGCTCGGTGCCGTCGGTGACGTCGACGAGCGGCCATTCTCGGCGCCGGGTCGGCTGATCGGCGACGACCTCGCCGCACCAGCCTTGGTCGACGAGCGACTGAGCCTCGGCCGTGCGTGCGTAACCGGCCAGGAGCACCGCGGCGCCCGTGTCGTGCGCGCGGGTCAGCAGCACCTCGCGCGTGTGCGGGTACGGCGCCCTCGGCTCGGCGTGCAGGTCGTCTCCGTCGTCCCAGACGACCACGAGTCCCAGGTCCCGGACCGGGGCGTAGGCCGCGCCCCGGGTGCCGAGGACGACGCGGACCTCGCCGCGCGAGACGCGGAGGAAGCTGCGATATCGGGCCGCCGGTCGCTCCGCGGCGGTGAGCACCGCGTGGACTCCGGGTCCGAGCACCTCGGTGAAGACCGCGTCCCACCGCTGGACGTCGCGCACGTCCGGCACGCACACCACCGCTCCGCGCCCCGTACGCACGACGGCGGCGACCGCCTCGGCGACCGAGCGCTCCGGGTCGTGGCGCGGCAGCGGGTTGAACACCGCACGCGGCGATCTCCCGGCGGTGAGCGCCTCCACGAACGCAGCGCCGTGCAGATAGGGGTGCCATGACGCCAGACCCGGATCGCGGGGCGGCGTGGACTCCCCCGGCGGGTGCACCTCGGCGCGCGCGTGGCGCGGCGGGATCGCCAGCCGCAGGACGTCCGCCACCGTGCCCGCGTACCGGTCGGCGACGAGCCGTGCGAGTCGGGCGATCTCGGGGGTCAGGACGGGCTCGGAGGAGACCACCTTGGCCACCGGCGCGAGTGTGCCGTCGTGCGCGCTCTGCTCGGCCAGGTCGAGCACGAAGCCGTCGACGAGCCGGCCGGCGAACCGCACCTTGACGCGGCATCCGGCGACCACGTCCCCGCTCAGCTCCTCTGGGACGGCGTAGTCGAACGGCCGGTCCAGATGCGACAGGGGCGTGTCGACGAGAACTCGCGCGACGCGCCCCTGTGCCTGGCTCACCCGGCTGTTCTATCAGTCGGGTCGGACGGCCGGGATCAGCTCACACCCGCGGCGGCGCGCAGCGCGTCGACGCGATCGGTGCTCTCCCAGGGCAGACCCGGACGACCGAAGTGTCCGTAGGCCGCGGTCTGCGTGTAGATCGGGCGCAGCAGGTCCAGATCGCGCACGATCGCCGCCGGACGCAGGTCGAAGACCTCGAGCACGGCCTTGCGGATCGTGTCGACCGGAACGGTCTCGGTGCCGAAGGTGTCGACGTAGAAGCCGACCGGACGGGCGACGCCGATCGCGTAGGCGACCTGGACCTCGGCCTTGCGGGCCAGCCCGGCCGCGACGATGTTCTTCGCGACCCAGCGCATCGCGTAGGCGGCGGAGCGGTCGACCTTGCTCGGATCCTTGCCGCTGAAGGCACCGCCACCGTGCCGCGCGTAGCCGCCGTAGGTGTCGACGATGATCTTGCGGCCGGTCAGGCCCGCATCGCCCATCGGCCCACCGATGACGAACTTGCCGGTGGGGTTGATGTGGGTCCGGTAGTCGGAGGAGTCGATGTCGTACTGCGACAGGACCTCGTCGATGACGTGCTTCTTCAGGTCGTTCGGCAGCTGGTGGGTCAGGTCGACGCCCTCCTCGTGCTGCGTCGAGATGACGATGGCCTCCACGCGCACGGGCCGGTCGTCATCGTCGTACTCGATCGTGACCTGGGTCTTGCCGTCCGGCCGCAGGTAGGGCAGCGTGCCGTCCTTGCGCACCTTGCTGAGCTGCTCGGAGAGGCGGTGCGCGATGGTGATCGGCAGCGGCATGAGCTCGGGAGTCTCGTCGCAGGCGAAGCCGAACATGAGGCCCTGGTCGCCGGCGCCCTGCAGGTCCAGCGGGTCCTCGGCCTTGGCCAGGCGACCCTCCTCAGAGGTGTCGACGCCCTGCGCGATGTCGGGCGACTGCGCGTCGAGGGTGATCTGGACGGCGCACGACTCACCGTCGAAGCCCTTGGTCGAGGAGTCGTAGCCGATCTCGAGGATGCGATCACGGGCGATCCGCGGGATGTCCGCGTAGGCCTCCGTGGTGACCTCGCCGCCGACCAGGACCAGCCCGGTCGTGACGAAGGTCTCGGCCGCGACCCGGCTCGTGGGGTCCTGCTCCAGCAAGGCGTCGAGGATGCTGTCGCTGATCTGGTCGGCGATCTTGTCCGGGTGCCCCTCGGTGACGGACTCGGAGGTGAAAAGGCGGCTCACGGTGACCTCTCTGCTGATTGACGTGATGACGTGCGCGTCCTGTCGACTGTAACGGGCCGTCCCCGACCGGCTCGGCTCATTCCATCCGTCGGACGGCCGCGTCCCAGATCGCGTGGGCGATGTCGGACTTCGCGGCACGGGCGACCGGCTGCTCGGACCCGTCGGCGTCCAGGATGGTGACCTCGTTGTCCGGTCGGCCGAACACCTGCTCGGCACCGACGTCGTTGACGACGAGCAGGTCGCAGCCCTTGCGGCGCAGCTTTGCGCGCCCGTGGTCGAGCACCGACCCCTCAGCGTCCCCGGTCTCGGCGGCGAAGCCGACGATCACCGGCGAGCGGCCGGTGCGGACACGCACCAGCTCGGCCAGGATGTCGGGGTTCTCCACCAGCTCGATGGTCGGAGCGACACCGTCGGCGCGCTTCTTGATCTTGGCGTCCGCGAGACTCGCGGGCCGGAAGTCGGCGGGCGCGGCCGCCATGACGACCGCGTCGGCGGTGGCGGACTCCTTGAGCATCGCCTCGCGCAGCTCGGCTGTCGTGACGACGCGCACGACCTCGACCCCGGCGGGCGGGTCGATCGTCATGTTCGCGGCGACGAGCGTCACCGAGGCGCCGCGGGCCACCGCGGCCTCGGCGAGTGCGACGCCCTGGCGCCCGGAGGAGCGGTTGCCCAGGAACCGCACCGGGTCGAGGAACTCGCGCGTTCCGCCGGCCGAGACGACGACCCGTCGTCCGGCGAGATCGCGTGGACGGC
>JAJUII010000045.1 GCA_029265505.1 Aeromicrobium choanae
GACCACCGGGCCGGACAACCCGCTCGCGGTGGAGCTGGGCTTCCTGGTCACCGCCGTCGCGGTGACGATCGGCTGGGGCATGTACATCGGCTCGCGGCGCGAGCTGCTCGCGACCCTGCGCGAGCGGGCGGAGACCGCCGAGGCCGAGCAGGCGGCGCGGGTCGCGCAGGCGCGGATCGCCGAGCGGGCCCGGATCGCCCGCGAGATGCACGACGTCCTGGCCCACCGCATCTCGACCGTGACGATGCACGCCGGCGCATTGGCCTTCCGCGACGACCTCGCCGCCGACGAGGTGCGGCGCGCCGCCCGGGTGATCGAGAGCAACTCGCGACTGGCGCTGGTCGAGCTGCGTCAGGTACTCGGCGTGCTGCGGGAGGACCCCGGTGACGCGGCCCCCGAGCCGCCCCAGCCGACGGCGACGTCGATCGAGTCCCTCGTCGAGCAGTTCCGCACCGCCGGGATGAACCTGCAGTGGACCCCGCAGGTCGACCCGTCGGCGATTCCCGACACGATCGGCCGCACGGCCTACCGCACGGTGCAGGAGGGACTGACGAACGCCGCGAAGCACGCGCCGCGCACGCGCGTCGACGTGACGATGTCCGGCGGGCCGCAGGACGGTCTGCTGATCGAGGTGGCCAACCGCATCCCGGCCGGCGCGCCGGAGCGGACGGCCATCCCGGCGTCGGGCCTGGGGCTGGTCGGACTGGCCGAGCGCGCCCAGCTCGCGGGCGGCCGATTGACCCGGTCGGTGACCGCCGACCGGCACGTGCTGAGAGTGTGGTTGCCGTGGACGACGTGATCCGGGTGCTGGTCACCGACGACGATCCGCTGGTGCGGGCCGGTCTGAGTCTGATGCTCGACGGTGCCGCGAACCTCGAGGTGGTCGGCGAGGCCGCCGACGGGCGTGAGGCGATCGACCGGGTGCGCCAGGTGCGCCCCGACGTGGTCCTGATGGACCTGCGAATGCCCGGGATGGACGGGATCGAGGCCACCCGCGCGATCGCCGAGGACCCCGCCGGCCCGAAGGTCGTGGTGCTGACCACCTTCGACGCCGACGACCACGTCGTCCGCGCCCTGTCGGCCGGGGCGGCGGGGTTCCTGCTCAAGGACACCCCTCCCCCACAGATCGTCGAGGCGATCGGCAAGGTCGTCGCGGGTGAGCCGATGCTCTCGCCGACCGTCACCGAAAACCTGATCCGTCGGGTCACGGCCGAGTCGGTCGACTCGCGCCGCGCGGAGGCCGTACGTCGGGTCGGCACGCTCACCGAGCGCGAGCTCGAGGTGGCCCGCGCGATCGGCCACGGACGCTCCAACGCCGAGATCGCCTCGGAGCTCTACATGAGCGTGGCGACGGTCAAGGCGCACATCTCACGCATCTTCGCCAAGCTCGACGCGGGGAACCGGGTCCAGGTCGCGATCACGATGCACGAGGCGGGCCGCCTCGACTGACCCGATCGCTCACTCGACGGCGGCGAGCTGACCGCACGCGCCGTCGATGTCCGAGCCGCGGGTGTCGCGGACCGTGGTCGGGATGCCCTTGGCCTCGAGGCGCCGCACGAACTCTCGCTCGTCCTCGCGGCGCGAGGCGGTCCACTTCGAGCCCGGCGTGGGATTGAGCGGGATCAGGTTGACGTGGACCCAGCCCCAGTCGCCGTAGGAGTTGAGCACGTCGCCGAGCAGATCGGCACGCCACGCCTGGTCGTTGATGTCGCGCATCATCGCGTACTCGATGGAGACACGACGCTTCGTGGTTCGCGCGTACTCCCACGCGGCCTCGACCGTCTCGGCCACGCTGAACCTGGTGTTGATCGGCACCAGCTCGTTGCGCAGCTCGTCGTCGGGCGCGTGCAGACTCAGGGCGAGCGTCACCGGGATCCTCTCGGTCGCCAGCTGGCGCATCCGTGGGACGAGACCCACGGTCGACACGGTGATGTTGCGGGCGCTCAGCCCCAGGCCGTCGGGCGCAGGCGCGACCATGCGTCGCACGGCCCCGATCATCGCCTTGTAGTTGGCCATCGGCTCGCCCATGCCCATGAACACCACGTTGGAGAGCCGGCCCGGTCCGCCGGGGACCTGGCCCGAGGCCATCTGATGGGCGGCGTCGACGACCTGGTCGATGATCTCGGCCGTGCTCATGTTGCGCTGCAGGCCGCCTTGTCCCGTCGCACAGAACGGACAGGCCATCCCGCAGCCGGCCTGGCTGGAGACGCAGACCGTCGCGCGGTCGGGATAGCGCATCAACACTGACTCGACGAGCGATCCGTCGAACAATCGCCACAGGGTCTTGCGGGTGGTGCCACCGTCGGCCTGGAGCATCCGCACCTTCGACAGCAGCGGCGGCAGGAGCGCGCCGACGATCGCGTCGCGATCCTTCGCGGGCAGGTCGGTCATCGCCTCGGGATCGCGCTCGAGTCGGGCGAAGTAGTGGTGGGCCACCTGCTTGACCCGGAAGGCCGGGAGTCCGAGCTCCTCGGCGGCGGCCTTGCGCTCCTCGGCCGAGAGGTCGGCCAGATGACGCGGCGGCTTGCCGCGGCCCTTCGGCGGCGCCATCACCAGGGGCAGCGGACGGGGGTTCACGTCCGCGACATCGACCTCGTTCGCCATGCCGTCCAGTGTTCCAGACGTGGTCACACCACAGGTGCGACGTCGACCGAGACCGCCAGGGTCGACCCTCGCGCCTCGGTGAAGATGATGCCCTTCACCGGCGGGACGTCCTTGTAGTCGCGGCCCCAGGCGACCGTGACGTAGCGGTTGTTGAGCCACTGGTCGTTCGTCGGGTCGACCGCCAGCCAGGAGCCGTCCGGCAGCCACACGGCCGCCCAGGCATGGGTGGCGTCGGCACCGACGACGCGCTCCTTGCCGGGGGGCGGCGAGGTCGCCAGGTACCCGCTGACGTAGCGGGCGGCCAGACCGTGCGAGCGCAGGCACGCCAACGTCAGGTGCGCGAAGTCCTGGCAGACGCCGGCGCGCACCGAGAACACCTCGTCGATCCGCGAGGTCACCGTCGTCGCGCCCTTGCGGTAGTCGAAGTCGGCGTGGATCCGATGCATCAGCTCGGTGACCGCCTCGCCGATCGGGCGTCCCGGCTGCAGGGAGCGGGCCGCGTACTCGCGGGCCTGCTCCGTCTGGTCGACCAGCGTCGACGGCAGAGCCAGGTCGACCGCCCGCCAGGAGTCGGGCAGGTCCGGGCGCTGGAGTGGCCGCGCCGCCTCCCACGGCGTGGCGAGTGCTTCGGGGTCGAGCACCGGCGCCCGGACGTCGACGACACTCTCGGACTCCACGACGAGCTCGGTGTGCGGCGCGGTCACCTGGAAGTAGGTCACGACGTTGCCGAAGTGGTCGTCGTCACGGCGCAGGTCGGAGGGCTCCGGGACGATCCGCACCTCGGCGGAGTCGACACGCTGGAACGGCAGTGGCCGCGGGATGACGTACGCCAGCCCGTAGCTGTTCGCGACCGGGGCGTCGTACGTGTACGTCGTGCGGTGTCGGACGCGGTACCTCATGAGCCGCTCCCGGAGAAGCCGAGGGAGCGCGGGGCGGGCCCCACCGCGACGTGGACCTCCGCGACGGCGTCGGCGACCCGCATGAGCTGGTCGACGGTCGCCCTCGCGAACCGGGCGAAGTTGGGGCGCTCGTCGCCGTCGATCGCCAGCAGAGCCGGCGCCTCGACCCGCGCGAGCTCGTCGAGCAGGTCGTCGACGAGCCGTTCGGGCCGGGTCGAGCCGCTCGACCCGGCCAGCGCGGCCAGCCGGTCGTCGAGGGTCGTCAACGCGTGACGCAGCGAGCGCGGATTGGCCTCGTCGAGCAGCAGCAGCTCGGCGACCGTGGTCGCCCGCACCACGCCGCGGTGGCGCCGCCGGTGGGTGACCGCGCTCTCGGCGGCCTGGAGCACGGCGCCGAGCACCTCGCGGTCCACCTCGTGTCCACGCTGCACCGTCATCGCCGGCCCGACCAGGTGGCACACCTGCAGGCCGCGCTCGACCGCACGGCCGGCCTCCATGAGGTGCCACCCCTCGTCGCGGACCATGTTCGCCGCGACGCCGTACAGCGCCAGCAGGTCGGTGAGGATCCGTCCCGCGCTCTCCCCGATCTGCCAGGCGTGGGGAGTGGTCGCGAGCGCCCCCCGGGCGCGGTCGATCGCGCCGAACACGCGGAACATGTCCGGTGAGAGCTGGTCGCGCAGGCTCTGCGCCAACTCCTGCAGGCGCGCCACGCCGTGTGCGACCGAGCCGACCCGTCGGGCGTCGAGCAGGACCGACCTCAGATCGCCTTCGTGGTCGGCGGGGTCGCCGTCCCACGGGCTGAGGGCGCGCAAGGTCGACGACAGGACGTCCAGGGCCCGTCCGCCGGGCGTCCAGCGACGATCCTGGAAGTCCTCCGCCAGGGCGTGGGTGACGATCGTGAGGCGGACCATCGCCTCGGTCCGCTCGGCGTGACGGCCGAGCCAGAACAGGTCGTCGAGCACACGCGGCACCTGCGGCGCGGGCACCCCGGGGCCGAGGGTGGTCGGCTGGTCGTCGATCCCCTGATCCGGGTCGTCCGGCGACTCCTTGAGCACCCACACGTCCTTGCTGACGCCGAGCCGGAACGGCGCGCCCGGCTCGGTGGCCGTGGCCAAGCCCCCGATCATCGGTCGGTGACTGGAGCCCTGCCGGATGGTGAACGCCCTCAGGGTGATCTCGTGCGGTCGCAGGCCCGCGTCGGTCAGCACCGGGAGCACCGAGCGCGGGGCTCGCTCCTGCCCGACGTACCGGTGCGGCCGCTCGGCGATCGCCGACTCCAGCGCCCGGCGGTCGTCGACGTCGATCTCGAACGGCGGGTCGATCGTCCGGACGACCAGCTCGTCACGGCGGTCGAGGATCTCCTCGCGGCCCTCCGGGGTGCCGGCCCAGACGGTGGGCACGCCCGAGAGCCGCAGGGGCTCGTCGAGCAGTCGCTCGCAGATCGCCGACATGAACGGCAGCAGCGCCGGATTCTCCAGGACGCCGGCACCGAGCGAGTTCACCACGGTGACCGTCCCCCGACGCACCGCCTCGGTCAGTCCGGCGACGCCGAGCCGGGAGTCGCCGCGCAGCTCCAGCGGATCGGTCCAGGCCGCGTCGACGCGTCGGACGATCACGTCGACCTGCTCCAGACGCCCCAGCACGCGGACGAACACCCGTCCGTCGCGCACCGTCAGGTCACCGCCCTCGACCAGCGGCAGGCCCAGGGCGGCGGCGATGAAGGCCTGGTCGTACGCGGTCTCGGATCCGGCGCCGGGCGAGAGCAGCACGATCCGCGGATCGTCGATCCCGGGCGGCGCGGCGCGAGCGAAGGCCGTCCGCAGGGACCCGAAGAAGGGTGCGAGGCGATGCAGGTCGACCGCGCGGTGGACGGCCGGCAGCACTCGCGACAGGACACGGCGGTTCTCCATCGCGAATCCGATCCCCGAGGGTGCCTGGGTGCGGTCGGCCAGGACCTGCCACTCCCCGGTCGGGCCGCGTCCCAGGTCGACGCCCGTCACCACGAGCGGTCCGGGGTCGCCGAGCGAGGGACGGGCCAGCGCTCGCACGTATCCCTCGTGACCGAGGACGGCCGCCGCCGGGACGATCTGCTCGGCCAGCAGGTGGCGCGGTCCGTACAGGTCCCCCAGGATCGCCTCGAGCAGCTCGGCGCGCTGGGCCAGGCCCTTCTCCAGCGTCGACCACTCGCGGCCGGAGAGCACGAGCGGGAGCGGGTCCAGGCGCCAGGCGCGGGGCTCCTCGCCGGGCGGGGTGTAGACGGCGCCCTCGTCGGCGAGCAGGCGCTCGATCTCGGCTCGGACGCCCGCGAGCCGCTCGGTCGACAAGTCGCCCGCCTCGGCGAGCAGCCGACGCCACGCCGGACGCAAGGTGCCCTCGGCGTCGACGATCTCGTCGTAGGCCGGATCCTGCGCGGAGCCGTGCTCCACGACCGACGCCGCGTACTCGCGCAGGACCGACATGGTCACACCAGCAGGTACATCACCAGGTACGCGACGGGCGCGACGGCGATGAGCGAATCGAGGCGATCCATCAGGCCGCCGTGGCCCGGGAGCAGGTTGCCCATGTCCTTGATGCCGACGTCACGCTTGATGAGCGACTCGCACAGGTCCCCCAGGGTGGCGAAGGTGACGCCCGCGACGCCGAGCGCCAGACCGGCCCACCACGGCCCCTCGAGCGCGACCATGACCACCGCGACACCCGCGGCGACACTGGCGATCATCGAGCCGGCGAAGCCCTCCCAGGACTTCTTCGGGGAGATGCTCGGCGCCATCGGATGCCTGCCGAACAGGACCCCCGCGGCGTAGCCGCCGATGTCGGACGCGATCGTGACGAGGATGAACGCGACGACCCGCCACGGACCGTCCTCGGCGGCCAGCATCCGCACCACGAACGTGCCCATGAGGAACAGGTACGACAGCAGGAAGATCCCCGCCGTGGCGTCGCGGATGAAACCGGCGCTGCCGCCGCGCAGTCGCCACGCCATCGTCGCGATCACGGTGAGCGCCATGACCGCGGCGGCGGTGTCCATGTCGTCGTAGAACGCCACGGCGAGCATCGCCACGCCGCCGACCAGCACCGGCGGCAGCGGCACCGTGATCCCGGCGACCGCGACGGCCCTGGTGATCTCGATCGCCGCGACGATCAGCGCGACCGCGACCACGACGGCGAAGATGTCCTTGACCCAGAACAGCGAGGCCAGCACCAGCAGCACGAGGCTGACCCCGACCGTGATCGCCGCGCGCAGGTCCCGACCTGCGCGGCCGACCGCCTTGGGCTCAGACGTCAAGGAGCTCGTCCTCTTTCGCCTTGAGTGCCTCGTCGATCTCGTCGACGTACTTCTTCGTGAGGGCGTCCAGACGCTTCTCGGCCCCGACGTTGTCATCCTTGCTGATCTCGGAGTCCTTCTCGGCCTTGTCGAACGCCTGCTTGGCGCTGCGACGCACGCCACGCACGGCGATGCGGCCTTCCTCGGCCTTCGCCCGGGCGAGCTTGATGTACTCCTTGCGACGATCCTCGGTCAGCTCGGGCAGCGTGACCCGCAGGACCTTGCCGTCGTCGGACGGGTTCACGCCCAGGTCCGAGTCGCGGATCGCCTTCTCGATCGCGGACTTCGCCCCCAGGTCGTAGGGACTGATGATGATCGTGCGGGCCTCGGGGACCTGGAAGCCGGCCAGCTGCTGCAGCGGCGTCGGCGTGCCGTAGTAGTCCGCCGTGATCTGCGCGAACATCGCCGGGTGGGCGCGGCCGGTCCGGATGGCCGCGAACTCCTCGCGCGTGTGCTCGACCGCCTTCTTCATCCGGGTCTCGGCATCGCGCAGTGTCTCGTCGATCACGTCATGCTCCGTTGCATCGTCGTCGGGTCCACGCGGTCACGCGTGGACGAGTGTTCCGATCATCTCACCACGAAGGGCACGGGTGACCGCACCCTCGTCGTTCATGTTGAACACCATCATGGGCAGTTCGTTCTCCATGCACAGCGCGAACGCGGCGGCGTCGACCACCTGCAGGTTGCGCTGGAGGGCCTCGGTGAAGGTCAGGCTGTCGAAGCGCTGGGCCTCAGGGTTGTGGCGCGGATCGGAGTCGTAGACCCCGTCGACGCCGTTCTTGCTCATCAGCACGACGTCGGCCTGGATCTCCAGAGCACGCTGGGCCGAGACCGTGTCGGTCGAGAAGTACGGCATGCCGGCGCCGGCGCCGAAGATCACCACGCGGCCCTTCTCCATGTGGCGGATCGCGCGGCGCGGGATGTACGGCTCGGCGACCTGGGACATCGCGATGGCCGACTGCACGCGAGTCTCGACGCCCTGCTTCTCGATGAAGTCCTGGAGGGCGAGGGCGTTCATGACGGTGCCCAGCATGCCGATGTAGTCCGCGCGCGCCCGCTCCATGCCGCGCTGGCTGAGCTCGGCGCCGCGGAAGAAGTTGCCGCCGCCGACCACGATCGCGACCTGGACGCCCTCCTTGACGGCCACGGCCACCTGGGCTGCCGCATCGTTGACGACGTCGGGATCGATGCCGATCGCACCTCCCCCGAACACCTCACCGGACAGCTTGAGAAGTACGCGGCGGGCCATGGGTACGAGGTTATCGGATCGGCCCGCCCAGCCCGGTCCCGGACCCGACCCGCGACGACGAGGGCCCCGAGCGTGTGCTCGGGGCCCTCGTCTCGGTCGGGGTACGGCTCAGGCGCCGACCTCGATGTGCGCGAAGCGCGTGACGGTGATGCCCGCCTCGTCGGCGATGGCCTTGACCGTCTTCTTGTTGTCGGTCACGCTCGGCTGCTCCAGCAGGACGTTGTCCTTGAAGAAGCTGTTGACGCGACCCTCGACGATCTTCGGCACAGCCTGCTCGGGCTTGCCCTCCTCCTTGGCGGTGGCCTCGGCGATCTCGCGCTCCTTGGCCACGACGTCGGCGGGGACCTCGTCGCGCGTCAGCCAGCGCGGACGCATCGCGGCGATCTGCATCGCGATCGCACGAGCGGCGTCCTCGTCGTCACCCTCGTACTCGACCAGGACGCCCACCGCGGGCGGCAGGTCGCTGGCACGACGGTGCAGGTAGGTCGCGACCTTGCCCGACAGGACGGCCACGCGACCCAACTCGAGCTTCTCGCCGATGACGGCGGCGAGCTCGCTGATCGTCTCGGCGACGGTCTTGCCGTCGTCGAGGGTGTGCTGGGCGAACTCGGCGGCGTCAGCCGGCTTGGCGGCGTCGGCCGCGGCCGCCAGACGCTCGGCCAGCGCGATGAACTGGTCGTTCTTGGCGACGAAGTCGGTCTCGGAGTTGAGCTCGACGAGCGCGTTGCCGTGGCTGGCGACCAGACCCACGGAGGCCTCACGCTCGGCGCCGCGCTTGGCGGCCTTGGCCGCACCCGAGATCCGCAGGATCTCGACCGCCTTGTCGAAGTCTCCCTCGGCCTCCGAGAGCGCCTTCTTGGCGTCCATCATGCCCGCGCCGGTCGCGTCGCGGAGCTTCTTCACATCGGCAGCGGTGATTGCCATGTTTCAACCTCGGTTCTGGTGGTGCCGCCGCGACGGGTCGCGTCGCGGCGGCGGATGGTCGGTGGGTGGATCAGGACTCGGCCGGGGCCTCGGACGCCTCGGTGGCGGGCGTCTCGGCCGGCGTCGCGGCGGCGGTCTCGCCCTGGGCGGGCTGGTCGCCACCGGTGAGCAGTTCCTTCTCCCACTCGGCGAGGGGCTCCTCGGCACCGAGCTCCTGACCGGGGGTCTCCTCGCCGGTCTTGGCCCCGGCACGCTGGAGCAGACCCTCGGCCACGGCGTCGGCGACCACGCGGGTCAGCAGACCGACCGAGCGGATCGCGTCGTCGTTGCCCGGGATCGGGTAGTCGACGTCGTCCGGGTCGCAGTTGGTGTCCAGGATCGCGACGATCGGGATGCCGAGCTTCTTCGCCTCGTCGACCGCGAGGTGCTCCTTCTTCGTGTCGACGATCCACACCGCGTTCGGAACGCGCGACATGTCACGGATGCCGCCCAAGGTGCGGTTGAGCTTGTTGTACTCGCGCCGCATCTGGAGCAGTTCCTTCTTGGTGCGGTTCGAGCCGGCGACGTCGTCGAAGTCGATGTCCTCGAGCTCCTTGAGGCGGTTCAGGCGCGACGCCATGGTCGAGTAGTTCGTCAGCATGCCGCCCAGCCACCGCTGGTTGACGTAGGGCATGCCCACGCGCTTGGCCTGCTCCTCGATGGCCTCCTGCGCCTGACGCTTCGTGCCGACGAACAGGATCGTGCCGCCGCGGGCGACGGTGCTCTTGACGAAGTCGTAGGCCGAGTCGATGTAGGCCAGCGACTGCTGCAGATCGATGATGTAGATGCCGTTGCGCTCCGTCATGATGAAGCGCTTCATCTTGGGGTTCCAGCGACGGGTCTGGTGCCCGAAGTGCACGCCGCTCTCGAGGAGCTGGCGCATGGTGACGACGGCCATGGCCGTACTTCCTTTCCTTCCAGGTTGACGCACCGCCGGTCGGCGATGCCCTGGTGCCCCACGCGGGCCACCCCGAAGGGACCCGGTCCGCGCCCCGTTCGGTTCTCACGTCACGGGAGAGGGCACGCGAATTTCCGTCCGAGGACGGATGAGCCGATTCTACGGCACGACATCGGCCGCGCGGAAATCGGCCGCCCACAGACCTGCCCGCGGATCGACCCGGCATCCACAGCAGGCCGCGAGGCGGTTCCGCCCGCGGCCCACCGACGGTTGGCTTCGAGGTCATGAGCCGCCTGATCCGCCTCGCCTGCCTCGTCCTGCTGCTCGCGCTCGTCCCGGCGCCGGTCGCCGCGTCCACGTGGACCTGGCCCCTGGACGAGACCGGCATCGCGCGCCCGTTCGACGCGCCGCGCCATCGCTACGCCCCGGGGCATCGCGGGGTGGACCTGCCGGGTCGGCCCGGGCAGACCGTCCGCGCGGTGGCGGCCGGCCGGGTGACCTTCGCCGGTCGCGTCGCCGGCGTCGGCACGATCACCGTCGACCACGGAAGCGAGCGCTCGACCTATCAGCCGGTCGAGGCGAGCGTCGAGGTCGGCGAGGTCGTGGTCGCCGGACAGCCGCTCGGCCGGCTGCGCTCCGGTCACGGCGTCTGCCCGGCGGCCTGCCTGCACCTGGGGCGTCGACGCGGCGAGGACCATCTCGACCCGGCCGATCTCCTCCCCGGCGGCGGACGCTACGTCCTGATCAGTCCCGAGGGCCCACCGCCGGCTCCGCCGAGCGAGTCACCCGGGCGGCTCCCGGTCCCCGGTCCCGTCACCTCGCCGTTCGGCATGCGCGTCCATCCGATCACCGGGGAGCGCCGACTGCACGACGGCGTCGACGTGGGCGCCCCGTGCGGGACGCCGGTCCGCGCGGTCGCCGCGGGCACGGTGACGTGGGCCGGCGCCCGTGGTCCCTACGGGCTGCAGATCGAGGTCCGCCACGGTGATCACGCCGTGTCGGTCTCGCACCTGTCCTCGATCACGGTGCGGGTCGGCGATCGGGTCGTCCCCGGTGACCTGCTCGGCCGGGTCGGCTCGACCGGGATGTCCACCGGCTGCCACGTGCATGTCATGCGGCTGGAGGACGGACGCCCGGTCGACCCACTCGGTGCACGGTGACTCAGGCGCGGGGGTGCGCCTGGGCGAACGCAGCCCGCAGTCGGTCGGCGCTGACGTGGGTGTAGATCTGCGTCGTCCCCATCGACGCATGCCCGAGCAGCTCCTGGACCGAGCGCAGGTCGGCCCCGCCCTCCAACAGGTGGGTGGCCGCGGTGTGCCGCAGCCCGTGCGGTCCGACGTCCGGCGCGTCCGGGACCGCCGCGATCCGTCGGTGGACGACGCGACGCACGACGCGGGCGTCGATCCGCCCGCCGCGGGACCCCAAGAACAGCGCCGGACCGCTGTCGGCGGTGGCGAGGCGGGGGCGCCCGCGGTCCAGCCACGCGGCCAGGGCGTCGGCGGCAGGCAGCCCGTACGGGACCATCCGCTCCTTCGAGCCCTTGCCGAGCACGCGCAGGACGCGCCGATCAGTGTGCAGATCGTCGATATCCGCACCCACCAGCTCGCCGACGCGCACCCCCGTCGCCCAGAGCAGCTCGATGATCGCCAGATCGCGCAGACCGACCGGTCCGTCGTCGTCGATCGCCTCGACGATGGACTCCACCACGGCGCGCATGTCGGTCTGGTTCAGCACCGGCGGCAGGGGACGATGCGCCTTCGGTGCCGCCAACAGCGCTCCGGCGTCCGACTCCGCCCGTCCCGTGCGTTCGAGCCATGCCGTGAACACCCGGGCCGCGGTCGATCGCCGTGCCAGCGTGGTGCGCGCCCGGCCGCGGGTCTGCAGGTTCGCGAGCCAACTGCGCAGGGTGCGAATCGTCACCGCTCCCGGGTCGAGCACGTGCATCGCCGTGGCGTGCGCCGCCAGATCGGCCAGATCCGTCAGATACGCCCGCACCGTGTGCTCGGAGACGTCGCGCTCGGTGCGCAGATGACGCTCGTAGTCGGCCAGCGTCGCGGCCCACCCCTCGGCGATCTCGACCATGACTCCACTCTCGCACCGCCGGACCGGCGTTCGGCGCAACCCGGCCGTGCTCGGACCGCGTACGGTGTCGTCACGCGCACCGCTGAGGCGTGGCTTCGCAGACGAGGAGCCCGCAGCACGCGACGGGACATGGAAGGGGTCGACGTGGGCCGATCGGTCGAGGAGCACCGCGATGCCGTCCGGGCCGCCGTGCAGGAGACGGCGCGTGGCGCGAGGCCGACGCAGGTGCGGCCCCTCACCCCCGATCTGTCCGGACGGCTGGCCCGAGCCGTCCACGCGAGGCGCCCGATCCCTGGCTTCGACGACAGTCAGATGGACGGGTTCGCCGTCCGCGCCGACGATCTCGCCGAGGCGAGAGCCGACCGCCCCGTCCGACTCCGCACCACGGAGCACGTGGTGGCGGGTCTGAGGAACCCGTCACCGCTGGCTCCCGGCACGGCCGCCCCGATCATGACCGGGGCCCCACTGCCGCCCGGTGCGACGGCGGTGGTCCCGATCGAGCACACCCGCGACCGGGAGTTCGGCCCGAGCACGGGCGGCGCGGAGGTCGTGTTCACCCGGCCGGTCGAGGACGGGGCCTTCATCCGCCGCCAAGGCTCCGACCTCCCCGCCGGCGACGTGGTCCTTCCCGCCCATGCACCCCTGACCCCGGCCGCGATCGGTGCCCTGCTGGCGGCCGGGGTCGAGCAGGTCGAGATCGCGCCCGACCTGCGGATCGCCGTCGTGAGCACCGGCAGCGAGATCGCGGCCGGAGACGTCCCCGACGTGAACGGGCTCGTGCTGCAGGCGGCGACCGCGGAGCTCGGACTTCCGTGCACGCGTCACGCGGTCCCCGATGACCCCGACGCCCTCAGAGCCACCCTCGAGCACCTCGCCGCCCGGCACGACCTCGTGATCACGTCGGGCGGTGTCAGTGCCGGCACACGCGAGGTGGTCCGCCAGACGCTCGAGGGGACGCCCGGCTCGTGGTTCGGTCACGTCGACGTCCAACCGGGCGGACCCCAGGGCCTGGCCGTGCTGCGACGAGGCGACCGCGAGGTGCCGGTCGTCTGCCTTCCGGGCAATCCGGTCAGTGTGCTGGTGTCGTTCGAACTGTTCCTCCGGCCCGCTCTCGCCGCCGCGGTCGGACGCCCGAGCGAGCGTCCGACCGGGACGGCCGCGCTGGCCGAGCCCCTGCTCTCTCCCCCCGGACGCCTGCAGGTACGGCGGGGCACGTTCGACGCATCCGGACACGTCGCCCTGGTCGGCGGCCCCGGGTCGCACCTGATCGCCTCCTACGCCCGAGCGGATCTGCTCGTGTTCGTGCCGAAGTCGGTCACCGCGCTCGCGGCCGGCGATAGCGTGACCTGGTGGAGGATCAGATGACCGACGACGGACTGACGCACTACCGCGAGGATGGCAGTGCCCACATGGTCGACGTGGCGGGCAAGCCCGCGACGCGCCGGGTCGCGGTCGCCTCGGGCCGCTTACGGACCCGTGGGGACGTCGTGTCCCGGATCATGGCCGGCGATCTTCCCAAGGGCGAGGCACTCGCCACGGCGCGCGTCGCCGGGATCCTCGCGGCCAAGCGCACGCCCACCCTGGTGCCCCTGTGCCACCCGCTGCCGCTGACCTCGATCACGGTCGACTTCTCCGCCGAGTCCGATGCCGTGCGCATCGAGGCGACGGTGGCGACGAAAGCCCCGACCGGGGTCGAGATGGAGGCGCTCACCGCGGTGAGCGTCGCCGCCCTGACCCTGTTCGACATGGTCAAGGCCGTCGACGCGACCGCCGTGATCGAC